>CAXTCD010000207.1:0-5660 GCA_964242145.1 uncultured Rhizobacter sp.
AGAAATACACGCCGGCGGCGATGGCGCTGTTCGCGCCTTACGTCAACTCTTATCGCCGCCTGGCCCGCTCCACCGCGGCGCCAATCAACATCCAATGGGGCACCGACAACCGCACCGTCGGCATCCGATCGCCCGTGGCGACGCCGGCCGCGCGCCGCATCGAAAACCGCGTGATCGGTGCCGATGCGAACCCCTATGTGGCCCTTGCCGCGACGCTGGCCTGCGGCTACCTCGGCATCAAGAACCGCATTGAGCCGGCGGCCGAATGCAAGGGCGATGCTTATCTCTCCGAATACCAGCTGCCCCGATCGTTGAGCGAAGCCCTGGGTTGGCTGGCCGATGAGAAAGACCTGCATGACGTGCTGGGCAAGTCATTTATTACCGTGTATTCGGAGGTGAAGGAGATCGAACACGACGAGTTCATGAAGGTGATTTCGCCTTGGGAGCGGGAACATTTGCTGTTGCATGTGTAGACCACCCCGTAGCGCCTGCGGCGCTCCCCTCAAGGGGCGCCGCGGGTGGCCCGGCAAAGCCGGTTCCACCGCGGCCGCTTGATGGGGATGGGCCGTGTACGGCACAACGGCTGGAGCAAGAAGTGGTACCTGGAAAGCATTGGCTGCAGGAGCCAAGGCATGAAGACATAAGACATCGAGGAGCACGGCACAGGCCCATGCTTCCAAGACTGCTGGACCTGGACGTTCTGGAGACACCCGCATGACTGAATCAACATCACCCTCCCGCAGCACGCGCGAGTGGCAAGCCGCCGACGCGGCGCACTACCTTCACCCCTTCACTGACTTCAAGTCGCTGGCGGGCAAGGGTTCGCGGATCATCACGCGTGCCGACAACATCTACCTCTGGGACAGCGAGGGCCACAAGATCCTGGATGCGATGTCGGGGCTGTGGTGCGTCAATGTCGGCTATGGCCAGCAGGCCTTGATCGATGCCGCAACCGCGCAGCTGAACACGCTGCCGTTCTATAACTCCTTCTTCCAGACCGCGACGCCGCCGGCCATCGAGCTGGCCGAGTTGCTGGCCGAGATCACGCCGCCGCAGTTCAAGCATGTGTTTTTCTCGGGCTCCGGCTCGGAAGGTAACGACACCATCGTGCGCATGGTGCGTCGCTACTGGGATTTGCTCGGCCAGCCACAGCGCAGCGTCATCATCAGCCGGCACAACGCGTATCACGGCTCGACGATGGCAGGTGCTTCATTGGGCGGCATGAGCGGCATGCACGAACAAGGCGGCTTGCCGATCCCCGGCATCGTGCACATCGAGCAACCGTTCTGGTTCGAGAGCGACCGCAGCCTGAGCCGTGAAGACTTCGGCCTGAAAGCGGCGCGGGCGCTGGAGGCGAAGATTTTGGAGATCGGTGCCGACAAGGTGGCGGCCTTCATCGGCGAGCCGGTGCAAGGTGCCGGTGGCGTGATCGTGCCGCCATCGACCTACTGGCCCGAGATCCAGCGCATCTGCGATCAGTACGGCATCCTGCTGATCTCTGACGAGGTCATCACCGGCTTTGGCCGCACTGGCCAATGGTTCGGCTGCGAGACCTTCGGCTTCAAGCCCGACCTGATGACCTTCGCGAAGGGCGTGACTTCGGGCTACATCCCGCTCGGCGGCGTGATGGTCGGCGAGCGCGTGGCGCGGGTGCTGATCGAGCAAGGCGGTGAGTTCAACCACGGCTACACCTACTCCGGCCACCCGGTCGCTTGTGCGGTGGGCCTGGCGAACCTGCAATTGGTGCGGCGCGAGCGCCTGGTCGAGCGCATCCATGACGAAATCGGGCCTTACCTCGCGCAGAAGTTCGAGGTCTTGGGCCAGCATCCATTGATTGGCGAGGCCCAGACCTGCGGGCTGATGGGCGCGTTGCAGATCGTCAAAGACAAGGTCACGGGTCAGACCTTCGACAGCGCCCTCGAAGTCGGCATGGTGTGCCGAGGGCATTGTTTCGGCAACGGCCTGATCATGCGTGCGGTCGGTGACCGCATGATCATTGCCCCGCCCTTGGTCATGACGCGTGAGCAGATCGACGAGATGGCCGCGCTGATCGAACGCTGCCTCGATCTCACGCATGCCGATCTGCGGCAACGGGGTTGGATGTAAGCATCGTCGCCCGGGCCGCCATCAACTGTGAACTTGCGCACCGATGGCACAAGCTTTGCCTGCCTTGTTGTCCAAGAGTCATCGTGCCCCTGCCCCGTGCCTGTGAGGCTTGGGCCGTCGTGACAGGAGATCGGGATGAGATCGCCGTCGGCCACAGCGATAAGCACCGAGGCAGATGCCATGGCGCCATGCAAGGCGCTGCATGTGAGCGTGACGTCAAAACTCTGTATCAGAGCGCGGCAACAATCCAGCGTTGCCAAGCGACGGCTGCACACCGTGTGCGTGGCATCGTGACGAAGCCCGGTCGATCAAGTTCAGCAGCTTGGAGGAGAAACTCACCATGAAAACAAGGGATTCGGCGATGAAGCAAATGCGTGGCAGGGCCCTGGGCATTCTGGGCTGGGCGCTTTCCAGCGCATGGCTGGTGATGGCCGGGCCGGCCGCGGCCGATGAAGAAGACAAGGTGCTGAACGTCTACAACTGGTCCGACTACATCGCCGAAGACACACTGGCGAATTTCCAAAAGGAAACCGGCATCAAGGTTCGCTACGACAACTTCGACAACAACGAGATCGTCCACGCCAAGCTGGTCGCCGGCAAAACCGGTTATGACATTGTCGTGCCCTCCTCGCACTGGGCGAAGCTGCAGGTCGATGGCGGCCTGCTGCGCAAGATCGATAAGGCCTTGGTGCCGAACTACAAGAACCTCGACCCCGACGTGCAAGCACAGCTCGCCAAGCTCGACCCCGGCAACCAGTACATGGTCAATTGGCTGTGGGGCTACACGACGATCGGCATCAACGTCGACAAGGTCAAGGCGGCGCTGGGCAACCTGCCGTTGCCCGAAAACGCCTGGGATCTGGCCTTCAAGCCCGAATACATCTCGAAGCTGAAAAGCTGCGGCGTGTCTTTCCTCGACTCGCCCACCGAAGTGGTGCCGGCCGCGCTCCACTACCTCGGCAAACCAGCCTACAGCAAGGTCGCCGGTGATTACCAGGCGGCGGCCAACCTGCTGAAAACCATCCGCCCGTCGGTCACGCTGTTCAGCTCGTCGGGCTACATCAACGACCTGGCCAGCGGCTCGATCTGCATGGCGCTGGGCTGGTCGGGCGACATCAACATCGCGCGCCAGCGCGCCATCGACGGCAAAACCGGGCAGAAGATCGAGGCTTTGCTGCCACAAACAGGCGGCCTGCTGTTCTTCGACGTGATGGTGATTCCCAACGATGCCGCCCATCCCGGCAATGCGCACAAGTTCATCGATTACATGCTGCGCCCCGAGGTCAGCGCCGCGCTGACCAACAAAGTGTTCTATGCCAACGCCAACAAGGAATCGCGCAAGTTCATCAAGCCTGAGGTCGCGAGCAATCCGACGGTCTTTCCGAATGACGCCGAGATGAAGAAAATGTCGGCCCCTGACGCCATCGCGAATGACCTGCGGCGGCTGATGACCCGCACCTACACCTCGTTCAAAACGGGCCTCTGAGCAAGCCCTTCTCATCTGACATGACATCCATTCCAATGCCCGCCCGGACGGTCGACGGCACGGCCGCTGCGCCGGCCGCCTATTTGCAGATCCGCAACGTCGTCAAAGACTTCAGCGGCTACAAAGCGGTCAACAACGTCAGCATCGACATCGCCAAGGGTGAGATCTTCGCGCTGCTCGGCTCTTCCGGCTGCGGCAAGACCACGCTGTTGCGCATGCTGGCCGGTTTCGAGACGCCGACCTCTGGCCACATCATCCTGAATGGGCAAGACCTGGCCGGGCTCGCCCCGTACGAGCGGCCCTTGAACATGATGTTCCAGAGCTATGCGCTGTTCCCTCACCTGACGGTCTGGGACAACGTCGCCTTCGGGCTGAAGCGCGACGGCCTGCCCCGCGATCAGATCGCAACGCAGGTCGAAGCCATGCTGAAGCTGGTGCAGCTCGGCAAGTTCGCCAAGCGCAAGCCGCACCAGCTCTCCGGCGGCCAGCAGCAACGCGTGGCGCTGGCGCGCAGCCTGGCGAAAAAGCCCAAGCTGCTGCTGCTCGACGAGCCGCTGGGCGCGCTCGACAAGAAGCTGCGCGAAGAAACGCAGATCGAACTGGTCAACATCATCGAGAACGTCGGCGTGACCTGCGTGATGGTCACGCACGACCAAGAAGAGGCAATGACGATGGCCTCGCGCATCGCCGTGATGAGCGAGGGGCGCTTGCTGCAGGTCGGCTCGCCGAGCGACATCTACGAAACGCCGGCCACCCGCTTCGTGGCCGACTTCATCGGCAACGTCAACCTGATGGACGGCCGCTTGATCGATGACCACCCGGACCATGTGGTGGTGCAGTGTGCCGACTGCCAGCACTACGTCGGCCATGGCATCACTGGCAGCGAAGGCATGGCGGTGACGGTGGCGCTGCGCCCGGAAAAGATCCGCATCGACAGCGACAAGCCGGAGGGCGAATTCAACCAGGCCCGAGGCACGATCAAAGACATGTCGTACTTCGGCAGCTACACCGTCTACCACCTGCTGCTGGCCAGCGGCGCGGTGCTGAAGGTCAGCGAGGCCAACACCCAGCGCCATTGCGACAAGCCGCTGACCTGGGGCGACACCGCCTGGGCCAGCTGGGCGCCCACGGCCCAAGTGGTGCTGACGGCATGAAGATTTTCGATCGCCTGCACGCTTTGGCCCGTGGCCGCGGTGCCGTGATCGGCATCCCGTATGTGTGGCTGCTGCTGTTCTTCCTGCTGCCGTTCCTGATCGTCGTGAAGATCAGCGTCTCCGAGATGGAGGCCGTGACCTTCAAAGACCTGTTGAGCCTGAAAGATGGCGTGCTGCAGATCTCGGTGCGCTTCAACAACTACCTCTTCATCACGCAAGACGACCTGTACTTCAAAACCTACCTCTCCAGCATCAAATACGCCGCGGTCACGACCGTGCTGTGCCTGGCGATCGGCTACCCGTTCGCCTATTTCATGGCCCGCGCCAAGGCCACCGTGCAGCCGGCGCTGCTGATGCTGGTGATGCTGCCGTTCTGGACATCGTTCCTGCTGCGCGTCTACGCATGGAAGGGCTTGCTGAGCGAGAACGGCTGGGTGTTCGAGCTGATCACTTCGGCCCACCTCGATCAGCTGCTGGCCCGCACTGGCCTGATTGCCGCACCCGGCCAGTTGATGAACACGCCCTTCTCGCTGGTGCTGGGCATGACCTACACCTACCTGCCCTTCATGATCCTGCCGCTGTACTCGAACCTCGCGAAGATGGACCTGCGCCTGCTCGAAGCCGCAGCCGACCTCGGCGCCTCGGCCTGGGTCGCGTTCTGGAAAATCACGGTGCCGCTGTCGAAGGCCGGCATCATCGCCGGCAGCATGCTGGTGTTCATTCCCTGCGTCGGCGAGTTCGTGATTCCCGAGCTGCTCGGCGGCCCGCAAACGCTGATGATCGGCCGCGTGATGTGGGATGAGTTCTTCAGCAACAACGACTGGCCGATGGCCTCGGCGGTGGCGGTCGTGATGGTGCTGCTGATCATCGTGCCGCTGGCCATCTTTAACAAATACCAGGCCGAAGCCCAGGAG
>CAXTCD010000207.1:5670-8207 GCA_964242145.1 uncultured Rhizobacter sp.
CCGCCGATGAGCCGCGCTTCGCTCGCCCGCTGGTTCGGCCGCGGCTGGCTGTCCGCCGGCTACCTCTTCCTCTACCTGCCGATCGCTGCACTGGTGCTGTATTCGTTCAACGATTCGCCAGTGCCCAATGTCTGGCGCGGCTTCACGCTGAATTGGTACACCCAGCTCGCGTCCGACAGCGAGATGATCAACGGCTTGTGGCTGTCGCTGAAGATCGCCTTCATGACGGCGTGTTCGTCGGTGCTGCTCGGCACGATGGCTGCGTTCGCGCTCGTCAAATACAAGCGCTTCTTTGGCCGCACGCTGTTCTCCGGCATGGTGAATGCGCCGCTGGTGATGCCCGAGGTCATCGTCGGCTTGTCGCTGCTGTTGATGCTGGTGTCGATGCAGCGCATGACGCAAAGCGTGTTCGGCAT
The DNA here is from genome assembly GCA_964242145.1 of uncultured Rhizobacter sp. Lineage (GTDB taxonomy): Bacteria > Pseudomonadota > Gammaproteobacteria > Burkholderiales > Burkholderiaceae_C > Rhizobacter. The sequence continues at coordinate 6,087 of CAXTCD010000207.1, forward strand.
CGGCTTCCCCGAGCGCGGCCTGATGACGATCTGGCTCGGCCATCTGCTGCTCGGCCTGGCCTATGCCACCGTGATCGTGCAGGCGCGGCTGAACGACCTGAACCCGCAGCTCGAAGAGGCGGCGCTCGATCTCGGCGCGCGCCCCTGGCAGGTGTTCACGCTGGTCACGCTGCCGATGATTGCGCAGTCGCTGCTGTCGGCCTGGCTGCTGACCTTCACGCTGTCGCTCGATGACGTCGTGTTGTCGGCATTCCTGTCAGGCCCCGGCTCAACGACGATGCCGCTCGTGATCTTCTCGCGCGCCCGGCTCGGCCTGAACCCGAGCGTCAACGCCGTGGCCACGCTGATCGTGCTGGTGGTGTCGATCGGCGTGGTCGCCGCCAGCCTGTGGATTGCCCGCAATGAGCGCAAGCGTTCCCGTGAGATGGCTGACGCGCACCGCGCCGGCAACTGAGCGCTGCGCGGCATCTCTAGAGAATCGGACTCATCAGACTCATCAGACTCGATTGAATAAGAACGAAACAGGAGTGAACCCATGAGAGCACTTTGGCAACCCGCCACCTTGAGCCTGGCCTTGCTCGCCGCGTTTCCGCTGACAGCCGCGGCGCAGTCGATCGACGAATTGCGCAAGGAGCTGCGCGCACTCAAAGAGCAGGTCAATGCGCTGGAGCAAAAGCTGAAGGCGGTGGATGCCAAGGCCAGCGAGAAAACTGCAGAGAAGTCAGCAGAGAAGACCTCAGATAAAACGTCCGAGAAGGCGCCCGAGAAGCAATGGGGCATGACGCCCGAGCAGACGCAGGAGTTCAACCGGATCGCGATCAAGACCGAGGCGCTGGAAGACAACCAGGACGCCATGGGCTTTCGCGGCCTGAAGATCAGCGGCCAGATGGACCCGGCCTTCATCTACAACAAGAACCAAGACCGCGCCGGCTTCCAGTTCCTGAACCGCGTCAGCGACGACGGCTTCAACTACGACAACTCCTACTTCGGCATGGCGCTGATCGACTTTCAAAAGGAAATGGAAGGCGGCTCGAAATGGCGGCTGACGTTGGCACCGAACCGCGGTGTCGGTGCCGTGTTCGATGGCGACTCGGTGATTCACGAAGCCACGGTGTCATTGCCCCTGAGTAACCTTCAAACACGCCTGATCGCCGGGCAGATCCCGGATTGGTCGGGCTATGAATACCTGCAGCCAACCCTGAACAAGCTGATCACCCACAACCTGCTGTTCGACTTCACGCTGCCCACGGCCTACACCGGCGCCGGCCTCGAGCTGACCCGCGGCAAGTGGATCAGCAAAGTGGTGCTCGCCAACACGAACGCCTCGAAGCGCCAGGCGGGCGAGAAGACACCGGTCATTGCCTATCGTGTCGATTACGCCAAAGGCGAATTCCAGGGCTTCGGTTTTGCCGGGGTAAACGGCAAGGCCGCAAACCTGCGCGCCTCAGTCGGCGATGCCTTGAACCCGGTCAGCGCAGCGCCCTATGACACGCATGACACAAGGCTTGACCTGTTCGAGGCCGATGCTTATTTCATCCGCGGCGACTGGACACTGCAGGGCCAGTTGAGCTACGGCCATCAGAAGCAGGCCGCGGTCAGCGCCGACCCGCTCACCGGCGAATTGCGTAACGCCCAATGGTGGGGTTTGTCGACCCTGGCCGGCTACAAATTCACCCCGCGCTTTGAAGGCATCGCCCGCTTCGACTATCTCGCCAACAAGAAGAACGGCGGCGGCCTGCTCGGCTATGTGGAAGCCGATCCACGCAACGGCATCGGCCCCGGCGGCTTGCAGGACGATCCCGAGACGGGCGCCAACCGCTACGCACTGTCCGTGGGTCTGGGCTACCTCTACAGCCTGAGCACCACCTTCAAGGCCGAATACCGCCTCGACCGCGCCAACCAGGCGGTGTTCGAAGACGTGAAAGACGGCAGCTTTAAAAAGTCCAACCATCTGCTCGGCGCATCGATGGTCGTGAGCTTCTAAGTTCCTGAACAAGGCCTGGCAAGCCTGCCTGCGCCTTGTGGGCGGGCAGGCATCAATCCTTGGGGTGTTCTTTAGATCACCAGTAACTACTCAGCCCCATCCGGCAAGCCGGAAGTGGAGATGAAGCAGGATCAGGC
>CAXTCD010000208.1:0-2397 GCA_964242145.1 uncultured Rhizobacter sp.
GCGCGCAGGCGCAGGAAGTCGAAGCCGGCGCGGAAGCGCGGCTGCTCGACCAGCGTGTGCGGCGCATTGCCGGTGCGGCGATCGAAGCGCGGCTGCATCAGCCAGATTTCGCGCATGTCGGCGCCCAGCTTGCCGCGCCCGGAGATGTCGCCGATGCGCGCATCGAACACCGCGTCGACCGCCTGCTGCAAGGCCGGGAACGGCGCCTCGCCCTTCTTCTTCAGGCGCTGCCAGCCATCGAGCACGTCATGCCACAGCATGCAGGCGAGCATGAAGCTCGGCGCCACCGGCTTGCCTTCGCCAACGCGGCGGTCGGTGTCGGCCAGCGCCATGTCAACGAACTTGCGGCGCTCCGGGTGCTTGGCCGCGTCATCGAGCACGACATCGAGGATCGGGAACAGCCCGCGCGCCGAGCCGACCAGCCCTTGCTTGCGAAGCTCTTCGATGCTCGCCAGCGCATGGCCGGTCTGCAGCAGCTTGATCATTTCGTCGAAGGTGCGCGAGGCCGGCACGCTTTCGAGCAGCGCGGCCATCTCCTGGATCGGCTGGCGCGTCTTCGGCTCGATCGTGAAACCCAGCTTCGCAGCAAAGCGCACGGCGCGGATGATGCGCACCGGGTCTTCGCGATAGCGCGCTGCCGGGTCGCCGATCATGCGCAACACCTTCTTCTTCGCGTCCTTGATGCCGCCGTGGTAGTCGACCACGATCTGCTGCTGCGGGTCGTAGTACATCGCGTTGACGGTGAAGTCGCGCCGGGCCGCATCTTCGATCTGCGGGCCCCAGACGTTGTCACGCAGCACGCGCCCGGCCGCATCGACCACATGGGTCTTGCCGGCCAGTTCGCTCTTCGAGGTCTTTTCGTTGCCGCTGACCTGCTCGGACGCGGTGGCATCGACCATCGCGCGAAAAGTCGAAACCTCGATCACCTCGTGCTCGCGGCCCCGGCCGTAGACGACGTGAACGATGCGAAAGCGCCGACCGATGATGAAGGCGCGCCGGAACAGGCCCTTGACCTGCTCGGGTGTCGCGTTGGTGGCGACGTCGAAATCCTTCGGCCGCAGCCCGACCAGCAGATCGCGCACCGCGCCGCCAACGATGTAAGCCTCGAAGCCGGCATCGGTCAGCGTCTTGACGACACGCACGGCATGGTCGTCGACCAGCGCCAGATCGATCTGGTGCTCGCTGAACGGCACCTCCACCCGCTTGCCCTTGGGCACACCGGGCTTGGCCGCCGGTTTGCCCAGCAATTTGTCAATCAACTTTTTGATCATCAGGAGAACAACTGAAGAATGCGCCAGCCCCGCTCGCGCGCAATGGTTTCAAGCGAGGGCGAGGGGTTTGTCGCCACCGGGTCGGTTGCGTATTCCAGCAGCGGCAGGTCGTTCGCCGAGTCGCTGTAGACGCTGATGCGGTCGAACTCGCCGAGGTGGTGGCCCAGGCTTTCCAGCCACTGCTCGGTGCGCACCGTCTTGCCTTCACGAAACGACGGAACGCCGTCGATCCGGCCGGTGATATTACCCGCCGCTCCTCGCTCCAGCCGCACGGCGATCAAGTGGTCGACACCGAAAGCCTGCGCGATCGGCGCAGTGACGAACTCGTTGGTGGCCGTCACGATCGCCACCAGATCGCCCAACGCGAGGTGCTTTTGCACCAGCTCATGCGCTTCGTGGCGCAGCTCGGGCTCGATCACTTCCTGCATGAAGCGAAAGCTCGCCGCTTCCATCACGTCGTGCGGGCGGTCGCGCCACGGGCGGGTCGAGAATTCGATGTATTCGTGAATGTCAAGGGTGCCGGCCTGGTACTGGGCGTAGAAGGCGTCGTTGGAGCGGGCGAATGCCACCGGCTCGACCCAGCCCTGGCGCACGACGAACTCGCCCCAGGCATGGTCGGAATCGATCGGCAGCAGCGTGTGGTCAAGATCGAACAAGCACAGGTTCATGGCCGGCCCTGCATCGATGCGGTCGCCGGCGATTTCAGCGCTTGCGTGCGGACGGCGGCGTTCATGCGCCCTCCTCGGCCAGCATCTGCTTGAGCAGCGGCACGGTGACAGCTCGTTTGTGGATCAGCGCGAAGTCGTCCAGCCGGTCGAGCAGCGCCATCAAATGCTTCAGGTCCCGCGCGAAATGAGTCAACAGATAGTCCATCACATCGTCCGAAAGAAAGAGGCCGCGCCGATCGGCTTCACGGCGCAGCGCGGCACGCGCCTCGGTTTCACCCAAGGGCGACAAAGCAAACACATGGCCCCAGCCCAGGCGGGTGCGCAAGTCGTCGCGCAGCGGAAGGTCAACCGGCGGCACGCGCCCGGCTGCGGCCATCGGCGTGCCATGGGTCGTGGCCTCAACAAACACCGCAAAAGCCGCATGCTGCTGGGCGGCATCGAAGCGATCGCATTCATCG
>CAXTCD010000208.1:2407-8149 GCA_964242145.1 uncultured Rhizobacter sp.
CGCCGTAATGGTGGCGGAGCAAACGAAACAGCACATCGAACACGATCAGCATGCTGCTTTCCTCGAACACCCATGGCGCAGCATTCACAGCACTGAACCAGCTGACCCGCCCGCCCTGGTCTTGCACCTGATGCGCCAGCGCCTGCAGCAAATGGGTCTTGCCCACGCCGGAGGGGCCCCACAGGTAGACCGGGGCAGCGCGCGGCTGAAGGCCTTGCAGATGTGCGACAGCCGGCGCGTTAGCGCCCTGCAGATAGCTGTCGAACGAGCGCACGGGCTCGCTGCCGATCGCAAGGGGAATTTGCTTCATCCAGAGAGGAGCCTGTTCTTGGTTTATCGACTCTCAACGGCAGCCAACGGCCACCCGGGAGTCGCAAATTCTAAGGGGCGGCCCTGCAGTAGCGGCTGCACGCTCAGTGAAGGCGCCCGGAGCCCGGCTGAATGAGCGACGCCATGCGCTCGCGTACCGCGTCGTGATCGGGCGCATCGGGCATGTGGGCCAGGTACTCCATCAGGTCGACGGTCGCGGCAGTCACATCGCCCAGCGCGGCATGCGCAAGGCCACGGTCGCGCCGCTCTTCCCACGCATGCGGCAACAAGATCACCAGGCGATTCAGCACCGCCACCAGCCGGCGGGAATCATCGGCAATGCGGTGGATTTCTTTCAGGTTGCGCAGCATGCGGGCGAGCACGTCGCGCGCTGGCGCGGCCTGCAGAAAAAGGCCCAATGGCGCATCGAACTCATCGACCAGCCCGCGGCTGCGCCGGTAAGGCACCAGCAGCTCATCGAGCCGCTCGCGCGACAGCGACTGGCCGGTGAACGGGTCGATCACCACCTCGCCTTCGGGCATGCTCAGCTTGACCAAAAAATGCCCCGGGAAGCACACACCCCAGGCCACCAGGCCGATGTGGGTGGCAAGTTCCATGTAGAGGATCGCCAGCGTGATCGGGATGCCCCGACGCGTCTGCAAGACGGTGCTGAGCAGGCTGTTGCCGGGGTCGTAGTAGTCGTTGACGTTGCCGCTGAAGCCCAGTTCCTGGAAGAAAAACTGGTTCAGCCGCCACAACCGCTGCACCGGTACCGAATCGGCCGGCACGCGGCGCTGAAGTTTGTCGGCCAGCGCATCGATCTCAGCCAGCACCGACTGCATGTCGAGATTGGGCTGCTCGTCTTGTGCAATTGCCACTGCCGCCTCGATCAACGACAGGCTGGCATCGTCGGCGACCAGCGACGCGAAATAGTCGAGCGCGGTCGGGGTGCGAAACGACAAAGGCGCGGGCATGAAAGTCAGTTTAGCCGCGACGCATGAACTGTTGCAGCCTCAACCCGCTTGCCAGCAAGGTACCGAAATAGAGCACGGCGGCCGCCAACAGATAGCCCGCCAGCCAGGCGATGCGCTGACCGTCATGGCTGCGCAGGCCGACCCAGTCGACGTGATGCGCGCCCCACCACAGCAAGGCGCCCAGCAGCGCGGTCGCGACCAGCACCCGCAGCGCAAACGGCAGCCAGCCCGGCGCCGGCACATAGCTGCCCGAGCGGCGCAGGCCGATCAACAACCAGCCAGCGTTGACCATCGCGCCGACGCTGATCGACAAGGCCAGCCCCGCATGGCCGAGGCCCAGGCCCTGCACGAACAGCAGATTCATCAGCTGCGTCAGCACCAGCACGGAGATGGCGATCTTCACTGGCGTGCCGACGTCTTGCCGCGCATAAAAACCCGGCGCCAGCACCTTCACGCCAATCAAACCGACCAGACCGACGCCATAGCCCTGCAAGGCCAGCACGGTCTTTGCGACCGCATCGGCGGTGAACGCGCCGCGGTGGTAAAGCACGGCCACCAAAGGCTCGGAAAAGATCAGCAAGGCCACCGCGCAAGGCAAAGACATCATCAGCGCCAGCCGCAGCCCCCAATCGAGCATGCCGGAGTAAGCCGCCGTATCGCCCTTGCCTTGCGCGCCCGACAGTTGCGGGATCAGCACCACGCCCAGCGCCACGCCAAGCAGCGCGGTCGGGAACTCCATCAGCCGGTCGGCGTAGGTCAGCCATGACACCGCGCCAACCGCGAGATGCGAGGCGATCTGCGTGTTGATCATCACCGAGATCTGCGCCACCGAAACCCCGATCAGCGCAGGCGCCATCTTCTTCAGCACCAGCCCGACGCCGGGGTGATGCCAGGCCGCTTTCAGCGCGCGCCAGCTCAGGCCGATGCGCGGCAACTGGCCGATGCGCCGCAGCGCCGGCAGTTGCACGGCCAGCTGCAGCACGCCGCCTACCACCACGCCCACCGCCAGTGCATAGATGGGCTGAGTACCCCATTGCTGGAACCATGGCGTGAGCCACCAGGCCGCGCCGATCACCGCAATATTCAACAGCACCGGAGAGGCCGCCGGCACCGCGAAATGCTTCCAGGTATTCAGGATGCCGGCCGACAACGCGACCATCGAGATGAAGCCGATGTACGGGAACATCACCCGCGTCATCAGCACCGCGCCATCGAATTCCTGCAGGCCAGACGCCATCAGCCACACCACGACCGGCGCGGCGACGACCCCCACGATGCAGGTCAACAGGAGGGCCCAGAACAGCATCGTCGCAACGGCGGAAATCAGTTTCTGTGTCACCTCGTCGCCGTCTCGCGCACGGGTGTTGCCCAAGATCGGCACGAAGGCTTGCGAGAAAGCGCCTTCGGCAAACAGCCGGCGCAACATGTTGGGAATGCGGAACGCGGCCTGGAAGGCATCGGTCCAGGCGCCGGCGCCGAACAGGCTCGCAACCAGCAGCTCACGCCCCAGTCCGGTGATGCGCGACGCCAGCGTCAGCAAGGAAACGATGGACGCGGCTCGAAGCAGATTCATGGGGCAGGCACAGGGCTCGGAGAAGAAAGCCGCGCCGCGCGAGGCGTGCGGTAGGGGCTTGGCCCGCCCTGGGCGGCGGCGGCACTTCGAAGCGGGGCAGATTATAGGTAGCACCTGCTCGCGCCGTGCCAAGCTATTTGATTGCACTTCAAATTGGATGCTATAGTCGTGGACTTCGCTCCACCTGGGTACAGCTATAACATGGCCACTTCGTCCAAAGTCAAAAAGACGGTCCGCATCGCATCGGGCCTCAAGCGCGTTCGCCAAGACGTGAAACTGAACGCTGCGAACACCGCATTGCGTTCCAAGTTCCGCACCGTGATCAAGAACGTTCAAAAGGCTGTTGTCGCTGGCGACAAGGCCAAGGCCACCGAGCTTTTCAATACCGCCCAGAGCGTGATTGACTCCGTGGCTGACAAAGGTCTGTTCCACAAGAACAAGGCTGCTCGCCACAAGAGCCGCCTGTCGGCCAAGGTCAAGGCGCTGGCTGCTGCCTGATCAAGTTTCCCGGTGGAAGAAGAAAAGCCCGCGCCAGCGGGCTTTTTGCTTTGGTGCCGCGCTCTTGTGATGGGCCTCGTCATCGCCCTGCTTCACCGGCTTTTTTGCACATCCCTTATTTGCCCCACCCCCGTCAAACCGCAAGGCAGCGACACAGTAAGACTCGGCCTCAACTCGGCCATGGCCCGACGCGGTCCATCAAGGCGACTTCGGCAATTCAGGCAACAGGCAGGCATCGGCCACCTGCAGATCGTTGTCGCGGGCAAAGTTCATCACGAAGTCCCAGGCCATCGGCTCGATCGAGCGCAGCTCCTCATGGACGATCACGCACTTGATGCCGTTGATCACGCGAGGGACACAGTAAGGCGAGTAGCCGATGTATGCGCCGATGCCGCCGCGCGAACCGGCCGGGCGGAAACATGACATCGCGCCCGCCAGGCGCTCGGCCCAGTCGCTGGGACGAAAAACCTTGCCGTCCTTCGTCAGACCTTGGATGAAGACTTCACGGGGCAATGGGGGTGTCATGCAAGGGCGCGAGGGTTGGAACGCGTCGACGGCCCGGCTGTCTGGCGACAGGAATCGCGGCGCGACACCCGGTATTGTGCCGTGTTTGTGCTGCGTCGCAGCAGCCTGCAAGCTGGGCTCGGTCATGTTCATCCCGACGATATCGGCTGCAAAGTGACGACCCTTAGAATCAAACGCCCCAGGCCAGCGCAAAGCTGGTCGCCGTCCCCATGGAGCCCTGCATGAACGCGCCCGACAAACTCTCCGCCAGCCCCGACCCCCACGTGATGAAGACCTACGGCCGACTGCCGCTGGCGCTGTCACACGGCCGAGGCTGCTGGGTGTGGGACACCGATGGCAAGAAGTATCTCGACGGGCTGGGCGGCATCGCCGTCAACACCTTGGGCCATGCGCACCCGCAACTGGTGCCTGCGCTACAGGATCAGGTCAGCAAGCTGATTCACAGCTCGAACTACTACCAGGTCCCGCTGCAGGAAAAGCTGGCGGCCAAGCTGGTCGAGCTGTCAGGGCTCACCAATGTCTTCTTCTGCAACACCGGCCTCGAAGCCAACGAAGGGGCGCTGAAGATCGCTCGCAAGTTCGGCCATGACAAAGGCATCGACCGCCCTGAAATCATCGTCTACGAAAAAGCCTTCCATGGCCGCTCGATCGCCACCTTGTCGGCGACCGGCAATGCGAAGGTCCAGGCCGGCTTCGGCCCGTTGGTCGAAGGCTTCGTGCGCGTGCCGCTGAATGATGTCGCCGCGATCGAATCGGCCGCCCAGACGCACCCGAACATCGTTGCGGTGTTCCTCGAGGTCATTCAAGGCGAAGGCGGCATCAACGCCGCCAAGGTCGAATACCTGCAGGCCGTACGCAAGATCTGCGACGAGCGCGGCTGGCTGCTGATGCTCGATGAGGTGCAATGCGGCATGGGCCGCACCGGCAAGTGGTTCGCCCACCAATGGGCCGGCATCCAGCCCGACGTGATGCCGCTGGCCAAGGGCTTGGGCTCGGGCGTACCGGTGGGCGCCATCGTCTGCGGACCGAGGGCGGCTAACGTGCTGGGTGTGGGCAACCACGGCACCACCTTCGGCGGCAACCCGCTGGCGATGCGCGCCGGGGTCGAAACCATCCGCATCATGGAAGAAGACGGCCTGCTGGCCAATGCCGCCACGGTCGGCCATGCCTTGAAGGCGGGGCTGGAGCGCGAACTGGCCGGCGTGCAGGGCGTGGTCGAGATCCGCGGCCAGGGCCTGATGCTGGGCATCGAACTCGCGCGCCCCTGCGGCGAATTGGTGGCAGTCGCCGCGCAATCGGGCCTGCTGATCAGCGTAACCGCCGATCGCGTGATCCGCCTCGTGCCCTCGCTGATCCTGAGCGCCGATGAAGCTGCGCAGATCGTCGCCCTGCTGGTGCCGCTGATCAAGGCGTTTCTTGCCAAACCGGCCGCGCCCACTGCCACATGAAACCCGGCATGAGCCTTATCAAACACTATCTTCAGTTCAAGGACCTGCGCGTCGAAGAGTACGCCTACCTCTTCAATCGCGCGCTGATCATCAAGACGCGCTTCAAGAACTACGAGAAGTACACACCGCTGGTCGATCGCACGCTCGCGATGATCTTCGAGAAGGCCAGCACGCGCACGCGCGTGAGCTTCGAGGCCGGCATGTACCAGATGGGCGGCTCGGTGGTGAACCTCACCACCGGCGACAGCCAGCTGGGCCGCGCCGAGCCGGTCGAAGACAGCGCACGTGTCATCAGCCGCATGGTCGACATCGTGATGATCCGCACCTTCGAGCAGACCAAGATCGAAGCCTTCGCGGCCAACTCGCGGGTGCCGGTGATCAACGGCCTGACCAACGAATACCACCCGTGCCAGAT
>CAXTCD010000209.1:0-8146 GCA_964242145.1 uncultured Rhizobacter sp.
CGGCGCTGCCGTTCACCTTGTATTGCAGAACCTGTTTCTTTGCGAACGCCTGGCCCGCGACAGCGGGGTTGGGAAGCTGACCCATTTTCTCCTCCAGGTAGCTCACCACGTGAGCCTGCTGAGGTTTGTCGCTAGTCAAGTGGTGAGATGACTTTGATCCGTGAGGCCGGATCGCGTTTGCGTTCGTGTTTGTGTTAGCGATGGGCCGAGTCAAGCCGTCGATCTCGGTGGCTTCAGCCGCGAGAGGCCATTGCTTCGCCAAGGCGGATCGGCTTGTTCGGCAGCCAACTGGCATTGAACTTCATCGGCCCTTTGGGGAACAGCATCACGACCGTCGAGCCGAGCAGGAAGCGGCCCATTTCATCGCCTTGCTTTAGCTGCAGCGGCTTGTCCTCATAGCGCCATTCACGCACCTGCCTCACGCGCGGTGGGTTCACAACGCCATGCCAGACGGTCGACATGCTGCCCACGATCGTGGCACCGACCAGCGCCAATACAAACGGCCCGTCCTTCGAATCGAACACGCACACCACGCGTTCGTTGCGTGCAAAGAGCCCCGGCACGCCGCGGGCCGTCGTCGGGTTGACCGAGAACAGCGGTCCCGGCACATGGATCATGCGCAGCAGCCGGCCATCGCAGGGCATGTGGATGCGGTGATAGTCGCGCGGGCTCAGATAGAGGGTCGCGAACTGGCCGTCGTCGAACTGGCGGGCAAGCTGCGCGTCGCCGCCGACGAGCGCGGTCGTCGAGTAGCGGTGGCCCTTGGCCTGGAAAACCTGATCGCGCTCAATCGCGCCAAATTGGCTGATCGCGCCATCGACCGGACTGATCCAGTCGGCGCTGGCCAAAGGACGCGCGCCAAGCTTGAGCGCGCGAGTGAAGAACTCATTGAAGGTCGGATAGCTGGCGATGTCGGGGTTGAGCGCTTCGTTCATGTCGACGCCATAGCGGCCGACAAACCAGCGGATCAGCGCCGTGGTCGCGGCGCCGCCACGGGTGGAGGCGATTTTGCCGGCCAGTGCGGTCATCGCCTGCTTGGGCATCAGGTACTGCGGCAGTACGGCGAGGCGGTCGGACACAGCGGCTACCCGAAGTCATCAAGGGGCGGGATTCTATCGGGCCGCTTTCAACGCAGGCCATGACCGGGGAAGGGCTGTTCGGAGGGAGTAAAACGACAGCATGGCTCGGACCTCAGCTTCGACCAAGGAAGTCTCGGGTTTGACGCTTCACAGCATGACCCGGTCTTGAACAAGAGGTGGCAATGTGTGGCGATGGTCGCGGGTAAATTTCCCACCCCAGCTCGGTGGTCAAGGGCGATGGCAGCGTTTTCAGGGTTGGGACCGCTGTGCGGTCCGGTGAAATTGGTGTCATCACGCAACCGCACTGGAATACCAGTGCAGTACCACCTCGATGCCTCTCGACCGGGCATCAGGTCCGAGCGGACACGGGGTTTCGCGGTGAAGCGAGTGCACGTAAGCGGCGCATCTTGTTGCAAACCTCGCAGGTCGCAAAAGCCGAGTCCCAACAGAATCGGCCCGGTTGAACGATGGACATCTCGACTAAAAGGAGATTATGAGATGAAGGTGAAAGCACTGGGAATGACCGTGGTTGCCATGGCAATTGGCAGTTCATGGGGCGCGGTTCAAGCGGCGCCCGCCGTTGAGGCTTCGCACAGCTGGGCAGCCAACGATGTGATGCTGGCACAAGCCAGCGCTCCGGCTTGGCGTGAGGGCACGACTTATTCGGTCGGGACGTTCGTCAGCTACAACGGCCGTGAATACGTGGCGCTCGTGACGCACACCGCCTGGCCAGGCACGAATTGGAACCCGGCTTCGACACCGACGCTGTGGCAGCCGTCGAATGGTTCAGTGCCTGCTCCTGCTCCTGCACCGGTTCCTGCGCCCGCGCCTGCACCGACCCCAACTCCGTCGCCGGCTCCGGCCCCCACGCCGACCCCGGCACCGGCTCCGTCTCCGAACGGCGCGACCTGCTCTCCAGCCTGGTCGTCGGCCACCGCGTATACCAACGGCGCAACGGTCAGCTACAACGGCACGAACTACAAGGCCAACTACTGGACCCAGAACCAAGTTCCGTCAAGCAACAGCGGCGCTGCGAACACTGGTTTCCCCTGGACCGTTCTCAACAAGTGCGGCGGCAGCGGTCCTGCGCCTGCTCCTGCTCCAAACCCAGCGCCGGCACCAGCACCAGCGCCGGCACCAGCGCCGGCACCAGCGCCGGCACCAGCGCCGGCACCCAATCCAAACCCGGTGCCGGTCGGCTCCCGTCAGATCGGTTCATATTTCGCCCAGTGGGGCGTGTATGGCCGCGACTATGAAATGGCCGACGTCGTCAGCTCGGGCTCCGCAGCCCGGATGACCTTCCTGAACTACGCGTTCGCCAACATCTATCAACGCAATGGCGGTTATGAGTGTGCTCAAGGCATCGATCAGCTGGAATCGGGTGCAACCGACCCAAGCTCGCCGACGGCTGGCAATGGTGGTGACGCCTGGGCCGACTATGGCCGTACGCCGAAGCGCCTCGTCGGAGAAGCGCCTAAGTGGGATTCGCCGGTCGCTGGCGCCTTCCACGAAATCAAGCAGCTGAAGACCAAGTTCCCGAACCTGAAAGTGCTGATCTCCATCGGCGGCTGGACCTGGTCGAAATGGTTCTCGGCTGCGTCGCAGACCGACTCGTTACGCAAGCAGCTGGTTCGTTCATGCCTGGACATCTACATCAAGGGCAACCTGCCGTCGTACAGCGGCAAGGGTGGTCCCGGCACGGCCGCTGGCGTGTTCGACGGCATCGACATCGACTGGGAATACCCAGCCGTGATCGGTCAGCCGTACAACACCGTGAGCGCAGCCGATCGCCACAACTTCACGTTGTTGATGAAGGAGTTCCGCACGCAGCTCGACGCCCTCGGTTCCAAGCACTATCTGCTGACGGCAGCGCTCGGTTCAGGCAAGGACAAGATCGACGCCACCGAGCCAGGCCAGTATGGTCAGTACATGGACTGGGTCAACCTGATGAGCTATGACTTCCATGGCGGTTGGGAAGCGCAAGGGCCGACGGACTTCCATTCGAACCTGTATCCGGATCAATCGAGCCCGAACTACCTCGACCCGCAGAAGCCAGGTACGCGCAGCCTTCTGTCGTACTACAACATCGACGAAGCGGTTGACGTGCTGTTGAAGTCCGGCATGCCCCCAGGCAAGATCAACGTGGGTATTCCGTTCTACGGCCGCGGCTGGACCGGCGTGACGAACGTCAACAATGGTCTGTACCAAAAGGCCACGGGCCCAGCCCGCGGCAGCTACGAAGCAGGCATTGAAGACTACAAGGTCTTGAAGAATGCGCCAGGTACCGTCTTTACCAATTCGGTGACGAAGCAAAGCTACAAGTTCGATGGCACCAACTTCTGGAGCTATGACACACCGGAAGTCATCAAGACCAAGATGAATTACATGAAGTCCAAGGGTCTGGGCGGCGTGTTCACCTGGTCTCTCGATGGCGACCTGAACGGTGAGCTGTTGAAGGCCACCGCAGACGCGGCGAAGTAAGAACGGTGGGTTTGGCATGCCTCGATCGGCATGCTGAACCCAGGCCTTGAGCCCTCCCTTTCGGGAGGGCTTTTTTCATGGAGGTGCATGTTCAGGTCAAACCGCTTCGATGGATAACGGGTTGTCGGCCACGCAGGCTGGATGAAGTCAGTTGATATAGGCTTCAAGCGGTCGATGCCGCTGAACGGATCAAGTGGAAGAAAGCCGGGATCAGGCCGAAATTGCGTCCAGCAGCTCGGTTTCGATTTCGATCTGCTTGCGGTTTTGCTGCAAGGCCGAGCCGTCGATCAGGAAGGTATCTTCAACGCGTTCGCCCAGCGTCGTGATCTTGGCGAGCTGCAGGTTGATGCGGTGTTGGGCCAGCACGCGGGCGATCGAATAGAGCAGGCCGGAGCGGTCGCTGGTCGATACCGTCAGCAGCCAACGCTGGCCGCGGTCATCGGGGCGCAGCAGCACCCGCGGCGTGACCGGGAATGATTTGACGCGACGTGACAGCCGACCGCGCGAAGGCTCGGGCAGCGGGCCTTCGGCCTTCAATGCCAGCGTGGCCTGCGTTTCCACCAGCGACAGCAGATCGCGGTAATGGCTTTCCATCTGCGGACTGATCACCTGGAAGGTGTCGAGCGCATAGCCGGCCTTCGTGGTGTGGATCTTGGCGTCCAGAATGTTGAAGCCGGCGGTATCGAAATAACCGCAGATGCGGGCGAACAGATCGGGGCGGTCGGGCGCATACACCAGCACCTGCATGCCTTCGCCGAGCGACGACAGGCGTGCCCGCACCACCGGCTCGGGCGTGTCGATGTGCCTGAACAGCGAGCGCGCGTGCCAGGCGATGTCGCCGGCGTCATGGCGCACGAAGTAGCTGAGCTCCAGCGTCTTCCACAGCGGAACTTCGGTGCCGGGCAGCAGCGAATAGAGGTTCAGCGTGTGGCGCGCATCCTGTTTGCGCGATTCGATCTCGGCGTCCATGTTCGGGCGGGCGCCGCCGAGCGCGCGCAGCGTCAGGCGGTACAGGTCTTCGAGCAGCTTGCCCTTCCAGGCATTCCAGACCTTCGGGCTGGTGCCGCGGATGTCGGCCACCGTCAGCAGATAGAGCGCGGTGAGACGGCGTTCGTTGCTGACGAGTTTGGCGAAGGATTCGATGACGTCCGGATCGCTCAGGTCTTCTTTCTGCGCGATGCGCGACATCGTCAAATGGCACTTGACGAGGAATTCGATCAGCGAGGCTTCTTCGCGGCCGATGCCGTGGTCGCGGCAGAAGCGGCGGACTTCCATCGCACCGAGGTCGGAGTGGTCGCCGCCACGGCCTTTGGCCACGTCATGGAACAGCGCGGCCACGTACAAGATCCACGGCGCGTCCCAGGTCGAAGCGAGCTGCGAGCAGAACGGATATTCATGCACGTGGTCGGCGACCAGGAATCGTCGCACGTTGCGCAGCACCATCAGGATGTGCTGGTCGACGGTGTAAGCATGAAAGAGGTCATGCTGCATCTGGCCCACGATGCGGCGGAACACCCACAGATAGCGCCCGAGCACGCTGGTCTGGTTCATCAGGCGGAAGGCGTGCGTCTGGCCTTCGGGCTCTTTCAGGATCGCCATGAAGGTCGCGCGGTTCACCGCATCACGGCGAAAGCCCTTGTTCATCACGCCGCGGGCGTTGTACAGCGCTCGCAGGGTGCGCGCCGACAGGCCCTCGATGCCCGGCGTTTGCTGGTAGATCAGAAAGGTCTGCAGGATCGCATGCGGCTCGCGATCGTAGAGGTCGTCGCAAGTCACTTCGAGCAGGCCGGCGCGGTCGAGGAACCAAGCGTTGATCGGGCGCATCGGCGCGTCTTGCGAGCCGTTGACGCGCTCCTCGATGTTGAGCACCAGGATCTGGTTCAGCTGCGCGACCGCCTTCGCGGCCCAGTAGTAGCGGCGCATCAGCACTTCCGAGGCGCGCTGCGCTGCGGTGGCGGTGTAGCCGAAGCTCTCGGCGACCGCCGTCTGCAGGTCGAACACCAGGCGGTCTTCGCGTCGGCCGGCGACCAGGTGCAGCCGCGCGCGGATCAGCCGCAGCAGCCCTTCATTGCGCTGCAGCTGCTTGCTCTCGAAGGGCTTGATCAGGCCCTTGTTGGCCAGCTCCGTCCAGGTCTGGCCGAGGCCCGCGGCGCGCGCCACCCAGATCAGCATTTGCAGGTCGCGCAGGCCGCCGGGGCTTTCCTTGCAATTCGGCTCCAGCGAGTAAGGCGTGTCTTCGTATTTCAGATGGCGCTGGCGCATCTCCAGCGTCTTGGCACGCAGAAAAGCTTTCGGGTCCATCGCCTGCGCATTGGCGCGGCGAAATGCATTGAACACCCGCTTCGAGCCGCTGAGGTAGCGTGACTCGAGCAGCGCCGTCTGCACCGTGACATCGCGTTCGCTCTCGGCAATGCATTCATCGACGGTGCGCACGCTCGAGCCAATCTCCAGTCCGATGTCCCAGCAGGCAGTGATGAAGCCTTCGATCGCCGACTTCAGCGCATCGTTCTCGGCGCCCGGCGTGGCCAGGCGTGCGGTGGCGAGCTGATCGCCGGGCGGCAACAACACCAGCACATCGACATCGGAATGCGGGTACAGCTCGCCGCGGCCGTAGCCACCGACGGCCACCAGCGTGGCGCCGGGCGGCATCGCGGCATGGCGCCAGAGGTCACAGAGGATGTCATCGGCATGCCGCGCCAGCGCGCGAACCAGCCGCGACGCGGCCGGCGCCGAAGCGCGCGATTCGGCAAAGTGCGCAATCAGCGCGCCCTTGCCTTCGCGAAAGCGCGCTCGCTGCTCACCGATGCTGCGCGCGCCCGCAGGCGTCGGCAGGGTGTCAACACCGACCGCCATGGGCGGCTCCCCTCAAGCAGGTTTGACGAAGTTTCAGAGAAGGCTCAAGCCGCCGCTGCAGTGGCGGCGGTCACGAAGGCCGGCGGCGGCGGGCTGCCGGCCGACACGGTCAGCACTTCGTAGCCTGTTTCAGTGACGACGACCGTGTGTTCCCACTGCGCTGACAACGAACGGTCTTTGGTGACGATGGTCCAGCCATCGCCGGCTTCGCGGATGTCGCGGCGGCCGGCGTTGAGCATCGGCTCGATCGTGAAGACCATGCCCGGCACCAACTCGTCGAGTGTGCCGGGGCGGCCGTAATGAAGCACCTGCGGTTCTTCATGGAACTTGCGGCCGATGCCATGCCCGCAGAACTCGCGCACGACCGAGAAGCCGGCGTTCTCGGCGAAGGTCTGGATCGAGTGGCCGATGTCGCCCAGACGAACCCCCGGCTTGACCCTGGCAATGCCCTTCCACATCGCCTCATAGGTCAGCGAGCACAGCCGCTTCGCTGCGATCGAGCCTTCACCGACGACGAACATGCGGCTGGTGTCGCCATGCCAGCCGTCCTTGATGACGGTGACGTCGATGTTGACGATGTCGCCGTTCTTCAGCGGCCGATCATTCGGAATACCGTGGCAGACCTGGTGGTTGATCGAGGTACAGATCGACTTGGGGTAGGGCGTGTAGCCAGGCGGCTGGTAGTGCAGCGGCGCCGGGATGCCCTGCTGCACATTCACGATGTGGTCGTGAGCGAGCTTATCGAGGGCTTCGGTGGTGATGCCGGCCTTGACGTGAGGGGTCAGCATGTCCAGCACCTCGGAGGCGAGCCGGCCTGCGATGCGCATGCCTTCGACATCGGAAGCGGTTTTGATCGTGATCGTCATGGCGGAATGATCTCTATGGCTGGCGGCAGCGCGCCCGGACTCGACTGCGCAAAGCCTGTCTTCGCCGCAAGGTCCTGAGCCGGCATTGTCTCACCCGGCCCGTAAAATGCCGGGTTTCCACCGGCCAACCCCACTGCGGGTCGGGCCTCCACTTGCCGAGCCCCAGCGTGACTTCCACACCCAAGCATCTGCTGCACTTCGAGGGCGGTAACGCCTTGTCCGCATTCCGTGCCCAAGCCTTGCTGCCACGGCTTCAAGCCATCAGCGCCCGCATCAATGGTGTCGCTGCGCGCCATGTGCACTGGGTGTGGAGCGACACCGCGCTCGTGCCCGAGGTGGTCGGCAAGCTGAAGGCGCTGCTGGCCTATGGCGATGCCTATGACGGCCCGTCGGAAGGGGCGTTGATCGTCGTGGCACCTCGGCTCGGCACGGTTTCACCATGGGCCTCGAAGGCGACCGACATCGCCCACAACTGCGGCCTGCGCATTCGCCGTGTCGAGCGTGTCACCGAGTTTCGCCTTAGCTTGAAGACCGGGCTACTCGGCGGAGCCAAGCCGCTCAGCGAGGCCGAGCTGCAGGCCGCCACCGCCTTGCTGCATGACCGCATGACCGAAAGCGTGCTGCTGGCCCGCGATGAGGCCGTGCATCTGTTCGATGAGCAGCCTGGCAAGCCGATGGCGCAGGTCGATGTGCTGGGCCGCGGGCAGGCGGCGCTGGCGTCGGCCAACACCGAATTCGGCCTGGCCTTGAGCGACGACGAGATCGACTACCTGGTCAAGGCCTTCACCGAGCTGAAGCGCAACCCGACCGATGTCGAGCTGATGATGTTCGCGCAGGCCAACAGCGAGCATTGCCGCCACAAGATCT
>CAXTCD010000210.1:0-8137 GCA_964242145.1 uncultured Rhizobacter sp.
ATCACCTTGACCACGCCCGGGCCGGTGGCGTTCCAGGCCGCGATGCGGGAGTTGGCGGGCGGAGCTAAGGCAGGGACTTCGCTCAGCTTGCCGAAGACCCAGCCGCTCAAAGGTTGCAACACCTATACGCAATACCCGGCCATGGGTGCGCAGGCCTCCGTTCTGCTCGACTGACCTACTCGACTGACTTCCGCCTTCACGCATCGGCCAGGAAGTCGCGATCGGTTTCATCGAGGGTGATGTCGACCGGCCCGTGGCCCTGGGCAGCGTCTATTCCGGCAAAGGCCAGCCCGATGCCCAAAGCAATCAAGTGGCCGGTGGTGCGGCCGGGGCCACCGGCAATGCCGCCGCCTGGTTCCCTGGCAACGCGCGCATCGCTGAGCTTGAGGGCCACTAGCATCCGCACACGCTGTCCGGCTACAAGAGCCAGAGCCTGGTGAGCAGCTCGCTCGGCTCGGGCGGACACACGCCTGTGATCTGCGCTCTGACCGAGCAGCTTCAGGAATCAAGGCGCTGGTGACAGCTTGTTTGAATTGACGGGCAGCGCCCTCCAAACCATTGGAAATGCCTCACCCAATGCAGGTCCGGTTCTTCCCCGTCCGCTTCGCTTCATATAGCGCCTCATCGGCGCGCTCCAGCGCCAGTTCAATGCGCTCACTGGGGCGGTAAGCCGTGACGCCTGCGGAGAACGTGACGAAGATCTGACGTTGTTCGTGCATGAACAGTCCGCCAGTCAATGAACGTTGGAGGCGCGTCAGGATTTGCTCGCCTTCGGCGACCGGTGTGTTTGGCAGCAACACCACAAACTCTTCGCCTCCATAACGCGCCACCAGATCGGTGGGTCTTAAGGCTTTGGTGACGACTTCGGCGAGAGACACCAGCGCCTTGTCGCCTGCGCCGTGGCCGAGTTCATCGTTCAGACGCTTGAAATTGTCGACATCGAGCAAACCGATCGACAGCTGCGTCCCATCGCGTTCCAGCCGCGCACGCTCGGCTTCGAAGGCTTGCATCAGGCCGCGACGGTTGGCGATTTGGGTCAGTTGATCGGTCGACACTTCGGCCGACAGGCGGCGCAGCTCGGTTTCGAGTTCGATCACCTTTTCTGACAGATCCGTTGCACGTGAATGCTCGTACTGCAAACGGCCCTGCGCCTGAGACACCAGCGATTGAACCGTCCGGCTCTCTTCGACCATTTCGCGCACGGTGCCGGCCAGGCTTTCGAGCGAATCGGCTTTCTCGATGACACCGGCGTAGCGCCCCAGGTTTTCATGGAAGCGGCCGGTCTGCGACCCCAATTCACCGAGTTCACTGAGCATCTGATGAATCAGCGTCTTCAGTGAATCGCGGGCGTTCGCTCGCTCTTGCCGAAGCTGCTGCTGCCGGCCCCGCGTGTTGCTGAGCAATTCGCTGACGACACGCACGCTGCGCGCGGTCAAGCCATGCTCGATCTCGGACTGCATCGCATCGCACTGCCCCTGGGCCCAGCTGTCGTCTTCAGCCAGATCGGTCAGGCTGACCGTCAGCTCTTTGCACAATCCGCTGAGTTGATCGATCAGGTGATGGCGGTGCTGCAGCACGCGCCCGGCGCGCTGGCAAAGTTGCTCCAGCGCTTCTTCTTGCCCCGGCATCGGCCCACGGTCGGAAATTGACTGTGTCAATGACAAAAGCGCTTGCGAGAGTTCGTCGTTCGGTGATGGCGCCGGAGGCAGCGCCTTCTGCACGGCATCGCCCAAGCTCGTGACGATCTGCGGCCAGCGTGTCGAAGCGGGCGCTGCGGCCTGTGCGGTGTCGTTGGTGCCGGTTGGCGCCGCGATGGGTGCGGCGATGGGTGCCGCGATGGGCAGAGAAGCTTCTACCGGCGCGCTGCCGCCTGGCGCATCGCTGGTGGCCGCGGGTTCTGCCTCAGGGTCGATCGCGGCATCCACCGTGTCGCTGTCCCATCCCGTCACGAGCTGGCTCAGCCGCTGCTGCAGGCGCTGCGAGTCGGTGCGTGTGCTCGACAAAACGCGTTGCAGGCTGTCTTTCTTGCGGGCCGCAGTCCACTGCTTGCCCCCGCGCTGGATGCCACGCACGATGCGATCGATGAGGTCGGCCAGGGCAGCCGCTTGGGCCGCCATCTCTTCTCGCCCAGGCTGTGCGGTGGGCACGGCGGCCGCCGATGTGGTCGTGGTCGTGGTCGGCACGCCGGCTTCTTGCTGATAAGCCCGCGTGTAGTTTTCCGGCGTGGGCTCCAGTTTCTCCATAACCAGACGGCGTAGCGCCGCCTTGGCGAGTTGGGGTGGCAGCATTTCTGCGCCGGTTCGCGGTGCGACAGCGTGCGACGAGTCCATCAAGTCCAACCAGAAAGAAGAGGTGGGTAATCGATCAGCCCAACGGCGTGAACCGGCCGCGTGCCTCGATGGCTGCACGCATCATTTCATTGGCGTCGGCTTCGTCGGCATTGACGATCCAGGGCGCCTTGCGCGGAAGAATGGTCTGCTCCAACCATTGCTCCAGCAGATCCGGAGGTTGCGCCTTGCTGAAGAGAAAGCCCTGCATGATCACGCACCCCAGTCGATGAAGCACTTCCATTTGCCGCATGTTTTCGACGCCTTCGGCAATCACCCTCAAGCCCAACGATCGGGCCAGCGCGATGATCGCGGTAACGACTGCCGAGCTTTGAGGCGTCATGCCGAGATCGCGCACGAATGAGCGGTCGATCTTCAATTCACTGATCGGCAAGGTGGTCAGGTAAGCCAATGAGGAATAACCCGTGCCGAAGTCATCGATCGAGATCTCGACGCCGATCTCGTTGAGCCGGTGCAATGAAGGTATGACGTTCTGCAGGTCCTTCATCAGCCCGGTTTCGGTGATCTCCAGCTCGATTACATGGTGTGGCACGTTGTAGGCGGTGACCGCTGCATGGATGTTTTCCACCAGGTCCGTGCGCTCAAACAGACGATTAGGCAGGTTCACCGCGATGGAGTCGGAGAAGCCAAAGCTGTCTTGCCAGAGGCGCGCCTGGCGGGCCGTTTCACGGATCGCCCATTCGCTGAGCGGGATGATCAAGCCGGTTTCCTCGGCCAGCGGGATGAAGTCGCCGGGCGGCACCAGCGAGCTGCCGCGCTGCCAGCGCATCAGCGCTTCGACGCCCACCATTCTTGCGGCGCGCACGTCGATCTTCGGCTGGTAATGCAGCACCAGCTCATTGCGTTCGATGGCCTTGTGCAGCGCGCTTTCCAGCTCCAGCTTTTCGCGCCCCTTGCCGGCCAGCGCCGGGCGGTACAGCAGCGCGGCATTGCGGCCTTGCGCCTTGACCGAATACATCGCCACGTCGGAATTGCGCATCAGGTCGGCAACCGTGGTGCCATCGCGCGGGAACATCGCAATGCCCACGCTGGCCGTGACGAAACATTCCTGGCCGCCCACGAAGATCGGCTCGCGCATCACGTCCAGGATGCGGTCAGCCACGCGCTCGGCATCGGCTTCATCGCAGACTTCGGGCAGCAACGCGACGAACTCATCGCCGCCCAGCCGCCCCACGGCTTCCAGCGTGCGATGCGAGCGCGACCCCATCGACTCGATCGAGCTTTCCATCACCTGATCGGAATGCCGCACGCAAGAGCGCAGCCGGCGCGAAACTTCCATCAGCAGCTCATCGCCTGCGCCATGGCCGAGCGTGTCGTTGATGACCTTGAAGCGGTCGAGGTCGATCAGCAGCAGCGCCACCGGGTGATTCAAGCGGCGCGCATGTTCCAGCGCCCGCTCGGCGCGCCAGATCAACTGGCGGCGGTTTGGCAAGCCGGTCAGCGCGTCGAAGTTCGCCAGATGGCGGATCTTGTCTTCGGCCATGCGCCGGTCGGTCACGTCTTGCACGATGCCGGTGTAGCCGGCCAGATTGCCGTGCTCGTTGAACTCGGGCTCGGCTTCGACGTGGATGATGCGTTGCTGGCGGCCATCGGGCAGCGTCACCGGGATGTCGGTGGCCAGCACCGAACTGTTGCGCATCACGTCATGCAGGATCAGCAGCAGGCCTTCGCGGTCATCGGGCGGCATCATGCGAAGCAAGGGGCGCATGCGCAACTCGTCGCCCAGGCCCATGCCGAACACCCGCAAGCCCTCGACCGAGAAGATCGGGTCGCCACTGGCGACGCGCCAATCGAAGCTGCCCATGCGTGCCAGGTCTTGCGCACGCGCAAGTTTCGATTTGCTGCGCTCCAGCTCCAGCCGGGTCCGCGACGAGCGCAGCAGATAACGCAAGCGGCCGGCCAGCAGGCTCCATTGCGTGGACTTGACGAAGAAGTCGGTCGCGCCGACTTCATACGCATGGGTGATCGATGCATCGTCGTCGAGACCGGTCAGCATCAACACCGGTAGCGACTCGAAGCCTGGCAAGCTGCGCACGGCTTGGCAGGTCTGGAAGCCATCGAGGCCCGGCATCACCGCATCGAGCACCACCACATCGGGCAGCCAATCGGCCAGCATTTCGATCGCGCGTTCACCGCTGGTGGCCTCAGTGATCTCAAATCCGCGCTCGCGCAGCGCAATGGCGGTCAGCAGCAGATTGACCTCATCGTCATCGACGAGCAGCACCTTGGGCTGAAGCAGCAGATCGTCCTCGATCAAGGCGGCGCTCGAAGTCATGAGTCAGATGTCCAAAACCCGTTGCAGGGCGACCCGCACGATCGCGACTTCGGCCTGAAGCTCGCCAACACGTTCGGCCATTCCCTCGGCTTGGTCTTGCCGGGCCCTGGACTCGATGTCAGCGCAAATTTTTGACAACTTCAGGGCTCCGATGCTGGCTGACGAAGATTTTAGGGTGTGGGCCACATGGCGAATACCCCCAAGCTCATTCGCGGCCAGCGCCTCTTGAAGCTGCGGCAGCATGCGGATAATCGAGGTTTCGAAGGCGTTGACCACACGCTCCATCAGCCGGTTTTCGTTATGGGGGTCCAGCTCTCGCAGGCGGTCCAAAGCCTGCTCGTCGAGCACCGAAGGCTTAGAGGGATCGACAGCGACAGGCGTGGCAGAGGCTGGCGCGGCAGGGGCGCTGGCGGAGCCGCTGTCGCGGGGGTCGATGGCGGCAGAAGGGTTCAGGTGTTTGGTGAGCATCGCAAGCAGTTGACTCTGGCGAAAGGGTTTGGAGAGGTAGTCATCGAATCCCAACCCCAGGAAACGCTCTTCATCACCGCCCAGTGCATTGGCTGTGACAGCGATGATCGGCGTGCCGCTGGACGTCAAGAAATCAAAACGGCCCGCCTTATCTCGGCGGAACCAGTTCAGGGCTTCGACGCCGTCCATGCCCGGCATCTGAATATCCATCAACACCAAATCAAACCGCTTCACACACATGGCCCTCAGGCCGACCAGCGCGCCCGATGCAATTTGCACCCGGCACCCCAGCGTTCTGAGCATCTGCCCTATGACCTCTTGGTTGACGACATTGTCTTCCACGACAAGGATGTGTGCGTTCAGCCTTGGCGTCAACCGGTCGGCCTCTGAAATCGTCGCGGAAACACCCAGAATGGCTTGTCGAAGCTCAGCTTTGCGGATGGACTTGGGCACAAAACGATGAAAGCCGGCACGATGTGCTGCCTTGACATCGTCAGGCGTTGAGACGGGCGACAGCAAAATCATTTTCAGCTTCGGTTGCCGGCCCGAGGCCTGCAATGCCAGTGCCAGGCCCATGCCGTCGAGCCGGGGCATGCGCATGTCGATCAGCGCCAGGTCGAATTGCGGGTCGATGTCGGTCTGCCCATGCAGGATCTCGAGCGCTGCGCGGCCGTCTTCGGCGAGTGTCACCTCATGGCCCCAGGCCTTCAGCATGTTGTCGAGCACGATGCGATGGGTCTCGTGGTCTTCAGCCACCAGCACCCGCATGCGCGGCATCGCGACCCAGTCCAGCCCGAGCACGGCGCTCTCGGCCTCGCCGATCTCGGCCGCACCGAAGGGCAGCACGAAGACGAAGGTCGAGCCCAGGCCCGGCTGGCTGCGCACGTCGATGTGCCCGCCCATCAGCTCGACCAGTTGCCGGGAGATGGTCAGGCCCAGCCCGGTGCCGCCGTAGCGGCGTGCCATGCCCACGCTGCCCTGCGTGAACGCTTTCTTCGAAAGGTCCAAGACGTCGATGATGATTTCCAGCAGCGATTCGCCCGACCGATACACCGCGTGCGCGAACCGGCGCTGCCTGTCGCTCAAGGCCGTGACCAGCAGCAACTCGCTCATGCCCAGGATGCCGTTCATCGGTGTGCGGATCTTGTGGCTCATGCTGGCCATGAACTGGCCTTGTCCTGGCTGGCCAATTCGGCCGCGTCACGGGCCTGCTGCAATACGATCTGGCGTTCGCGCTCAGCCGTCACATCGGTCGCCATGCCATAGACGCTGATGCTGCCGTCGGCCATGCGGCGCGCGCTGGTCCGACTGCGCACCCAGCGCATGCCCAGCACCGGATGACGAATGCGCAGCACGGTATCGGTCGGCTTCAGCCGCATCTCTTGCCGCCGCCGTGCCGACAGCAGGGCATGGTCTTGTGGGTCGATCACCGATTGCAGCAGCCCCGGGTCGACATCGAAATTTTCCCGGGTCCAGCGGGTCAGGCCGGGATACTTGACCGTCGACAGAAAGCGGAAATGGTCGCGCGCCGGGTTGGTGACGAACAGACTGTCGTCTACTGCCTCGGCAAATTCGCGAAAGCGCGCCTGCGACTCCTGCAGTTCACGCTCCGCTTCGCGCTCGTGAGTAACGTCGCGGGCCAGCGCAATCACGCTGCGGGCCTCGCCGAAGCTGTCATCCGCATCGGCGCGCAAGGCCACGAAGCGGACCGACACCCGGCGCGGGCCTTGCGGCGTCGAAAAACCGAACTCGCGCTCGATCATCTGCGTCTGCGCGAGAGCCTGTTGCACGCAAGACTCCAACCGCTCGCTAACCTCCAACCCGAAGGCATCGTCCAGCCTCTGGCCAACGACTCGTTCACGCGGCCGGCCGAACTCGGCTTCGGCGTGGCCGTTGAGGCTGAGCACACGATGATTCACCGCATCGAACACATACAGGCTGATCGGCAGCTTGCGCAGCAGCGGCGTCAGGAATTCATGCGCTTCGGCGGATGGCGCGACCCTCACTCGGCGAGCGGCATCGCGCTCGGCCAGCAGGTTCAGCTGATGCCGGACCGTTTCCAGCAGCGTCGGCAGCAGCGGGTCGTCGATGTCATAAGGCAGGCGCTGCAGTTCCAGCACGGCCAGCGCACGGCCGGCCAAGGTGACTGGCAAGGCCGCATCGCAAGCGCCGCTGAAGCCCTGCGGTGTCCTCGTCTCGCCGTGCATCGTGCCCGGTGTCGAGACTGGAGGGCTTGCGGCAACCGACCGAACCGCGCTCAGCCGCAAGCGCTGATGCAAGGCGGCCCAGGCCACACCCGACCATTCGGCGCGCATCGACAGGCACGCCGACGCGTCGACCGCGCCTGACTCCATCAATGCGCGGAGTTCGACCACGTCGCCCTCCGCGGAAACCACCTGCCACGCCGAGACGTCCTGCGCATCGAGCCCGTGCGCCAGCAAGGCACTGACGGCATGCATCGCTTCATCGAGCGTCGTCGTCTTGGCGAGGGTCTGCGCCACGTCATGCAGCAAGCTCAGCCAGCGCGGGTCGATCGATGATGGCCTCGGCGATTCGGGAGCATGCTTCGGCCCGGCCTGGCCCTCAGGTTCGCGGGGCGTGGCTGCAGGCGGCGCGGGCAGGTTGCGCACCCACACGGCCCCCAGCGCGGCCACGACCGCCAAAGCCACGGGCCACAGGCCTGCTGCGGGCAGGGCCAAAGCGCAACCGGCAGACAAGACGGCCAGGCCCAGCAACAAGCGGAAAGCGAAAACGGGCATGGGCGAGTGGAGAGGTCGGCACCGCGATCGGGTCAAAGCACGCCGGCTCGGCGCGTCTTTCGTGTCTCCTCTTTCGGCAGGCGCCGCCTGAACTTGACCGGGGTCGAACTCGAAGTGAGACTTTTGACAAGACCGGTCCTTACAATCATTTGTAATGAATGGTGAACCGACGCCTGCTTTGCCAGAACGGTGCCTCGATCGGCGCGAGCGCGCCCGGCCGCAACGCCCGCGCGCCGCCTCGCCGCCTCGCCGCCGTGCGCAGCGCCATCTCCGCCCAGCGCAGCATG
>CAXTCD010000211.1:0-8093 GCA_964242145.1 uncultured Rhizobacter sp.
TTGCTCCTCGTAGAGAAACGCCTCCACCAGCAGCGAGGTCGCGAGGATCTTGTTGCGCGGGCTGTACAAAAGGTTGGCGCGCGGCACATGGGTCGCGCACACCGGTTTGCACTTGCCGCAGCGCAGGCAGTCCTTCATCGAGTTGGCGATGTCGCCGATGTCGCTCTGCTGCATGATCAGCGACTCATGCCCCATCAGGCCGAAGCTTGGCGTGTATGCGTTGGTCAGATCGGCCTTGAACTCGACGCCATTAAAGACACTGTTGCGCAGCAGCTTGCCCTTGTTGAAGCGGCCTTCCGGATCGACACGCTGCTTGTAGGCGGTGAAGTCGGCCAGTTCCAGATCGGTCAAAAACTCGAGCTTTGTGATGCCGATGCCATGCTCACCGGAAATCACGCCATCGAGGCTGCGCGCAAGCGTCATGATGCGGGCCACCGCCTCATGGGCCGTTTGCAGCATCTCGTAGTTGTCGCTGTTGACGGGGATATTGGTGTGCACATTGCCATCACCGGCATGCATGTGCAACGCCACCCAGACGCGGCCGCGCAGCACCTCTTTGTGGATGCGCACGCACTCATCGACGATCGGCTTCAATGCCGAGCCAGCGAAGATGATTTGCAGCGGCGCGCGGATCTGCGTCTTCCATGACGCGCGCAGCGTGTGGTCTTGCAAATCGAAGAACAGGCTGCGGCCGTTTTCGGCCTGAATTT
This sequence comes from uncultured Rhizobacter sp., assembly GCA_964242145.1. Classification (GTDB taxonomy): domain Bacteria; phylum Pseudomonadota; class Gammaproteobacteria; order Burkholderiales; family Burkholderiaceae_C; genus Rhizobacter. The sequence goes on from CAXTCD010000211.1 coordinate 711, forward strand.
GATCGAGGTTCGACAACCAGTGCTGCCACAGCGAACGCACGTCACGCAGCAGGTTCAGCGCCTGCTGCACCCGGTCTTCGAGCAGTTCGGCCGATGGAATCTCGCCCGCATCGTCACTCTTGCCAAGCGGCAGGTTGCCCTTCTCGAAGAAGACTTCCAGCGCATCGACCAAGGCCAGCTTGTTGCGCAGGCTCAGCTCGATGTTGATGCGCTCGATGCTGTTGGTGTACTCGCCCATGCGCGGCAGCGGGATCACAACGTCTTCGTTCACCTTGAACGCATTGGTGTGCTTGCTGATCGCGGCGGTGCGCTTTCGGTCGAGCCAGAACTTCTTGCGCGCATCGGCGCTCACCGCGACAAACCCTTCACCGGCGCGGCTGTTGGCAATGCGCACGACCTCGCTGGTGGCACGCGCCACGACGTCGGGGTCATCACCGGCGATGTCGCCGATCAACACCATCTTCGGGAAGGCCGACATCGCCGCGCCGCGCTTGCTCTTGGTCGCATAACCGACCGCCTTCAGGTAGCGATCGTCCAGATGCTCCAGCCCCGCCAGAATGGCGCCGCCGGGCCGCTTGGCCTCGGCGAACATGAAATCCTTGATCTCGACGATCGACGGCACCGCATCTTTGGCGTTGCCGAAAAACTCCAGGCACACGGTGCGGGTATGCGCAGGCATCTTGTGGACCACCCAGCGCGCGCTGGTGATCAGGCCATCGCAGCCTTCTTTCTGAATGCCCGGCAAGCCGGCGAGGAACTTGTCGGTCACGTCCTTGCCGAGGCCTTCCTTGCGGAAAGTGCGGCCTTGCACGTTGAGCAACTCGGTGCGCTCCAGGACCTTGCCCGACGCATCGAAATACTTCAGTTCGAAGTGGGCGACGTCCACATCATGGATCTTGCCCATGTTGTGGCCCAGGCGGGTCACCTCCAGCCATTTGGCCTGCGGTGTCACCATGCGCCATGATGCGAGGTTATCGAGCGCCGTACCCCACAGCACGGCCTTCTTGCCGCCGGCGTTCATCGCGATGTTGCCGCCGATGCACGACGCCTCGGCCGAGGTCGGATCAACGGCAAACACGAAGCCCGAGCGCTCGGCTGCATCCGATACGCGCTGCGTCACGACGCCCGCTTCGGTCCAGATGGTCGCCACGTCGTAGTCCATGCCGGGCAGGCGCACATGCTCCACCTCGGTCATCGCCTCGAGCTTCTCGGTGTTGATGACGACGCTGTCCCAGGTCAGCGGAATCGCCCCGCCGGTGTAGCCGGTGCCACCGCCTCGCGGAATGATCGTCAGGCCGAGTTCGATGCAATGCTTGACCAGCGCGGCCATCTCCGCTTCGGTATCGGGCGTCAGCACGACGAAGGGATATTCGACGCGCCAGTCGGTGGCGTCGGTCACGTGGGACACGCGCGACAGGCCGTCGAACTTGATGTTGTCTTTCGCGGTATGGCGGCCCAGCACTTTCACTGTGCGGCGGCGCAATTCGGCCACGCGCTCGAACTGATCGGCAAACGCCTGCACGGCCGTGCGGGCAGCAACCAGCAGCTCGCCGACAAATTCATCGCGCGTCGCGTCGCTGACCGGATCGCGGCGCGCCTGCACCTCGCTCAGGCGGTGATTCAGCGCTTCAATCAGCTGCCGGCGGCGGCGCGGGTTGTCGAGCAGATCATCCTGAAGATACGGGTTGCGCTGCACGACCCAGATGTCACCCAGCACCTCGTAGAGCATGCGGGCCGATCGGCCGGTCTGGCGCTCTTCACGCAAGCGATGCAGCAGTTCCCAGGCGCGCGGGCCCAGGATGCGGATCACGATCTCGCGGTCGGAGAAGGACGTGTAGTTGTACGGAATCTCACGCAAGCGAGGTGCATGTGCAGCCTCGACGACAGCGGTGATTTTGTTCAGCGGAAGGGGTGCGTTCATCTGTTTCAGGCCAAGGCATGCCTGTTACTGCACTTGGAATCGAATGGTACCGCAGCGGTTCTTTGTCCGTTGCCCGCACGGCAAGGCCTGCGCGCAGCGAGGTTATCGGCCCACATCCGGTAGGCTGGGCGGGGCTCGGGCGACGCAACGGCTGAACCCTGCCTAGACAAGTGAGGCTCACGATGAATGAAAAACTGCAAGCCGATTGGCTTTACCCGTTGTGGATCGCCCATCGCGGTGCTGGCAAGCTGGCGCCTGAGAACACGCTGGCTGCGTTGCGCGTCGGCGCCAGCCATGGCTACCGTGCATTCGAATGCGATGTGAAGCTGAGCGCCGACGGCCTGCCGTTTCTGCTGCATGACGCCACCCTGCAACGCACGACTTCGGCACAGGGCACGGCCGGCACTCGTTCGTGGAACGAGCTGTCGCAGCTCGATGCTGGCAGTTGGCACAGCCGCGCGTTTGCCGGCGAGCCGCTGGCCAGCCTGCAAAGCATCGCCCGCTACTGCATCCGCAACGGCTTCGCGCTCAACATCGAGATCAAGCCCACACCGGGCCAGGAAGACGAAACCGGCCGCGTGGTCGCGCACAGCGCCGCCGCACTTTGGGCCGGCGAAGCCTTGCCGCCCTTGCTCAGTTCGTTCGAGCCCGATGCCTTGGCGGCGGCTCAGGCCGAGGCGCCCGAGCTGCCGCGCGCCTTGCTGCTCGACAAGCTTCGCGCCGGCTGGCTTGACGAGGCCCGCACGCTGGGCTGCGTCGCGGTGGTCACAAACCATGCCGTGCTCGACAGCGCAGTGATCGATGCCGTTCATGCAGCGGGCCTGCGCGCGATGACCTATACCGTCAACGAAGCGGCGGTCGCAAGCCGCCTGCTCGCGTTGGGCATCGACGGCCTGATCACCGATGCCGTCGATCGCTTTTCGCCCGGGGCTTCGCTGCACGCTTGAGAAGCTGGCAAGGCGTCGCACTGGGCGCCTTCAGGTCGCATCCATCACCGCGGTCGGCCGCACGGCCGCTTCGGCGCCCACCCAGGCGTCTGTGGACTCCCAGCGCGGCAGCACCTTGACGCCCGCAATCATCGACAGCCGCCAAGTCGCCAGCGCAAGCAGGCAGGCCGAGCCGCCAGCGAACATCAGCGCCGAGCGCAGCCCGAAATGCTCGCCCAGCCAGCCACCGAGCAGCGCCCCCGGGCCGGCCGGAATCAGCGTCAGCCAACGCATCGCACTGGTCATGCGGCCCAGCAGCGGCTCGGGCGTCAGGGCCTGGCGAATCGCCAGAAAGTTGATGAACACCATCACCGCGCCGCCGCTGTACAGCAGCAAGGTCGTGGCGAACAAGGCCGCGCCAAACGGATGGGCCGGCGCGGCCGCGAGCAGCAACCAGCCACTGCCGCAGACCGCGAAGCCGATGATCATGCAAGGTCCCGGCCCCAACCGCTGGCTGATGCGGTTGCCGATGACGCTTGCGAGGATGCTGCCCAGCCCCAGGCCCATGTAGCTCACACCGATCTGCTGCTCGCTCAAGCCGAGGGTATGCGTCGCAAAGAGAATCTGCACCACCGCGGCGGCCTGGCTGCACATCTGCCAGACGCCCACCGCCACTGCCAGCGACACCAGCAGCTGGTTGCGGGCCACGAAGCGAAGCCCGGCTTTCAGATCGCGCCAAAAATGCGCGTCGGCCCGCGCCTTGCGCTCTTCATGCACGCTGATGCCTCGCAGGATGGCCGCCGACACCACCAGCATCACGGCATCGAGCAGCAGGGTCAGCGGCGCGCCGGCGAGCTTGATCAACCCACCCGCCATGCCGGGCCCGGCCACTTCGGCACCGGAATTGGCCAACGCGTTCTTCGCATGCGCCTCGACCAGCCGCTCGCGCGCCACGACCTGCGTCAGCACGATCTGCGCGGCCGTGCCAGCCATCGTGTGGACGCTGCCGATCACGAAGCCCACGGCATACAGCCATGCCATCGACAGCCAGTCGAACCACCACGCGACCGGCACGCTGGCCACGACCACGGCCAAAGTCAGTTCGCCCACGACATAGACCGGCAGCTTGCGCACCCGATCGAGCCACACCCCCGCGGGCAGCGAGAACAGCACGAAGGGCACGAGTTCCATCGCGGTCAGCAAACCCATTTGCGTAGGCGACGCGTGCAGCAGCAGCGCGGCAGTCAGCGGCAAGGCGAGCATCGTGACCTGTCCGCCAAACGAGCTGATCAGGATCGACGTCCAAAGGCGCCGATAGGTCAGATCGCGAAGCAGATCTCCGGCTGGCAGCGCAAGCCGCGTGGCAATCGCTTTGCGCAAATTCTGGAGCCGGCTCAACATCTTCTTCTCCTCTTCGTTGCGGCGCCGCGGGCGCCTCGGATTGGTGGGATCCGGATCAGCGAGAGGAGGTTTGACAAACCGGGCCTTCCGCTGAGGGTCTCAGCGGAACTTCGGTTGGAAGTCGGGCCGAGAGTCAGGTGCCGGCAAGGGCCGGCTTGGGAATCGCAGCGCCTGTCGCATGAAGAATGACGCTGTGAGCGCGCCAAGCCATCAGCGGCATGCGCTGCAAACACGATCGGAACGCAGCCACGCAGCCCACGCTTGAAGCGATACGGTGCAGGGAATGGAGGGGCGTCATGTCGATGAGTGGGCAGAGTGCGCACTCATGCTATCAGCGGCTCGCGACCTGCAGCAAGCACGAAACAGCGCGGGCCGCGCGATGACGGCAAAACGTCAGCGGCAGACAACGCTGCGTGACGAGGCGCACGCGCCACAGAACTCCCCGTTGATCAGGCGCCTGGCGCAGGTTGGCCAGTTGGCCCGCGCCATCAGCGTCCGCCGGTCTCGCCTCACGCTACCGGCCGTGCTGCCATCGACGACCTCGCCGATCCGGCTTGCCGCCACATCGGCGCATTCGCACCATGCGGCCTCTTTCCACTTGCAGGCCTCTCATGTCAGACCCCATTGCTCCCCATCTCACAACAGGCACACCGGCCCGCTGGCTGGCACTCATCGCACTGACGCCAGTGTTGGCACTGTGGGCCTTTGGCCCGATCGCGCAATGGGCGAGCTATCACCAGTTCGCGGACACCGGCCCGGCTTGGGGGCTGCCCCACGCCGCCAATGTGCTGAGCAACCTGCCGTTCGCGCTGATCGGCCTGTGGGCCTGCTGGAAGCTGCGAACTCGCGCGCATTCGTGCGACTCACCCGCACCAAGGCCGCTGGCCTGGCGGCTCTTTGCCGCAGCCATCGCGTGCACGGCCGTGGGGTCGGCGCTCTACCACTGGCACCCCGACAACGCGCGTCTGGTCTTCGATCGCCTGCCGATCGCATGGGCTTGCGTCAGCCTGCTGTGCGCTTTCCTGAGCGAGCGACTCCACGCCGGCTGGGGCCGGTTACCGGTGCTGGGCACGGCTTGGTTCATCGCGTCCATGTCGGTCGCCGCATGGGGGTTCGGTCAGCGGCACGGTGCGGGCGACTTGCGCGCCTACCTCTGGGTGCAGTTCCTGCCGATGCTGATGGTGCCGGCTGCATTGCTGATGAAGCTGCCGGCCCTCACCCCGCGCGCCGTGCCTGCCACGACCTGGTGGGCCGTGCTGGTGGTGTATGCCGCCGCCAAGCTGGCCGAAATGGCCGATGGGCCATTGCTCGATCACTTGGGCTGGATCAGCGGCCACACGCTGAAGCATCTGCTGGCCGCATGGGCTGCGGCGGCCTTGCTGAATGCAGCGATCGCCCATCGCAGCCGCCGGTGAAACGGCCCCATCCGGTTGGCACCCACTGAGCCGCAGCAACCCGATCGGCCTTCAAAGGACGCCCGATCACGGGATGTCCTTTTTGAGTTTCCGGACTTCGCTCGCACATCTTGTTACTCGACCGCTAAGATGAAGCGGTCCAGAGGTTCATCGGCGGCGGTTTTGCCCCCTCTCCGGACGCCGGAGGTGCGCGATGCAGCAGACCCTGCAGATTCTTCATCTGGAGGACGACGCACTGGATGCCGACCTCGTCCACCGTGAAGTTGCGCGGCTGGAAGGCGAGTTCCAGTGGCTCAATGTCTCGTCCGGCGAGGAATTCTTCGACGCGATCGAACATGCCAGCTTCGACGCCATCATTTCCGACAACCGCGTGCCCGGCATCGACGGGCTGAAAGCCCTGGAGATGGCACGCGAACGCCGCCCGGGTGTGCCCTTCGTGTTCATCAGCGGCAATGACGACCCGCGCTGGGCCGAGCATTGCATCGAAGCCGGCGCCACCGATTACGTCGCCAAGAGCGAGCTGTGGCGGCTGCCCAGCGCACTGACGCGCATCCACGAAACCCGCGGACGCGAACGGCTGGCGCGGGTTACGCGTGGGCGCACCTTGCTCGTGGATCTGATCAAGCAGCTCTCGTTTGCGCGCAGCGTGGAGGCCATCGCCGACATCGTGCGCCGCGGCGCGCGTCAGCTGAACCAGGCCGATGGCGCGACCTTCGTGCTGCGCGATGAAGGCCATTGCCACTACGTCGATGAAGATGCGATCTCGCCGCTGTGGAAAGGCCTGCGCTTTCCGCTGGAGAACTGCGTTAGCGGCTGGGCGATGCTGAACAAGCAGGCGGCGGTGATACCCGACATCTACGCCGACCCGCGCGTGCCTCACGACGCCTACCGGCCCACTTTCGTCAAGAGCTTGGTAATGGTGCCGATCCGCGCCGAGTCACCGATCGGCGCAATCGGCAACTACTGGGCGACGGAGCACGAGGCCAGCGCCGACGAAATCGAACTGATCCAGGCGCTGGCCGACTCGACCTCGCTGGCGTTCGAGAACCTCGCGCTGTTCGAAAACCTGGAGCGCCGCGTGCAGCAGCGCACCGCCGAGCTGGAAGAGGCGAACAAGGAACTTGAGGCCTTCACGTATTCGGTCTCTCACGATTTGCGTGCGCCGCTGCGGGCGGTGATGGGCTACAGCGACCTGCTGGCGACCGATGTGACGCCCCCGATCGAAGGCCAGGCCCTCGCTTACCTCGGCAACATCCGCACGTCGGCCAAGCGCATGGGCACGCTGATCGAAGACATGCTGACCTTGTCGAAGGTCAAGCGCGCCGACATGCACATGCGGCCCTTCCACATCGGCACGCTGGTGCGCGACATCCTCAATACGCTGCGAAGCACGGCACCGCAGCGTCAGGTGCAAACCCAGATCGATCTGACACTCACCGCCGATGGCGATGTGGCGCTGCTGCGGCTGGCGCTTGAGAACCTGCTGGCCAATGCCTGGAAATTCACCAGCAAGCGCGATGACGCCTGCATCGAATTCTTCGCCGAGGCCCAGCCCGATGGCCGCATGGCCTTTTGCATACGCGACAACGGCGCCGGCTTCGACATGGCCTATGCCCACCAGTTGTTCGAGCCGTTCCGGCGCCTGCACCGCGAATCGGATTTCCCCGGCACCGGCGTCGGCCTCGCCATCGTGCGCCGCGTGATCCACAAGCATGGCGGT
>CAXTCD010000212.1:0-7935 GCA_964242145.1 uncultured Rhizobacter sp.
GCAGGAAGGCGCGCAGGATCTTGTTGGTGGTGCGCGGATAGACGTAGTCGGTGCCGAGCAGCACGAAGCGCTTGGCGCCGCCGCCGGCCTTGCTCATCAAGTACTCGACCGCCGGGATCGCCTGCTGATTGGGCGCCGCACCGGTATAGAACACGTTCTTGCTCAGCTCTTCCCCTTCGTATTGCACGGGGTAGAACAACAGGCCGTTGAGCTCTTCAACCACCGGCAGCACCGACTTGCGCGACACGCTCGTCCAGCAGCCGAACATCACGGCGACCTTGTCCTGGCCGATCAGCTGCTTGGCCTTTTCAGCAAACAGCGGCCAGTTGGAAGCCGGGTCGACGACCACTGGCTCAAGCTTCTTGCCCAGCACGCCACCCTTGGCGTTGATCTCGTCGATGGTCATCAACGCGGTGTCCTTCAACACCGTCTCGGAGATGGCCATCGTGCCCGACAGCGAATGCAGGATGCCGACCTTGATGGTGTCGGCCGCAAGGGCAGGCACTGCGGCGGCAACGCCCAACGCGATCGCGGTCAACGACAAGGCGACGCTGCGACGGGTTTGATTCATGGAAAATGCTCCTGGGATGTAGAGGTGAAACTGCGAAGGCACATCACTTCGCCGGGCTGCATCAGCCGATCGAGTGCCAACAGAAGTCAGGTTACGCAGGGCCTGCGTCCGCGCCAATACGCCTGATGGCGTATTGGCGGCCAGCGCGCTTGCGCCGACGATGCGCTGACGATCCCCTGCAGGCGCGGGATAATCGAGGCTTCGGCATCAGGGCCATCGTCACGAGCGCCCTGAGCCTGGCTCTTCAACGTCTTCTCCACCACAGGTTCTCATGGCCGAATCGCTTTCCACCGAAGAAGAAGCATGGTGCAACGCACGCGCCACCGAGGTGGTCGACTGTGTCAAACGCCTCGAACTGCCCAGCGGCCGCATCGGCGAATGGCCCGCATGGCATGTGATGCCGTACGCCAGCATCTGGGCCGTGGAAAGCCAGCACCGGCCGGAATGGATCGGCTGGTGGGTCATCGTCGGTGACCTGCCTTCCGATGCCATCTCCGCACAGGGGGTCGACACGCCGCGAGCAGCACTGCGCGCCTTTGGCAAGCGCTGGCTCGACCATGGCGCCAGCCTCGATGGCGGCTCGGTGCCGCAGGCCTGGGCCCATCTGCCCGACGGTGAATTGCCCAAGCTGACCGCGCTGCTCAAACGGCGTGGCGCGGCCTTGAAGGCCTGGGCGGAAGACGATTCGGCCTGGCCGGCCGATGACACAGAAAACGAGACCGCACCGGACGCCTAACGTGCAGGGTGGCAGCGCTCCTCACCCGATCCCCTGGATTGAAGAAGGGTTGGATTCGAAGTCGCTGCATCTGTCGAGCACCGAAATCCAGAGCCGAATGTTGACAGCCCGGCCCGATGAACTGGCCCTCGAATACACGCGCACGATGATGGGCGTCCTGCTGTTCAACCCTCGGCCGGCGCAGATCGCGATGGTCGGCTTGGGCGGGGGGTCGCTGGTGAAGTTTTGCCATCGTCATCTGCCGCACAGCCAGCTGTTGGCGATCGAAATCAACCCGCACGTGATCGCACTGCGCAACGCGTTTCACATCCCGCCCGATGGCGAGCGGCTGCAGGTATGGTCCGGTGACGCGGCCGAGTTCATGGCCACGACCGAACGGCGTTTCGATGTGCTGATGCTCGATGCCTTCGGTGCGAACGGCATGCCGCCATCGCTGGGCAGCGAGCGCTTTTATGCCGATGGCTTTGATGTGCTTCGGCCGGGCGGCCTGCTGGTCGTCAACCTGCATGCCGGCCATCTGCACTGCCCGATCTACATCGAACGCATTGCGCGCTGCTTCGATGGCCACCTCATTGAAGTGCCTGACAGCGACGGTACCAATTGCATCGTGTTTGCCCGCAAGGGTGAACCGCTGCGCTGCCCGCCCGCCAGCGAGCGCCGGCCGGCGACGCTGGACACCGAAGCCTGGGCTCAGCTAGAGCCGACGTTTTCGCGCGTTGCGCAAGCCGTGGCCGATGCCTGAAGGCGGGCAGCCGGGTGAATCAAACTTGAGAATCAAAGTTGAAGCGCCTTCATCAGGCCTCGCGGATGGCTAACGCATCATCCACACGGATCCCGGTATAACCCACAGCCCTGGCTCAACTCGCGTACTTCACGCTGCAGCCATAAGGTGCTGCCGCGGGGGTCGACACCGCTTTGCCGGCCAGGCTCTCGCTGAGTGCGGCTTTGACGAAGTTCTTCGCGCCCGGCACATCGGCCACATCGGCCGAGCGCTTGTCATCGATGCCGCCGGCGTAGACCAGCTTGCCGCTGCCATCGATCACATACATGTGCGGCGTGGTCTTCGCGCCATAGGCTTTGCCGACTGTGCCGGCGTCATCCATCAGTACCGCGGTTTGCGCGCTGCCCCAGGCTTTGTATTTAGCACCGAGCGCTGCCGGCTCCAGGTAGTCGCTGGCACTTTTCGCAGTCGAACTGATGCTCAGCCAGATCACCTTCTGGTCCGTGGCGTCCTTCTGCAGGCCCTGCATGTTGTGGGAGTTGTAGTGCTTTTGAACGAAGGGGCAGCCGGGGTTGGTCCATTCGAGCACCACATGCCGGCCCTTGAAATCAGCCAGCTTGACGCTCTTGCCGCTTGCATCTTTCAACTCGAAATCGGGGGCGGCTTGGCCCACCGTTGCCGCGTGGGCCAGCGCCCATGGAAGCATCGGCATCAGGGCCAGCAGGCTTGCAGCCAGAAAGCGCTTGCTAAAGGGATGTCGCATCATGATCTTCTCCAGGTCACAAGGTGGCGAGCGCATCGCGAACAACGCGCCCGGTGAGAATTTCCGGCAGCAGCAAAGGCTCGCGGCCGGGCCGGATCAACACATACACCGGCACGCCATTGCGGCCCAGCCGGGCCAGCGCTTCGGTGATCTTCACATCGCGGTTCGTCCAGTCGGCGCGCATCAAAGCCACCTTCGATTGGGCGAACGCCTGCATCGTCGCATCGGTATGCAGCACCAGCCGCTTGTTGACCTGGCAGCTCACGCACCAAGCAGCCGTGAAATCGACGAACACCGGCCTGCCGTCAGCGACATGCCGCGCCACGGCCGCCTCGTCGTAAGGTGACCACGCATCGTGCGCCTCTGCGCTGGCCGCAGCCGATGCGGAACCGGGCCCGCTCATCGGCCAAGCCCACAGCACCGTGCCCACCAGCACACCGATCGGAATCAGGCGCACCCACTGCTGTCTGTTTGCCGATGCGCCGGCGAGCCACAGCGAGAAGGCAAGCCCGACCAACGCCAGCAGGGCTTTCGCGGCAGCATCCATGCCCGCCTGAATGCCCAGCACCCAGACCAGCCACACGACCGTGGCGAACATCGGAAAGGCCAGGGCCTGCTTGAGCCGAAGCATCCAGGCCCCCGGCCGCGGCAGACGCGAACGCCAGCCCGGCATCACGACCAGCAAGGCGTAAGGCAAGGCCATCCCGATGCCTAACGCCAGGAATACTGCCAGTGCCGCCAGTGGCGGCTGGGTGATGGCAAAACCGAGCGCAGCCCCCATGAATGGCGCAGTGCAGGGGCTGGCCGCCACCACAGCGAGCACGCCAGAAGCCAGCGCATCCACAAACGGACGCTGAGCGCGCCAGCCGGAAAGGCGCTGCGGCATGAAGTTAGCAAATTCAAAAGCGCCCATCAGGTTCAGCCCGAGCGCGAAAAACAGCAGGCCCAACACGAACACCACCGAAGGCTCCTGCAGCTGGAAGCCCCATCCAACAGCGCTGCCCGCCGCGCGCAGAGCCAGCAAGCCACCCGCCAAGGCCAGGAAGCTCAAGATCACACCCGTGCTGTAGGCCATCGCATGCGCGCGCAAGGCAACGCGGGCCTGCGGGCCCTTTTCGCGCTGTTGCGCCAGCCCCAGCAGCTTGATCGACAGCACCGGAAAAACGCATGGCATCAGGTTGAGCACCAAGCCACCGGCGAACGCCGCCAGCAAGGCGGCCCAGAAGCCGATGCCATCAGCGATACCGACTTCGCCTGATTCACCCGCAGACGACGCTGACACACGCTCGGCACCCACCGGCAAGGCCAGTGCGGCAACCGTGCTCACCGGCACATGGAACTCCACCGATTCGCGACCGCCGGGCCAAGGCGATGCGCCGCCGCGCGCGACGACGATGCCCTCGAGTGATGCGGGCGGTGCGGCGTCATCGCTCAGCTTCAGCTTTACTGCATAGCCGGTCGGCGTGCGATAGACCTCGTGGCGAGAAGGCTCCAGCAGTTGCTCGGCGTATGGAAAAACTTCGATGGTGGAAACCGGGGAAACCGGGGACGCCTGAGCGCCCTCCGCCTTCGTCATCAACAAGATCAGCTCCCGATCGGCTCGTTCGGCTTTGACACTCCAAGCTGAAAGCGGCACGGCTTGCCGGGCTTCGGCGGCGGTGACCCGTTGCGCATGGTCGGTCTTGGCGGGCAAAACGCCAGGAGCGGCCACCGGCAGATTCAAGTCCAACATGGCCTGTTCAGGGATGCAGACTTCATTGCAGACCAGCCATTGCGCCTTCGCTCGCAATGCCAGGCTGTCTCCGGCTTTGGCGTCCGCAGGCGCGGTGTAGGCCACGGGCAACAGCAGTTCGCCTTCATAGCCGTAATTCACCAGCGGGCCGATGGGCAAGCGTTGCGGTGCGGGCCATTGAATATCGCTCGCTTGGCTACCCGCGGGCAGCGTCCAGCTCAGCGTGGTCGGCAAGCCGGAATCGCCTGGGTTACGCCAATAGGTATGCCAATGCGGGATGTGCTGCAGCTTCAGGCCGATGCGCACGGTCTGGCCGGGCGACACGGCGGCCTGCTCAGACACCAGCTCGGCAGTGACATGCCCTGTCTTGACGGGAGCGGCGACGGCAGCCACGCCCATGACTGCAGACATCCCTATCGACGCCAGCGCGAAAAGCAGGCCGGCAGACGCTGGCGATGCGAGAAAAACCATCTGAGACCCCCCGGGAACGAGCTTGCTGTGATTGACGGGCAAGCCGGGGAGTTCCGTCCGCGGCAGGCCGTGTCAGCCAGACCGCATCGTATGCGCTGAACAACAATCCGGCGGAGCCGCCGGCTTCAGGTGACGCCAGAGGGCCGCGCTGCGCCGTTCAGGTCACTGATGCCAGCAACGACTCTGCAGCCAAGACGATTTCTGTCGTCAGCGCAGCCGGATCGAAACGCCGATAGCGCTGGGCCATTTCATGAGCTGCGGCGCGATGTGAACTGTCCGGACGCATCAGTTGACCAATAAGCGCGGCATAGTCGACCGGCCTGGGCAGTGCTGCGGCATTGATGCCCACGCCAAAGCGTTCGACCTGGCGCGCCAGCAAGAACTGCTCGGTCTGGGTCGGCAACATCAGAGACGGAACACCCGATCGCATCGTCTGCGCGAGCGTCGCGTGCCCGGCATGGCAGACCACCAGCTCGCACTCGGCCAAGGCCTGCTTCATGTCGACCGGCATCGCGCAATATCGCAGTTGCTCAGAAGCTTCCGGCGTCGAGCTGGAGGCTTCACGGTCGGGGAAGAAACAAAGGGTGGCGCAGCCCTGCTTGATCAGGCCGCGCAACACGGCGCCATGCTCGGGGTGATTGGCGCGCAGATAGGCGAAGACACGTGGCCCTTTCGCATCGGGCCACTGCGGCGACACACCGGGCACAAACTCGCTGTCGGGCCCGCGGTATTCGGCAGTTGAACGCCCGCGGCCCGCGTAATGGTCGAGCTCAGGCCAGGCGCACAGCAAGGTTTTCTGTGGATAGAACAACTGCCACAGGTGCTTGAGCGGCATCGCGCCGCTGACGGAGAGCACATCATTGATACAAGCCAGCGCGTGCGCATCGGCTTGATCCGCATGGGAAGCCTCGACACTCGCCCAATCGCGAAACACCGGCAATGGCGTTTCGCGCGGCGGAATGGCAAATCCGGAGCCGATGTGCAGCGCAGGTACATCGGCCAGGCGGGCTGCCAGCAAGGCGGTCGGCGAGTGATCGGCCAACACGACATCGCAACCACAAGCATCGAGCAAGGCCGTCCATGCCTGCGTCAACGCGCCAAGCGTCGGGACCGAGTCATATCCACAGGAAAGCAGCACATCAGCCATCGTAAAAGCTGGCTTTGAGCCCATGTTCAGCCGCAACGGCGCCTGGAAAACTCGCCCGAGTTCAGGGCTCAACAAGTCGCGCACAGACACGACATCGCGCAGCGCAAAGGTCACCTGGTGGCCGCGTTGTTTCAATGCAAGCGCCACGGAACGCAGACGCGTTCCATGGCCCAGATTCGCGCCCAGCTCCCATGCCAGAAGAAAATGCGCCATGCCTTGCCTTCCTGTCAGTTGGTCTTACAGCTCGAAGCGCAAGCCCAGCCCGAAGCGCTGAGTGCGATAGCCCTGTTGTGCCAGACCGGTTTCATAGTCAAAGAACCAACTGATGCCTCCTTGATTGACGCCCGAAATACCCGCTGCTGCGTTGGCGAAGTTGTCTCGCGCGTCGACTGCGGCCGGAATCAACAGCGACGTGTTGTCACTCAACAGTGTGGCCCCGGGATTGCGCGAATGGCTGTCGTTTCGATGGGACAGTTCGAGACGTACATAAGGCAGAACAATGCCCCATGAGGTGGGCACGCTGACTTGCGTCTGGGCGCCCACGTTCAATGTATTCGACCGCGTGCGCTGCGAAGAAACAGAGACCGCTGTCGGAGCCCCGGTTTCATTGAATGCGTCGATGTCCGAGGTGACATTGTCCCAACGCGCATAAGGGCCGATCGACCAGGCACCCACCAGAAAGTCGCGCCCTGCGGTCAAACTGACACCCACGCCATGACCGCGAGGCGAAGCAAACGTCACTTGCCCATTGCCCGCATCACGTTGGAGATCGAACTTGCTGGCTTCATAGCTCAATGAGGCACTCAGGTACGCCGCAGGCGTCAGGCTCCAGCTGGCATAGGCCGTGGCATGAGTCCCGTTGCTTTTTTGATCGCTGGCCGAGTTGTCAAAGTCAACATGGGAATGGGAATAACCCAGATTGCCACCCATCACCCAATCGTCGTTCAAGCGGTAATCCGCGCCCAAAGACAAGGTGGTCGTGCGTACTTTGAATTCAGACTGTGGCGAGCCATCCTGCCGAAGGTAGTCACCCAACCCGCCCAGATAAAAGCCGAGCTTGCGGCGGCTGGCGTCTTCCTTCTTGCCGTCAGGTAACGGAACTCCTGGCGCATCGAACTGCGGCAATGACCCACCCGCACGAAGCAAACGCAGATGCGACTGGGCTTCTTTGAGATGACTGTTCACCCGGGCCGTTTGCAAGGTGGTCAGCGGTCGGCTGAGCTGATCAAGCGTTGTCGGACCGGAAGCTCCGTCTGTATCGACGGTCACAGTCACCGAAGGAAAGCCACCTTCACCACCGACACTGATCGGCCCGCCATACGCTGTATCAACGCTTTCGATGACATAGCTGTGCTCGCCCGGAATCGTCGGCGCAATCACCGTCAACGTGCCATTGGGCAGCGTGCGCTGGCCGATCGACTGGCTGCTGTCCGCTGCTCCCGAACGCCAAACTTCATTGCCTTCTGAGACCGGCAGGTTGGTCGTGGTATCGGTGCAATTGCCCCTCAGGGTGATCAATCCACCGGGTTTGACGTGGGTCGGACTGGCCGTCGGCGCACAGGTGATGCCGGCGACCGCAGGCGCGGCGAATGAAAGCAGACAAGGAATCAGGGCAAGCGGCGAAAGCTGGAGAGCAGATGGCTTTTTCATGACGGGCAAGCATGGATCGGCAGGAGAGCCGGTAATCGGTTGGCAAGGAGCGGAATCATCTGGACTTCGCCCTTGTCGCGTAACCCCCTTTGCGGGTGATCTCGGCAGCGTGCACCCGCAACGCACGGTGGTCCGTTTCAACCA
>CAXTCD010000213.1:0-7915 GCA_964242145.1 uncultured Rhizobacter sp.
AAGGCACGGCCGTTGATGCCTTGCGGCCGGCATGCGCCAGCTGAATGGCGATCGGCACCGACGAATAACGGCGCACCGACGCGAGCACCCGCGCCAAGGCCGCTTCGTTCTGGTCAGACCACAAACCGAGGTCTTGCGCAGAGATGCGGCCAACAGGTTCAACGGCCGTGGCTTCGATGAACAACAGGCCGGCGCCCGACAAGGCCAGCTGGCCCAGATGAATCGCATGCCAATCGCTGGCATCACCTGCGTGCGCCGAGTACTGGCACATCGGCGCAATCGCGATGCGATTTTTAAGGTTCACGGGGCCAAGCGAAATCGGTGAAAACAAACGGCTCATGCAGGGTTCTCCGTTGCGGCCGTCCACACGCGGCTCGCTTCGGCCGTCAATGTGCCCGCTTTCGGGAAGCCTTGGACGCAACAGGGCTTGCCGGCATGGCTCTGCGTCAAGAACGCAAGGGACGGAAAAATTCGGCCAGATCGGCCGCCAGCAACTTCGGCTCTTCCCAGGCGGCGAAGTGGCCGCCGCGCGGCATCTCGGTCCAGCGGCTCACGCGATAGAAGCGCTCGGCGTATTCACGCGGCGCTTTTAACTGCTCTTTCGGAAAGATCGCAAATGCGGTCGGCACCGTGGGTTGCACTGGCGTGATCGGTACCGGCGAATTCATTGTTTCGGCATAGAGGCGATGCGCCGAGGTGATGGTCTGCGTCGCCCAGTACAGAGTGATGTTGGTCAGTAGCTCGTCGCGCGTGAAGCGGCTTTCGACGTCCCCAGCGCAATCGCTCCAGCTGCGGAATTTCTCGACGATCCAGCCCGCGAGGCCCGCCGGCGAATCATTCAGGCCATAGCCCAAGGTCTGGGGCTTGGTGGACTGGATCATCGCGTAGCCGCCTTCGGTCTTCTGCCAGTGCTGGCCCGCCTCGGCATAACCTTTCTCTGCAACGGACAGCTGCCGAGAGTCGATGCTGGACAGATGGCGCCAGGACACATCGGTCTGGTGCGCGCCCAACACCCGATCCGGATGGCGCAGCGCCAGCTGCTCAGTGACGACGCTGCCCCAATCTCCACCGTGCGCCGCGAAGCGTTCGTAGCCCAAGCCGGTCATCAGCTGGGCCCATACATCGGCAATCGCATTGGGCGTCGCCCGGCCGCGCAAGCTCGGCCGATCGGAAAATCCATAGCCGGGCAATGACGGCACGATCACATGAAAGGCATCTTCGGCGCGGCCACCAAAGCTTTCCGGGTCGACCAGCATCGGAATGATTTTCTGGAAGCGCAGAAAAGAATCGGGATAGCCGTGCGTCAGCAGCAAAGGCACCGCATTCGGATGCGCGGCGCGCTGATGGATGAAGTGGATGCCCATGCCATCGATGTCAGCGCGGAAGTGATTGAAGGCGCTGAGCCGCGCTTCTTGCAAGCGCCAATCGAACTGCTCCTGCCAGTAGCTGCACAGCGACTGCAAGTAGCTCACGGGCGTGCCCTGATCCCAGCCGATGTCATCGATCTCATCCGGCCAGCGGGTTCGCACCAGCCGCTCTTTCAGATCGTCGAGTACGTGTTGCGCGACATGAACGGTATAGGGCTGGGGATTCATGACATGTCCTTGTCGCCGGGCTTCGATCATTCCAGTATCAGCAAGCCGCAGCGAGCTTGCCATCGGCGTGCCGCTTGTCGGCCTGTAGGACGGGGCAGACGCCATGCCCCATTTGACATTCAAAAGAGAAACTCAGGTCCGCACGACGATGAAGAGCCGCGGAAAGTGGAACAGCCGCTTGCCATCGGCACGCGTTGGATAAGACTGCGCGATGCGATCAAGGTAGGCGGCGAGATAAGCCTCCCGCTCATCGGCGGCCAGCACATCCAGATAAGGCCGCAGCCCGGTGCCCTTGACCCATTCGACGATCGCAGCCGCATCGGTCATCACATGCTCATACGTCGTTTGCCAAATGTCGACCTGTCGCGCATGCGGTGCAAGCCAGTCGTAATAGGCCTGCGCGCGATGAACGCGCGGGCCCGGGCGCACGGCTTGGGTCCGGCTGGCCCACGGGCCTGGCAGTTCGCGCATCCAGCGGTGGCTGGGCTCATCGTGGTTGCAAGGCATTTGAACGGCGAGCACACCGCCAGGCGCCAGGCGTTTCAGCAGCGAAGGGAACAAGGCGGCGTGATCCGGCAGCCATTGCAAGACCGCATTCGCAAACAGCAGATCGGCAGGCTGCTCCGGCTGCCACGACGACACGTCGGCCTGCACCCATTCCAGCGTTGGCAGATCGCGCCGCGCGGCCTGCAGCATGTCGGTCGATGAATCGACACCGATGACGCGCGCCTGCGGCCAGCGCCCGTGCAACAACGCGGTGGAATTGCCCGGCCCGCAGCCCAGATCGACGACCTGAGACGCTTGCGCGAGCGGCACGCGCGCCAGCAGTTCCTGCGCCGGCCGGGTGCGCTCGCCCGCAAACTTGAGGTACTGCCGGTTGTCCCAATCGGTGCTCATGCGGCGTTCTCCACGGGCGTTGAAACCGGCCATTCTCCAACGTCATCGAAAGACAGGCGATAGCAGACGCTGAACCCTGCCGGCGGCGAGACCGATGCGAAGCGGGCGTTGTGGATGCTGGCCACTTTCTCGACCACGCGGTGACCGAGGCCAAGGCCCAAGGCCAGGCTGTTGCCGGCCGGTGATGGCACGTGATGCTGAGAAGCCAGCGACGCTGTGGCTGTGGCTGTGGCTGCGGCGTCACCTCGATCGGCGCCGCTCGCGCCGCTGGCATCTTCGCGCTTCTCCTGGCCGTCATCACAGACTTGCAGCCAATGCGCATCGCTGTCGATCTGCACTTCAACCAAAGTGCCACGCGGCGTGTGGCTGAGCGCATTCTCGATCAGGTTGCGCAGCGCGAGTTCCAGCAGCACCGGATGGCCGCTGATCATGAAGGGCGAGCTTGCGCTCAAGGCCAGCTCATGGTCGTTATCGACCGCCGCCTGCGCATAGTCGGCCACAACGCGAGAAGCGAGCTGCGACAAGTCCAGGGGCTGGGCCGCCTCGGCCATCTCGGTCCGGCTGGCGCGCGCAAGTGACAGCAGGTGCGACAGCACATGCGCCGCACGCTGCGCGTCATGCTCGATGCGAAGCAAAGACTGTTCGCGTTCCTGAGGCGTTAGTTCGCCGCCCAGCAGCCGCGTATGCAAGGTCAGCGATGCCAAGGGCGTGCGCAGCTCATGCGCCAGCTCGCTTGCCAATTCGCGCTCGCGCACCAACGCTGCATATTGCCGTTGCAGCAAGGTGTTGATCGAATCGATCATTGCCTTGAATTCGCGATGCGGGTGGTGCGTGCGCAGCGGTGTCGCTTCATGCACATCGAGCGCCAGCACGTCGCGGGACAGCTCATGCAGTGGCCGCAGACCGCGCCAGATCGCCCAGCCCAAGGCCAGCGCAATCACCGGCAACAGCCAGAAGCCCGGCATCGCCATCTGCTCTGCGATGTCTTCGCTCAAGTCGTCGCGCTCGGCCACGCTCAGCAGCACCATCACCTTGCGCTCATGGCTTGGCGAATCCCACCGCGAGAAGGTTCGCCACTCCGCCGGCGGATCACCAAGCGACATCGAGTCGAAGCCTTCGCTGTCGCTGAACGCAGGCAGCGGCGCCTCGCCGGAACGCGTGACCACGTGGCCATCGGCATCCCACACCACGATGCTCATCGACTGCTGATAATCGTGGCTGCGCATGTCCAGCAGCGCCGCATCGGAGCGCCGCACGGCATCGTCACCGGCCATGAAGCGACCATCGCGCTGGCGCAGCATCAGCGACGCCACGCTGGCCAGATGGCCGTCCGTCAACTCGGCCGCTTCATGCACACCGGTTCGAAACCCGACGACGATAAAACTGGCCCACACCAGAGCCAAGGCGCCAAGCACCCAGGCCATCAAGTGGCCCATCAGCGATCGCTGCAGCGTCATGGCTCGCTGTCTATCGCCACGAAGTAACCCACGCCGCGCAGGGTCCGGATGATGGTCTCGCCGAGCTTCTTGCGCAGGTGATGAACATGCACCTCGATCGCGTTGCTCTCCAACGCGGCGTCCCAGTGATACAGACGTGCCTCGATCTGCTGGCGCGACAACACCCGTGGCCGCACTTCCACCAACGACAGCAAGACCGCGAATTCGCGCGCTGACAGTTCGATCGGCTGGCCTTCGCGCTGCACGGTGCGGGCAGCGGGGTCGATTTCGACATCGCCGCAGCGCAGAGTCGCCGCGGCACGGCCCACCGAGCGCCGATGCAAGGCCCGCATGCGCGCCGCCAGCTCGTCAGGATCAAAGGGCTTCGTGACATAGTCATCGGCACCGAGATCCAGGCCCGCGATCCGCGATGCGACCTGATCCCGCGCCGTCATGATCAGCACCGGCGTTTGGGCATCCGGCACACGTCCGGATGGCGCAGCGCGCAGCCGCCGCAACACCTCGCAGCCGTCGCCATCGGGCAAGCCGAGGTCGAGCAACACGATGTCGAAATGCTCGGCGCACAGCGCGGCCCACGCGAGCGCGACGCCACCCGCCACATCGGCCGCATGGCCACGCTGCCGCAAATGCCCTTGCAGGCCGGCCGCAATGCCTTCGTCGTCTTCCACCACCAGTACACGCATGCCTGCATTGTGCTTGGCTCTGACACATCGTTCACGCTCGGCCGTCAGCGGTTAAGGCTGTCTTAAGCGCCTGCGCCCACAGTGGCGGGGCATGAAAACAATCTCGTTGCGGTCTCAGCCGCTGATCACGCTCTGGCTGCTGGTGGCCTTGCTACTCTGGGATGTCTCCGGGCTGGACTTAACGATGGCCCGTTGGTTCGGCGATGCGCAAGGCTTTGCGCTCAGCGAGCATTGGCTGCTGACGAAGGTACTTCACAGCGGCGTTCGCTCGGCCTCGTGGCTGCTGGCCCTGGGCTTGACGCTGTGCGTCTGGTGGCCCGTCGGCCTGATGCGAAAAATCGGCGTGACAGACCGAATCCAACTGTCGGTCACGGCGATTGCCTCGGTTCTAGTGGTCTCGTCACTGAAAGGCTTCAGTCAGACGAGCTGCCCCTGGGAATTGCATGACTTCGGTGGTTTGGCACGTTATGTTTCGCATTGGTCTTGGGGCGCCCATGGCGATGGCGGCAGCGGGCATTGCTTTCCTGCAGGCCATGCGTCGTCCGGCTTTGCCTTCATCGGCGGCTACTTCGCGTTCCGAAAAAGCCATCCTCAACTTGCAAGGGTTTGGCTCACACTCACGCTGCTGGCGGGGCTAGCGTTTGGCTTCGCGCAGCAAATTCGAGGTGCGCACTTTATGAGCCACACACTGTGGACCGGTTACCTGTGCTGGTGTGTGGCTGCAGCCATCGATGGATTTCGCCATCGCTCAGCTCGGCGCCTGCACACCGGCGGATCGGCTAGCAGCACATCTGCCGAGTGGTTGGCTCGCGCAAGAACTGGGGTGACGACCAGGGAGGCCATTGCGATCCACGATTGGGCTGAATCTGGAATGTCGGTGACACCCCAGAGTGATTGACGCGAACGCGACGCACAGAACCAGTTCTGTCGAATCCATCGGGCCTTAGCCCGCGGTGCGCGCATGCATCTGAACAGCACTGCATAGCGATCGCATCTGATGCGCGATCAAAAGCGCGGTGTGCGAAGAGCCCGGCGATACGGACAAACTGACCCGTTGAGCTGTCGCCATTGCCACCAAAGACTGGCTGACACCGTCGCCATTTAGAACCACAGGTATCTGACACAGAAATAAAAACGCCTCACAGTGCGAGGCGTCTTGAATTTCTTAATTTGACTCGAGCTTTTTTGGAGGCGCGGGCCGGAGTCGAACCGACCTACACGGATTTGCAATCCATCCACCCCATTTAAAATCAACAACTTACAAGCCTGCTATCAATTTAGCTTCTATTTCCGGGAAATGGTTGCGTAAAAAATACACATTACTTTCGCCCGCATCAAATTGCGATGTCTATGCGTGTACTCCTCCTCGACCTTGCACTGATGGAATGGACTCCAACCGCTAAACAGCCTTTCGGTTGGAAAAGTGCTGACCCAAGCATGGCAGCAAGCGCTGTCAATCAATCAACCTCGTCGGACACCCCCCAATGGAGGAGAGAAGAAGCTTTTGTAAAATTACAAGTTTGCTTTCACTTCCTTTTACATGCTCAGACTTCTTGCTCCTCTATTGCTTTTAGGATTTCTCAACGCCTGCGGCGGCGGCGATGACCCAGATGCTTATGAAGCAGATACGCCTACGGGTGGACCCGACAAACATTACACCGATCCGCGTCCTGGAACCACTGGTAGTCCTTCATCGGATTCAAGAATCGGGCTCAATGGGTTCTCATAGATCCCAACCGGTGGGAAGGCAGTGTTGCGGCTCAGGCTTTAACAAAGTTCTCGATCGTTGAGATCAACGAGGCCCCACACGTCGTCTTGTGGCCTTCGTAGGCGACCGGCACACCATCGATCGTGTGATTCGGATCGCCTTCGGCGATCATGCAATTGTTGTGACCGCGCTTCGGGCAGGTGCAGGCATCGCCTTTCAATGCGACTGGAATGCCGTCGACGGTGACGTGCGAAGCTCCGCTGGCAACGACTTTGCCGCCGTGGTCCGTGGGATCGCCGAGGCGGATGACTTTGGGCATTTCAACTCCTTGATGATCTTGGGCAGTAAGCCCGGCCGGCAATCGGCTTCAGACCGATGCAGGCAAATCTTCGCCATCATCTGTCGGGTTGGCTGTAGCGATGGCCGAAGGCAGGTCGACGCTGATGTAGGTTAGATCACCCCCTCGCACTTCGTTGACTTGAGCCCAGTACTGCCAGGTAACGGCGCGAGCATCGACGTCCAGGTGCTGCGCTTTCGGATGCGGGAAGGCCTGGCCTCGCTCCAAATAGGCCTGCCGATGCCACTGGTTGAAAACGGCAGCCATCGGGTGGTCTTCGGGCACGCTGGCGGCCCAGATACCCATCTCTGGGCAAGCTGAGCTGCCTTTGCATTGCTGAGGCGGATCAGGTAGGTCGCCATAGCGCGCAATGCCTCGGGCTACCAACCGGTGCTCAGGCACGTCCTCTTGCACAGTGACCGCCACGGGCTGGCCAAGGTAATGAAACTGGATGCGACCATCTTCGGGCCGAAGGCCAGAGCGGCTGCGATCGAACAATTCGCCTGCTTCATAGCGCATCGGCACCTGAGTCTCGTTCCAGGCCTGGTGCTGCTCTGTAGTGACATGCATCAACCGTGAAAGCCAGTAGCCAGCCTCGGGTACGCGTGTGCTTTCGTACTGTGCCAACACCTCGACCTGCGGCCGCTCGGGCAAGGTTTGTCCTTCAGGGATGTGGGCACGCC
This sequence comes from uncultured Rhizobacter sp., assembly GCA_964242145.1. Lineage (GTDB taxonomy): Bacteria > Pseudomonadota > Gammaproteobacteria > Burkholderiales > Burkholderiaceae_C > Rhizobacter. The sequence continues at coordinate 7,361 of CAXTCD010000213.1, forward strand.
CTGTTCGTTGCGAGGCGGGGCTGGAGACTGACTTGGGCGGCGCCGGGGGCACGAGCACCACGGCCTTTGCGGCGTCGATTAGGGTTTCCCTTTTGCCGTCCCAGGTCGGGAGACGGGCCGGCGGCAGGGGCAGCACTTTGTCGAGGTTAGGCAGGCGCAGGTCGGGGTTGCGGTACAGGACATCACTCAAAAGCCGGTAGCGCTCTTCTCGGGCGGGGTCGGCGGCCGGGCCGCCCTCCATCATGTCAGCACCACCAAAAATTGTTCCCAGTCCGCCAGCGCTCTCCTGGCTTCCCATCTTGACGCCTTCGTGTAGTACCAGCAGCGCCCTAGAGTATTTTTTTTCGATCTCCAAATCGATGCCCAATATGAGGGCAGCCTTTCCGTGACCCTGAGCGAAGCTGCACTCCAGCATCTGGAGACCGATCTTGCGATTACCCCAGAAACCTTCTTTGGGGTTGTCATAAGTGGCAATGAGTTTTTCGCCCAAGAACGCCTGAGCGCGCGGGCTGCCCTTGTCCGCCGCCAGCTCCCAGAAGGCATAGGCCCGGCTGA
>CAXTCD010000214.1:0-7757 GCA_964242145.1 uncultured Rhizobacter sp.
GACAATGTCAAACACGCTGTTGACTATGACTGAAGTCCCTGTAAAGGGTTAGGCGTCGCTTTTGCCAACTTCGATCAAATAGCGAATGAAGGCGGCACCCACGAAGAAAACTAGTTCGGCCTCAACTAGCAATGGACGACCCTTGTTGACATGACCATGCCGAACGAGCGGTGTAGCGTTTGAGTAGACGTAGAGCTTCTCAAGGGAGTCAACTAGATGAGTCGCGTACTTGCTGTCTTTTCGCATCAGCTTTACGGCATCCCCGAGAGTAGAAGCTTTCGGAAAAATGACCCGAGACACGCTCTCGAGCGCGCTGATGATCTCCTTGATGCTATTGGCCTCATCGATCGGATGCTGGTGGAGATACGTGAGGGCCTTCTGATAGTGAACTCTCGCCAGTTCGAATTGATCAGTTAGCTCAGCTTCAGCTGCAGCTATTCGCTTAGCGAGGGGTTTTGGAACCTGCCGATAGAGCGCAGACTTGTCGTTCAAGCTCCATCCTATTGAATCTTCCTGGAAGAGTGTGTTGACCTTGGTCTGATATTCCTTGAAGTACTCTGGGCCATCAAAAGGGCCATCTACTTCCTTCTTGATGAGTAGTGTTCCTACCAGTTCTACGAAATCGTAGAACTCGGCCCAAGCGCATTCCTTGAGATGGTGGGTTAGAGCACCCCAAGGACTTTCGTTGTCATATTCCCAAGGATCAGCTTCATCTCGGATCAGAACGATGAATGCCTGATGGGTCGCTGTAATCTCCAACGGTTCCTTCATCGGGCTTCTGTAGCCACCATCCGTTCCTAGAAATGACCCAAGAACTCCTTTGATGAAGCCTATGCGTGTTGGACGTGGCGCATCCTCCAGAACTTGGGGACGCTTTCCTTTGCTGGCTTCGAGACGTGCTGAAAATCGCATTGCGACGCCTAACGTTTGAGATGAGAGGCGGCGCCCGGCTTGCCGGGTGACGTTCCTCTCGATTTAAGGGTTAGGCCGCAAGCTACTTGCTCCGCTCTTCCAATGGTTTCCAGTCAAACTGCGCAGGGAACCCTATGCCATTGAAGTCCACGGTGTAGGTGTGCCGATGTACACCGACATCGCAGACCCCGACGAGCGTGTGATTTGGGCGCTCGCGGGGCGGTGCCGGTTGAATGAAGACTATGCCAGTGCACTTCGGGTAGATGCAAGGCGCGGTCTTGCGGTAGAGCAGATAGCTACCGTCTTCTTCTTGCTCGGCCCACCTGCCATCGACGAACTGGGCTTCGCTATGACCAAACGTGGTTGTGGCCAGCTTGCGCTTTGTGCTTGTCAAGATTGCGCCGACGACGGCTAGTGGAAGCAGCACGGCCAAGACCCATCTTGTCTGTATTCCAAGGAATGACAAGACGCCTAACCCGTCGGCGACAATTGCCAAGATCGGGAGCGAGAGTGAGCCATAGAAGCCAAGTGCACTCTTGCGTGCTTCCCCGGCTGACACATGTTCGATTGAATCGGCCGCAACTGCATATTCAATATGTGGTGCGTTCGGCGCCTGATGGTGGGAAATATGGATCGTATTCCCAGCGCCGACTGAACCGATGGAAACGTTGTTGTCGTGCGTCATGTTTCTTGCGGCCTAACGTAATGTAGGCACCCATGTTACTGGCTGCATGCACTGGCCAATTGCGGGTGCAGGCATTGATGGATGGACATGGATTCCATATCAAGCCACTTTTCAAACGACCTAACTCGGCGCGCAGGCCTAGCAAGGGGCAAGGCTTATGTCTTTGCAGCGCGTCTGCGCAAGAGACCTCAAGTTCGCGTTCAATCGACTTGAACGGGTCGACCAATGATCGACTTGAAGCGAGCGCTCTTGCCGGCAGGCCAAAGCCGTTCGCTCGACCCTCATTAGGCTGGCGCCGAAGCCGCGTCATTTCAACGAGTCTCTCATCGACGGTATCATCCGCGCCGTTGGTGCTCGCGCCGTCATTGCGACGTCGCAGTTAAACGGGAATCAGGAAGGGCAGGCGCTGCGCGCTACCTCCACCTGAGCTGCCCCCGCAACGGTCAACGGACGAAGGCTTCGGCCTTCACCTCGTGTCTGCAATCCACTGGTCGCCTCGGCGCTGGGAAGGAAACACGAGGCTTGTCCGCCAGCCCGGATACCGGCCAACAAGGGGCTGCGCTTGCGCAGCCTGTTCGCAGAGACCCGCGGGGAAGCGGGCGACTGGGCTGTCTCGTTGGGTGTGCTGGTGTTCATCAACTCTGCTTTGCCGCAGGCCTCGGTCGAGGGGCCGCCTGCGTGGCGTCGCCCATGGCGCGCCGGCCGATCGCGCGCGCCGCAAATTCGCGCTCGCACATGGAACCCGTTTCGGAAGGCGTTTCGATGAGCAACGCCTTCGGCCTCGCCGCCTCGGAAGCCGCAGCCTGCCCCGCCTTGCTGATCAGTGCGCCGGCCTCGGGCCAGGGCAAGACCACCGCCACCGCGGCGCTGGCCCGCTGGCATCGCCAACAAGGCCGGCGCGTTCGCGTGTTCAAGACCGGCCCCGATTTCCTGGACCCGATGGTGCTGGCCCGCGCTTGCGGCTCGCCGGTGCAGCAGCTCGATCTGTGGATGGGCGGCGAAGCGCATTGCCGCGCGCTGCTGCATCAGGCTGCCTGCGAGGCCGATCTGATCCTGGTCGAAGGCGTGATGGGCTTGCACGATGGCTCGCCCTCAAGTGCCGACCTCGCGCTGCGCTTCGGCCTGCCGGTATTGGCGGTGATCGATGGTTCATCGATGGCGCAGACCTTCGGCGCCATCGCCTTGGGTTTGGCCACTTACAAGCCAGGCCTGCAGATGGCCGGCGTGCTGGCCAACAAGGTCGGCAGTGCCAGCCACGAGCAGATGCTGCGCGAGAGCCTGCCGGCCGGCATGGCCTGGTTCGGCGCCTTGCCGCGCGACGAGACGCTGGCGCTGCCCTCGCGGCATCTCGGCCTGGTGCAGGCCGATGAAGTGCGCGACATCGAGCAGCGCATCGAGCGCGCCGCGCAAGCCGTGGCCGCTGCCGCGCCGGGCTTGCCACCGGTCGTGCGCTTCGAGGCCGCTGACACAGTCACAGAGGCTTCGGCGCATGCTGACATGCTGCTCCCGCTTCAAGGTCAGCGCATTGCGATTGCGCGCGACGCGGCGTTCTCGTTCCTGTATGCGGCCAACCTGTCGACCCTACAAAGCCTGGGGGCCGAGCTGGTGTTTTTCTCGCCGTTGGCGAATGAGCCGGTACCCGAAGGCGCCCACAGCGTTTATCTGCCTGGCGGCTACCCCGAGCTGCACCTCGATGCGTTGGCGTCCAGCAGCGTGACCCGCCGCAGCCTTCAGCGCCACCATGCGCAAGGCCGCCCGCTCGTCGCCGAGTGTGGCGGCATGTTGGCTTTGCTCGAATCGCTGAGTGACAAGGCCGGCCAGTCGGCGCCGATGTGGGGCTTGATGCCCGGCATCGGCACGATGCAAAAACGCCTGGTCAACCTGGGCCTGCATGCGGTCGAGTTGCCTGAAGGCCGCGTGCGCGGCCACACCTTCCACCATGCGCGAGTCGAATCGCCGATGGCGGCGCTGGCGATGACCAAGGCGCAGCGCCAGAGCGGCAAGCCCGAAGCGGTGTATCGCGCGGGCCGCCTGCATGCGTCGTTTCTGCATCTGTATTTCCCGTCGAACCCGCAGGCCGTGGCACGCCTGTTCGCGCTTTGAACTCGAACTTTTCCAATCCTTACCCCAACTTTCAGGAGCCCGCCATGCACATCGAACCCGGCCTCATCGCGCCCGCCAAGCTGGCATTTGCCGCTGTGGCCGCCACTGCACTGCTTGCGAGTTATGCGCCGCGCCTGCTGAAGCAGCCAGTGCTGATGCTGCGCACCGCGCTGGCCGCGGTGTTCTTCTCGCTCTTCATGCAGGCCTTTCACATGCAGGTCGGCCCGTCGGAGCTGCATTTCCTCGGCGCCATGCCGATCTACCTTGCCTTCGGCTTCATCCCGACGCTGTTCGGCTTCGCGCTCGGCCTGCTGTTGCAGGGCCTGGTGTTCGAGCCGCAAGACCTGGTGAACCTGGCCGTCAACACACTGACCCTGGCCGTGCCCCTGGTCGCCTTGCATTACACGCTCGGCAAAAAGCTGGTCGGTCTCGGCCAGGCCAGCGTGAAGACGGTGCTGAAGCTGGACAGTGCTTATTACGCCGGCGTCGTCGCGATGGTCGGCTTCTGGCTGATGCTCGGCGAAACCTCGACCGCGCTGGTCGACTGGGCGCGCTTCGCGGTGTCTTACCTCCCGGTGGTCGCGGCCGAGCCGGTGATGACCTTGGGCGTGCTGTGGCTGATCGGCCATGCGCGTCAGCAGACCTGGCTGGCCGCGTGCTTCCAGCCGATGCCATCGATGCCGGCTTCGCGTTGAGCCCGTGCCAAGCAACGGATTGACCCCTTCGACCCCTGCGGCCCCGTCGGGCTGCGGCACCGTGTGGTTCGTCGGCGCCGGCCCTGGCGACCCGGACCTGATCACGGTGAAAGGCCGCGCGCTGGTCGAGCGGGCCGGCGCGATTCTCTTTGCCGGCTCGTTGGTCAGCGAAGCGGCGACGCGTTGGGCACGGCCCGAATGCGTGATCGCCGACAGCAAGGACATGACGCTGGCACAGATCGCTGGCTGGCTGATCGAGCAGGCGGGCCGGCATGACACAGTGATCCGTTTGCAGACCGGTGACCCCGCGCTGTACGGCACCTTGATCGAAGTTGTGCAGCCGCTGGATGCAGCGGGTGTGCCGATCGCGGTGGTGCCCGGCGTGTCGTCGGCGATGGCTTCGGCCGCCGCCGCCGTGGAAAGCTTTACCTTGCCCGAGGTCACGCAAAGCGTGATCTTCACGCGCGTTGAAGGCCGCACGCCGATGCCAGACGGCGAATCGCTGGCCGAGTTGGCGCGGCATCACTGCACGCTGTGCATCTTTCTGTCGATCACCTTGCTGCACAAGGTCGAGGCCGGGCTGCGCGAAGCTGGCTGGGCCGAAGACGCGCCGATGCTGGTCGTGCACAAGGCCAGCTGGCCCGGCGAAGAGCGCATCGTGCGCGGCACGCTGGCCACCCTCAAGCAGCAATGCCGCGAGGCCGGCATCGTCAGCCAGGCCATGATCATCGCCAGCCCCACGCTGGGCGCGCGCGGTTGGGCCGAGCTGACCAAATCGAAGTTGTATGACGCAGGTTTCACGCATCGCTTTCGGCGTGCGTCGATCCCCAAGGAGAACCCATGAACGAAGGTTTCAGCCACCTACGGGCCGCCGCGGCGGGCCGCCCCAAGCAAGGCCCAGCCCTCACGGAGGGCCGTTCGACGTATTCGGCGAACGGGGTGCAGTCATCAAGGGCCGCCGCGCCGGGCTGCCCCAAGCAAGGCCCAGCCCTCACGGAGGGCCGTTCGACGTATTCGGCGAACGGGGTGCAGTCATCAAGGGCCGCCGCGCCGGGCCGCCCCAAGCAAGGCCCAGCCCTCTCGGAGGGCCGTTCGACGTATTCGGCGAACGGGGTGCAGTCATGACCGATACGGTGCTGCTGGTCGGCCATGGCTCGCGCGAGAAAAGTGGCAATGACGAGATCGAGCGCTTTGCCGCGCAATGGCGTGTCAGGCATCCCGACTGGCGCATCGACGTGTGCTTCATCGAGTTTGCCGAGGTGATGCTCGAAGAAGGCATGCGTCGCGCCGCGCACGGCAGCCAGCGGGTGCTGATCGTGCCGTTGATTTTGAATGCGGCCGGCCACGTGAAGATGGACATCCCGGAGCACATCGCCGAAGCGCGTGCCGAGCATCCACACGTGCAGTTTCTTTATGCGCCGCACCTGATGGCTTGCGACCCGATTCTGGCGATCCTGAAACGGCAACTGCGTGCCGCGATGAACCGGCTCGACATGCCCGACCCGACGACCACGGGCGTCGTGCTGCTCGGCCGCGGATCGTCTGACCGCGCGGCCAATGGCGACATGGCGAAGATGGCGCGCTGGCTGATGGAAGACACCGACCATGAGTTGGTCGAGTTGGCCTTCACCGGCATCACCTGGCCGCGGCTGGAGCGCGCGGTGCAGCGGCAGGTGATCCTCGGCATGCGGCAGATCGTCGTGCTGCCGTATTACCTCTACACCGGCACCTTGATGCAGCGCATTGCGCGCCAGGTCGAGCATTTGAAGGTGCAGTACCCGCAGGTGCGCTTTGCCAGCGGCGACTACTTCGGCTTCGAGCCGGAGATCTTCGAGCTGCTCGACCAGCGCATTGCCGATCTGCGCGATAGCGAGCCGAAAGGCCTGATGCCCTGCGACGGCTGCAAATACCGCGCGTTCGCCGAGGAGCATGGCCTCGGGCATCACCACCATGGCGATGAGCCGCATGTGCATGCGGTGCAGATGGCGGTGGCCGCTGCGCATCCCCATGAGGATGCACCGAGGCAGCATGGGCATGAACACGAACACGAACACGAGGCCCATGCCTCCGGACCGGCTCATTCTCATGGGCACACGCACGGCCACGATCATGACCACGGTGCCCATGAACACACGCCTGCCTGAACGGCCGGAGGCCTCGCCGGTGAATGCCAATGTCGTTACCGAACAGCTGACCGCCGCCGGCCGCGCGATCGAGCATGACAGCTTCGCGGTGATCGACCGTGAGGTCGGCCCGCACGATTACGACGCCGGCCAATGGCCAATCGTGCGCCGCATGATCCATGCGAATGCCGATTTCGACTTCAATGGCTTGACCGCTTTTCACCCGCAGGCGGTCGATGCCGGCATCGCGGCCCTGCTCGGCCGGCGCACCCGCGTGCTGGCCGATGTCGAGATGATCTGCGTCGGCTTGTCGCAGCCGCGCCTGGCGCACTTTGGCATGCGCCCCCACCAGTTCATCAGCGATGCCGATGTCATCGAGTCGGCGAAGGCCGAAGGCACGACGCGTGCGGTGCAGGCCATGCGCAAGGCCCATCGGCTCGGGCTGGTCGATGGCGCGATCGTGGGCATCGGCAATGCGCCGACCGCCTTGATCGAGATCGTGCGCCTGATCCGCGAAGAACGCGCGGGCCCTGCGCTGGTGGTCGGCATGCCGGTCGGCTTTGTCTCGGCCGCCGAATCGAAAGACCTGATGGCCTCGCTCGATGAGGTGCCGTGGATCGTGATCCGTGGCCGCAAGGGCGGCTCGACGCTGGTGGTGGCCGCGATCCACGCCTTGCTCGGCTTGGCCGAAGCGCGCGAGTTGCAACAGCCCGCGGGATGAAGCTGCTGTTGATCAGGCCGCTCTTGCGATGATGGACAAGACCACCAAGCGCGGCACGCGCACCGGCTTCACGACCGGTGCGTGCTCGGCAGCGGCCGCGCGCGCGGCGGTGCTGGGGCTGGTGCATGGCGTGGTACCCGAGTCGGTGGAATGCGAACTACCGAACGGGCAGCGGGTCAACTTCGTCGTCAACGATGGCCGCTGCGATGGCCTGAGCGCGCATGCGATGGTGATCAAGGATGCAGGCGACGACCCCGACTGCACCGACAAGGCCCACCTGACGGCCGATGTGAGCTTGCGCCGTGACTTGCCGGGCCAGGTCGTGCTGCGCGGTGGCTTTGGCATCGGCACGGTGACGATGCCGGGGCTGGGCCTGCAGGTCGGCGGGCCGGCGATCAACCCGGTGCCTCGCCGCAACATCGAAGCCAATGTGCGCGAGGCCGGCGCGTCGTTGCTCGATGAAGCGGGCTTCGAGGTCGCGCTGTCGGTGCCGCAAGGCATCGAGATGGCGAAGAAGA
>CAXTCD010000215.1:0-7685 GCA_964242145.1 uncultured Rhizobacter sp.
TTGTATATGGGCAACGGCGCCTGGGCACCGCACAAGGCGGACCAGACGCTGGAAAACGGCTACGGCGACTGCAAGGACCAGGTGGTGGTCATGCTGGCTTTGTTGCAGGCCAAGGGCATCGCCACGCAATGGATCGCGGCCGATGCGAGCCAGCCATCCGAGTTGCAGCGCGTTGCCGATGACGCGATGAAGCGCCTTGGTCATGTCGACATTCTCGTGAACAACGCCGGCGCCACGTGGGGCGCGCCCGCCGAAGATCATCCGATCGACGCGTGGGACAAGGTGATGAACCTGAACATCCGCAGCATCTTCCTGATGAGCCAGGCGGTGGGCAACGCCAGCATGATCCCGCGCCGCCAGGGCCGCATCATCAACGTGGCCTCGATCGCCGGGCTGGCCGGCTCACCACCGGACATCAAGTACATCGCCTATGGCACGAGCAAGGGCGCCGTCGTCAACTTCACGCGTACGCTGGCCGGCGAGTGGGGTGCCCATGGCATCACGGTGAATGCGCTGGCGCCCGGCATGTTCCCGAGCAAGATGACGCAGGGCACCTTGCAGCGCGTGGGGGCCGACACGCTGGCCAAGCAGGCGCCGCTCGGCCGCATTGGCGACGACGATGACCTGAAAGGTGCTGCCTTGTTATTTGCATCCGCTGCCGGAAAGCACATCACCGGCCAGATCCTTGCTGTCGATGGGGGTGTATCAGCCGTTTACGGTGGCTGATGCGGGAAGCGGCTACAACGCCGCCTGGCCCATGGACGGGCCAAGCTCGGCTTGCTGGCCAACGCGTTGCAAGCCGTGCCCGCATTGAATAAAAAAGGATCTCTCCATGAGCACGCTTAATCATCAGATCGTTCTTGCTTCGCGGCCGCCGCTGGAAGCGAGCGTCGACAACTTCCGGCTCCAGGCCGTGCCGCTGCCCTTGTTGCAGGAAGGCCAGGTGCTGGTGCGCCACCATTACCTGTCTCTCGACCCTTACATGCGCTGGCGCATGAACGACAGCAAGAGTTATGCGGCGCCGCAGCCGCTCGACAAGGTGATGGTGGGCGGCACCGTCGGCGAGGTGGTCGAGTCGCGCCACGCGGCCTTCAAGCCCGGCGACAAGGTCGTCGGCTCGGGCGGCTGGCAGGAGTACGGCGTGTTCGATGCCAACCAGCACGGTGCGCTGCGCAAGGTCGATGCGAGCCGCGTGCCGCTGTCGGCTTATCTCGGCGCGGTCGGCATGCCCGGCGTCACCGCCTGGTACGGCCTGGTGAAGGTGTGCATGGCCAAGGCCGGCGAGACGGTGCTGGTCAGCGCGGCCAGCGGTGCGGTGGGCAGCGTGGTCGGCCAGCTGGCCAAGGCGCGCGGCTGCCGCGTGGTCGGCATTGCCGGCGGTGCAGCCAAGTGTGCTTACGTCGTCGATGAGCTGAGCTTCGATGCCTGCATCGACTACAAGGTGCACCCCGACCAGCGCTCGCTGCAGGCGGCGCTGAAAGAAGTGGCGCCCGATGGCGTGGACGGCCATTTCGAGAACGTCGGCGGCATGGTGCTCGACGCGGCGATGGCCAGCATGAACCCGTTCGGCCGCATCGCGCTGTGCGGCATGATCTCCGGCTACGACGGCGAAGCCACGCCGATGACGCAGCCACAGCTGATCGTGCAGTCGCGGCTGAAGCTCGAAGGCTTCATCATCATCGAGCACCTCGAGGTTTGGCCCGAAGCGCTGAAAGAACTCGGCGAACGCATGCGTGATGGCTTGCTGAAGTACCGCGAGACGATCGCGCAAGGCATCGAAGCCGCTCCCGAAGCCTTCATCGGCCTGCTCAACGGCCGCAACTTTGGTAAGCAACTGGTCAAGTTGATCTGAGAGTGTTGGGCGGCCTTCCGGCGCTTGTGCCGAAGAAGGCTGCCTGCCTGTTTGAAATTGGCCACGGTCGGTGCGCTGATTCGCAACAGAGATGAAAGAACGCGAACCCCTCGATCGGCCTGAAGCCTGACGGCTTGCTCGCAGGCCGCGTCTTATCGGGATGGGCGGGCGCAGTGCCGGCCGCCTTCGAGGCTTATCGGCAAGCCTGGAGCTGGCCGCCTAAAGCCTGGCGGTACCTGCAATGCATTCGATGCGAAAAGCGCCATGGCCTGTGCCTTCGAGGGCGACTGCTTCGCTTCCGTTCGTGCGCGCAGTCGGCAGTTCGCGGGGTTCCGGCGACGCCTTCGACAAAATTGTTTCGGTCTCGAGCCGGTTACAACAAGCCCTTCAAGCCGCCAGACGAAGTTGTTTCTTCCGAAACCTGCGCATTGACCGCGTTTGTGCCCCCCTAGCTTCTTCACTTTTGTCACCTAGGTGCTGGGCGGCGGGCGCTGCTTGAAGCATCATGCGGGCCGACCGGGGGTGATGAAAACGTATTCGCGATCACGTTTTCATCACTCAGTCCACTGAGCACGAGACAGCGAGACAGGAACGACACGGCATGAAGAATTTCAAGGGCGGCACGGCCGTCATCACCGGTGCGGCTTCGGGCTTCGGGCTCGAAGCCTCGCGCATCGCGGCCCGCCTGGGCATGAACATCGTGATGGCCGACGTGCAAAAAGATGCGCTGGCCGGGGCTGCGGCCGAGATCGAGTCACTGGGCGCGCAGGTGCTTTCCTTTCCGCTGGATGTATCAAAGGCGGCCGAGGTCGAAGCGATGGGCGCGGCCACCTTCGAGCGCTTCGGTGCACCGACCTTCGTGTTCAACAACGCCGGTGTCGGCGGCGGTGGGCTGATCTGGGAAAACTCTGCCAAGGACTGGGAATGGGTCATTGGCGTCAACGTGATGGGCGTGGTGCACGGCGTTCGCGTGTTCACACCGATGATGCTGGAAGCCGCCAAGAAAGACCCGGCTTATGAAGGCCACATCGTCAACACCGCGTCGATGGCGGGCTTGCTGACGGCCCCGAACCTCGGCGTCTACAACGTCACCAAGCATGCGGTCGTGGCCTTGAGTGAAACGCTCTACCAGGACCTGGGCCTGGTGACCGATCAGGTCCATGCCTCGGTGCTGTGCCCTTATTTCATCCCGACCGGCATCAACAACAGCCACCGCAACCGGCCGGCCGATTTGCTGGACGGAAGCAAGCCCACCAAGAGCCAGATCATTGCGCAGGCGATGGTCACGAAGGCGGTGACCAGTGGCCGGATGACGGCCGCGCAAATGGCACAGGGCGTTTTCGATGCGATGGCTGAGCGCCGCTTCTACATCTACAGCCACCCCGATGCGCTCGAAGCCGTGCAACTGCGCATGCAAGACATGATTGCCGCGCGCAACCCGGCCGACCCTTTCATTGCGAAGCCCGAGATGGGCGTGCAGTTGCGCGAGTCATTGCGCAGGGCCGGTTGATGCAGTTGGAAGAGCGGGTCGCACGGATGCCTTACCGGGTCCCCACCTGGTCGCCCAGAGCGCCTGCCGCGACGCTGCGGCCACGGCGTTATCTCGGGCCGATCCACTGACTGGTTAGTTAGCAGCCGAGCTTCAAGGCTTGCACTGGCCGGCCAGTGTCGGCGTCCAGCAGCACCAGGTTGATCTCCCGCGGATGTTCGGCATCGAACGATCCCGCGGGCAGAAACTGCAGGCTCACCGATTGGCCCGAGCGCACGGGCCAGGCCGCGACAGGATGAAACTCGCGCACCACATGGTCGTGCGTCAGCGTGATGCCGTGGTTTTCGCCAGCGCGAATCACGCTCAGATGCCGGTTCTCGGTCACTGCCCAATAAGCGGCCAGGCGTGCGGGCGAGGGCGCGTTGGCCTGCACGGTGGCAGCGTATTGCGAACCGCTGCGCGCCAACGTGATCTGCACAGCCGTCTCTGTGCGAGCGGGCAGGGTGGCCTGTGGCCAATCGGGACGATCGATGCCGTTGATCACCACTTGCGGCGTGTAGCTGAACCGGGCACCGTTCACGGCCCGCTGCTGGGCTTGCCGCTGCGTGAAGGCCGCTGACGCAAAGCGGTCGACCCAACCCAGGTCGTTCCAGTAGTCGACATGAAAGGCCAGCGCGACCACGTCTGGCGTGCTGGCCGCGCGCGTGATCCAGCGGTCGGCCGGCGGGCACGAGCTGCAGCCCTCCGAGGTGTACAGCTCGATGACGGGCGTGCTGCGCAGCGTGCTCTGTGCGCTGCAACTCGCGGCCGGGCCGGCCTGCGCGGCCGTCACGGCCAACACGGCGAGCGCCGTGACCACCGTCTGACTTGCACGCGAAGGTATTGAGTGGCAGGCGCGAGCCGGGTTGGCAGGTTTGATGAGAGTTTGGGCGATGCGCATGGCAGGCTTCGGTGATGTGGATCGCGGATGAGCGATCGGCTGGTGAGGTGGCGAAGAACGCTGGCGACCCCTGGGCTTGTCGCCACCGCTGACCCTTGGTCGACAGGCTGTCGCCTTTCTTACTGGTTTCCTTACCGCCTTCCTTACTGATTTTTCTTAAGGGTTATCTTGCGGCGGCGCTGATGGCGTTCTGACGGCGACTCTGATGTCGCCTTGTGCGTTGATGCTTAGCTCGTCTCGGGGACCACCGTCTACGCAACGCTTGGCTTGCCCGTGACGTGATCCGTTACCTTGCCTGAAACATCGAGTCAGGTCGAGCGCGACGTCGCCCCTCAGATGAAGCATCACGTCAGGCCCGCCGCCGCGCGCCCGGTCTCGCCATGCATCGCGCGTCGACATCGAGCCCGGCACGGCAACGGACCCGAGGGCCCACTTCGCATGGGCGATCGGGGCCGCCGCATCGTCGCCGACAATGCAGGCCCTCTGCGCCCACCGTTCCCCATGACTGCTTCCCCTGATTCTTCTTTCGCACCTGCTGTTGTCGTGATCGGTGGCGGGCCGGCGGGCCTGATGGCCGCGCAAGTGATGGCCGAAGCCGGCTTGCAGGTCGATCTCTACGACACGATGCCGTCGGTGGGCCGCAAGTTCTTGCTGGCCGGCAAGGGGGGACTGAACCTGACGCACAGCGAGCCGCTCGCGCCGTTCATCGACCGCTATGGCCCGCAGCGCGAGCCGGTCGCAGCCTGGCTGTCGCGGCTCGGGCCCGACGACGTGCGGCAATGGGCGCAATCGCTGGGCATATCGACCTTCGTCGGTAGCTCGGGCCGTGTGTTCCCGGTCGACATGAAGGCCGCGCCCTTGCTGCGCGCCTGGCTGCAGCGCTTGCGCGCACAAGGCGTTCGCTTCCACATGCGGCACCGCTGGCTGGGCTGGGCCGAAGCGGCGGGCGAGCCAGACGCACATCTCGGCTTGCCGGCGCTGCGCTTTGTCACGCCCACGGGCGAGCGGGCTGTGCAAGCTCAGGCGGTGGTGCTGGCCTTGGGCGGGGCCAGCTGGTCACGGCTCGGCTCGGACGGGGCCTGGCTTCCCTGGCTGCAAGCGCGTGGGGTCGACGTCGCGCCACTGCAGCCGTCGAACTGCGGCTTCGATGCCGATTGGAGCGAGCATTTTCGAAGCCGCTTCGCTGGCCATCCGTTGAAGTCAGTCGGTTTGGCGTTCACCGGAACGAACGGCCGCAACTTTCAGCAAACCGGTGAGTTTGTCGTCACCGAGCGGGGCGTCGAAGGCAGCCTGGTTTATGCTGCATCGGCTGCCATGCGCGATGAAATCAGCGCCCACGGCCACGCCACCTTTCAGCTCGATCTGCTGCCGCAGCGCAGTGCCGACTGGGTGCTGGCAGAGCTGAAGCACCCGCGCGGCTCTCGTTCGATGTCCACCCATCTGAAGACGCGCTTGGGCCTGCATGGAGTGAAGGCCGGGCTGTTGCATGAGTGCGTCTCAAAGGCCGACTTTGCCGACGTCGGCCGCCTGGCCGAGGCGATCAAGGCCGTGCCGGTGACGCTGCGTGCGCCTCGCCCGATCGATGAGGCAATCAGCAGCGCTGGCGGTGTGCGGCTTGGCGCCATGGATGCCGCGTTGATGCTGCAGGCACTGCCCGGCGTGTTCTGTGCCGGTGAGATGCTCGACTGGGAGGCGCCGACCGGTGGCTACCTGCTGACCGCTTGCCTGGCCAGCGGCCGGGTGGCCGGCGAGGGCGTGGTGCAGCGCTTGAAAGGCAGCTGAAGGTGCGGGCCGATCGGCCCCTTCGGATCTGTCGGTGTTGGCATCACACCCCACCACCACTGGGCTGCCTGGGCATCGAATGCACTTGCCGATCCCACCGGCTGGCTTCAATCGTTGACCGACTCGCCCATCGGCTTGTCTCTCTGAATCGACTTTCTGAGCCGCAGCGGCCCGCTCGGCGCAGCACGGCTTTGTAAAGAAGCCCCGCAGGCATCACTGTTTGCTGAGCTTATCGGCCGCTTTGCATTGCTGAAGGTAAAGCGCGACGGCCGGAAAATCCACAGTCATGAAAGCCGCAGACGATGGCGCCATCACCACCTGATCGCGATGCCATGCCTGTCTTCCGCTCTGCAGCTGCGCTATGTGCGGTGTCGCCCGTCGGGCAGGAGCGGTTCCGCCTGGTTTGCCAAGGATCGGCGGGTTGATCACCTCCACGGCGCTGAGCTTGCTCGTCGCACCGGTGGTGTTCAGTGAGGTTCATGGGCTGGAGCTGCGGATGAAGTGCGGGTCGCCACGCCGAAGTCGGGGGAACGCATCGCCCGTTGCCGCCTCCAAGGCTTGATCTGATCCTGATGCGTGGCGCACCCGCCTTTGCCTTTGTTCGTCGGTGGCCGATGCGCTTTGCGATGCGGTTCGCTGTTTTTTCTGTTTGCTGTTCGGCCGTCTGGCTCTTCGTTCTTGGCTGGCGTTCGTTCGTTGTTCAACTTTGTTTGATGACCTTGGAGTTGTTTCTATGAGCCTTTCCGTTCCACGCCAAGCCGGCTTCGCGCTGGTGGCTGCTTTGCTGGCAGCCGGTTTTTTATCGCAGCCCGCGCATGCGCAATCCGGTGAAGCGCCGCCCGCCTCCGACGGCTGGAAGTTCACGCTCGGTGCCGGCGTGATCAACAAGCCCAAGTTCGCTGGCAGTGACGAGCGCGAGTTCAAAGCCTTGCCCTTGATCGGCGCCAGCTACGGCCGCTTCTTCTTCGGCGGCGTGCCGGGCGCGGGCGTGCCGGCGGGCATCGGTGCCTTCCTGGTGCAAGACCCGACTTGGCGCCTTGGTGTGGCCGTGGGCGGCGGGCTGGGCAAGCCACGCGAGGAGTCAGATGACGCGCGACTGGCCGGTCTCGGTGACATCGACAACACCGTGCGCGGCAGCTTGTTCGGCGGCTACAGCCAACAAGGGTTTCAGGCCAATGCCAGTGTCTCGACCGATCTGGGGGGCAAAGACCAGGGCACGCTGGTGACGCTCGATCTGGAGGCCACGCTGCCGGTCAGTCAACGGCTGAAACTGTCGGCGGGGCCGGGCCTCAGCTGGGCCGATCAGAAGTACAACCAAGCTTATTTCGGCATCAATGCCGAGCAGAGCGCACGTTCCGGCCGTGCCCAGTACACGCCGGATGCGGGCCTGCACACGCTGCGCTTCTCACTCGGGGCCGACTATGGCCTCACGCCGCAATGGAGCATCAGCGCACGCGCGGCGCTGGTCAGCTTGCGCGGCGATGCAGCCGACAGCCCCCTCGCATTTCGAAAAATGCAAAACACCTTCGGCCTGTTGACCGCTTATCGTTTCTGACATCGCGCTGATCGGCGCAACTCGACTTTCGCTGTTTGATTTGCGCAGGCGCCGAGGCAGCGCGCCT
>CAXTCD010000216.1:0-7630 GCA_964242145.1 uncultured Rhizobacter sp.
CGCAAGCGCGACCGCCGATGCGATGGGTGTCAGTTGTACGTTCATATCAGCCTTCTGGTTTGAAATGAGATGCGGATTCCCGATCCGGTCCGAAGTAAAACGCGGGATTTTGGAATGGCTGCCTTCAATAGCAAGCAACAACCCCTTTTCCCGCACGAAAAACCTATTTAATGCCAGTGTGCGTACCAATACGCTACCACTAAAGGCCACTATGCTACCAATTTAGACGGATTGCAATATCGGATGCCCGCCCTCATCTGCGGGGAAGCCCGTATATATGCGCAATAGCTGCTGTTTTGGCACGGCAATTGATATAACTAGAGAGGCACTCCTTGGGGTGCCCTTGTATTGAATTGGTATTGTTCGGCCGCAAGGCCGGACAGGAAGCACCCACATGACAAACCTGACCGACGCGTTGAAGCCACTGGACCCGTCCGATAGTCTGCCGCTGTATCAGCAATTGCAGCGAGCCGTACGTGATGCCATCGAACGTAAGGTGTTGCAACCTGACGACGCGCTGCCTTCGGAGCGCCAACTGGCTGAGGACCTCTCTGTTTCCCGCATCACTGTACGCAGGGCCTTCGAAGGTCTGACCCAGGAGGGATGGCTTGTTCGCAAGCAAGGGTCGGGAAATTTCGTCGGCACGCGCGTTGAAAAGAACTTCGCCAAGCTGACGTCGTTCTCTGAAGACATGCGCGCGCGAGGCAGCGCTCCTCACAGTGTGTGGCTGAACCGTTCGCAGGGTATCGTGACCTCGGACGAAGCTCTGAAGCTGGCGCTGAGTCCCGGAACCCTCGTATTTCGCTTTCACCGTCTGAGATACGCCGATGATGCGCCGATGGCCATCGAGATTGCCACTGTGGATGCGTCCTGCCTGCCGTCGCTCGAAGCGGTAGACGCCTCGCTTTATTCCGCACTGGAAACCCAGGGCAACCGGCCCATCCGAGCGCTGCAACGCTTGCGTGCCTTGCTGCTGAATGTGGATCAAGCTCGGCTGCTCAACGCGAGAGAAGGTGATGCCGGCCTGCTGGTTGAGCGGCTCGGCTATTTGCGTGACGGTCGAGCGATCGAACTGTCCCAGTCGTATTACCGAGGCGACATGTACGACTTCATCGCGGAACTCAATGCAGGATGATGAAGCTTCAACGCTGCGGTTGGCAGAACTAAGATGCGTCATGGTGATGGCTGAGATGCGAGGAGCCTTCATGTTAGATAACTCTGCCCCACGTAAACCCAATCAAATCAAGTCAAAAGTCGCACGGAGACGCTAGCGGCGGTTGGGGAAGCGGTACGCCATCGATGGCTCGCTTACCTACCCTTCTGAGCATAAGCACAGCGCGTTCCACCTCGGCAGGTGCAAGCAGCTGATTTCGAGCGAAATAAACCCAATCCACGTCTTCTTCATAGACACGTGGAACCGTGTTGGCAGGCAACGAACCGCCCCGGGGAAACCA
Source organism: uncultured Rhizobacter sp. (assembly GCA_964242145.1). GTDB lineage: Bacteria > Pseudomonadota > Gammaproteobacteria > Burkholderiales > Burkholderiaceae_C > Rhizobacter. The sequence continues at coordinate 1,455 of CAXTCD010000216.1, forward strand.
GATGCTGAAGTTGAGTGACATCGGCACCACGGGATAGTTGCGCCCGCCATGTTCACCAAGCTGCGCGCCATCCAAGAAGAATCGGGTTTTGCCGGCACCGACTTGCATCATCAGCACATGCCACCCTTCAAGCGTTTGAAAATATTCCAGGGGCTGGTTGTAGGTCTTCCATGGGTCCAGCCGAACCGTTTGCCAACTTACGCCATACAACCGGGTGCGCACATCTCCCCAGCCGCCATTGGGCAGGTATTCCCAATCCAGCTCACTGTATTCGGGATCAAAGTCCGTGCGCAACGGGCTGACCGTGTAAAAGGTTTGGACAACAACATCACCATCCGGCCCACTGACAGGTGCATTGTTGAAACGAACTCGCGCTGCGTAGGTGCCTTCGAGGTACTTGCGTTGATGGCAAAGCTGCGCTTGGCGTGTACCTGCAGAGCTACCGTCGGTGCGGGCATTCAGCCGCAGCATCCGATTGCCGGGCTGTTGCGGATCATCGAGCAACGAGATGGACTTTTCGCCCCAAACCGCGCCCTCAATCCCCGGCAGGCCAACTTTGGTGCGAACGATCCATCCGTCTTTCACTAAGTCCGCCACCTCGTGCTGGCTGAAGTCGTCAAAGAACACCTCAGTGGGCGTTGTGGGCTCAGGCAAGGTGTCGCACGCGACCAAGCTGACGGCCAACGCCAGCAACAGAAGACACCGATTCATCACGCTTGTGCAGGCTCAGCGGCAAGCCCTTCTTGATTCGCAGCCACCGGGGTTTCTAAAGGCACGAAGCGAGACAACACCAGCACAGGAAGTGCGCAGACCAAACCCCAGATGAAGAAGTGCTGATATCCCAGTGCCACTTGAATGTCACCACTGATCGTTCGGAAGAGACTCATACCTAAGCCCATCACACCTGACCCGATGGCGTAATGAGCAGTTTGGTATTTACCCACAGACACCACCTGCATCAAATACAGGATCACACCCACAAAACCAAAACCATAGCCAAACATCTCTGCACTGAGCGCTGCCGAGATCACGGCAAAGTTGGTCGGCATCGTGGTGCTGAGAAATACAAAGGCGATGGTTGGTAAGTTCATGGCGAGGATCAGATACAACATCGCGCGCTTCAATCCGAGCCATGCCGCGAAATATCCGCCGACGATGCTGCCTGCGATAAAGGCAATCGTGCCTGCTGTGCCATAGGCCCAGCCGACTTGATCAGTGGTCAATCCTAGGCCGCCCATGTCACGCGTCGCGCGCAGGAAAATCGGCCCGATCGTTTGGATCTGACCTTCGCTGGCACGGAATAAGATGATGAAGATGATCGCCAGCCAGATACCCGGCTTCTCCAGGAAATCGCGAACCACCAACCACAAGGTCTTGCCGATTGCCTTGGCCGAGACATCTGCTGACTTGGCATTCCGGACCGACGGCAAGGCCCAAGCGTTGTAAAGGCCGAGAACAACCATCGCCCCAGCCATCACCGTAAAGATGGCTGTCCAAGCGCCTGGCACTCCGATCGACTTTTCCAAGCTACCGGCCAACACCAGCAGCCCCCCAGCGGCGAGAAAGCGTGCAACATTGAAAAACGCCCCTTGCCAACCTGCGTATTGGGCTTGCTCTTTATTCGACAAGCTACTGATATACAGGCCATCGGCTGCGATATCGTGTGTCGAAGAACTCAAAGACACCATCATCAAAGCCGCCACACAAACAATGAAGAAGGCCGGCAAATGCAAAGAGAAAGCAACGATGCCGAGCCCCACACCCCCAAGCAACTGGAAGGTGATAACCATCGACTTCTTGCTTGGCGCCAGCTCCAGAAACGGGCTCCACACCCACTTGATGCCCCACGCCAAGGTCAACACGCCAAGCCAGCGTGTCATCTGTTCGTTCTGCACATTCATGCTGATGAAGAGCTGCTGGGCGACCATCGTCACCGCAAAGAAAGGCAACCCTTGCGCCAGATAAAGGCTGGGCACCCAGCGCATGGGCGAGTGGCGACGCGGGGTGTCGTTGGACATGGAAGTCTCCGTTGCGTGTCGTAGATAACAGCCAGCGCGTTACGGTGCCGAGGCGTCGCTGCCCTCAAAGGCAACAACGCGTCGGCCCGCCGTGCTTTTATTGGGTTCGCGTGACCTTGGCGAGATGCCGCGGTCGATCCGGATCAAAGCCGCGCGCCTGAGAGAGCGCCTCGACCATGGGGTAAAAGCTCTGGATCGCCGAAATGGGATCAAGCTCGACCGAAGCCGTTTCGATGATCGGCAGGTTCGATCCCGGTGTTCCAGCCGGTGCGGCCAACAGCACCAAAGCACCGCGCCCACGCATTTCGTCGGCCAGCGCCAACAGCCCAGCTTGCGCCGGGCCACGAGGAGCAAATACGAGCAGCGGATAACCCTCGTTGATCAATGCCATCGGCCCATGCTTGACCTCCGCACCAGAGAAAGCTTCGGCCTGGATCGCGCAGGTCTCCTTGAACTTGAGTGCCGCTTCCATTGCAACCGGCAGTCCGGTACCGCGGCCGATCACGAACAGGCGATCGGCGTTCTTCAGCGCCTCGACCGCAGGCGTCCAGTCGGCATGGGCCGCACGCGCCAACACGCCGGGCAGGCCTGACAACGCAGCCTGCAGCACAAGATCGTCTTGCCAGGCCGCAACCAATCGGGCACCAGCCACCAACTGTGTGATGAAGCTCTTCGTGGCCGCGACGCTTTGTTCCGGGCCGGCGTGCAGCGGGAACACCCAACGTGCTGCTTGTGCTAAAGGCGACTCCGGATCGTTGACGAATGCCGCGGTATACGCGCCGCCTTCGGAGAAGTAACGCGTCGGCGCCACCAAGTCCGGACTTTGCCCTGATTGGGAGAAGGCCAGTGACGCCAGGCCCTTGCAGACGATTTGCGACTGATAGAGCGTGATCAGCGACATCGGCAACGACGTGACCAGCCGTCCCATGCGGGCCATGATCAGGTAGGCCATGAAGTGTGCTGCGTGATCGGAGCTGCCCCGAGCCACGGTCAACACCGATGACGGGGAGTTGGCGCGCAAGAAGGCGCCGAAGTCGCTATAAGCCTGGTCGTTTTGAGCCAGTTGGCGTGCCACCGCAGACGGTGCTTCGCGGGCCTCAGACAGCATGCGCGTGTTCAATCGAACCTCCTTCAATGTAGACATCAAGTACTTTCAAATCACGGTCCATCACCACCGCATCGGCCCACGCGCCGACAGCCAAACGGCCCCGATCGGTAGCGCCGAGATAGTCCGCTGCATTGGTAGATACGCGTCGAGACGCATCTATCAACGTCAATTGCAATTCGCTGACCAAATTGCGCAATGCCTGGTCCATCGTCAGCGTAGAGCCCGCCAGCGTTCCATCAGCCAAGCGCACACCCCCTAAGCATTTGGTGACTTTGTGGCGGCCCAACTTGTATTCGCCATCGGGCATACCAGCCGCAGCAGTGGAGTCGGTCACGCAATACAAATGTGGGATGGAGCGCAATGCGACCCGTATGGCCCCCGGATGCGCATGCAATAGGTCGGGAATGATTTCCGAATAGGTGGCATGCGCCAACGCCGCCCCCACCATGCCCGGCTCACGATGGTGCAAGGCACTCATTGCATTGAAGAGATGGGTGAAGCTTGAAGCGCCCCGCTTCATGGCTTCCACACCATCTTCATAAGTGCCCAGTGTGTGACCCAGCTGCACGCGGTAGCCTGCGGCCACCAGCGCCTCGATGGCGTCCATGTTTCCGGGTGTCTCTGGAGCCAGCGTGATCAAACGAATGGGCGCCATGCCATTCAGTTTGCGCAACTCTTCGGCATGCACCGGCCTCGGAAAATTTGGCTGTGCACCGAGCTTGCCTGAACTGATATACGGCCCCTCCAGATGCACACCCAGCACGCGCGCGGCACGCGGCGCGCGTTCGTCGATCGTCGACTTCATCGCACGGAAGGCCCGCTCAAGATCGCTCATTGGTGCGGTCATGGTGGTTGCGAGCATCGTTGTGGTGCCATGCCCGGCATGCAGCTCAGCGATGCGTGCGGCAGCATCTCCACCTTCCATGATGTCGCGCCCGCCGCCGCCATGCACATGCAAATCGATAAAGCCCGGAAACACGATCGGTTGGGTCGACTCGCGCACCACATTCTCATCGACGGGATTTCCGTCGATTCGAACAATCCGCCCCTCCCTATCGATGGTGATCGAACCATCGATGAATCCTGAAGGTGTGAGGATGTGTCCTTTAATGCTCATTTTGGGTTTCCTGATGCCGCATTTGCGCTGCATGCCAAGCTTTTGCGTGGCGGGTCGCTGTGCGGCAATGGCCGTTGTTTAGCGTGACGGCTTGACGGCTCATCCTTCTCGCCTCATTTCGGCAACAAAATCGTAGTAGTCGCTGCGGCAATAGGAATGGGTCAGCTCGACAGCTTGCCCTGCATCCAGATAGCCGATGCGTGTGATGAAGAGAACGGCTTGCCCAACCGGTACGCCGAGTTGCTCCGCCAGACGAGGCTGAGCGTTCAAAGCGCGAATGTGTTGCAAGGCCCGCACCGGCGCCATATGAATGCCGGTCAGGTATTCGTACAACGAGCCTTCGACCAGATCCGGATGCGCCAGCACGGTTTGCGGCAACACGCTAACCTCATACGCCATCACCACATCGTCTGCCAAACGCAAGCGCTCCAGCCGAGCCACCTTGGCGCCGGGCGAGAGGCCCAGCGTCAATTGCTCATCGGGTACGGCAGCCACGATGCCTCGTTCAAGCCAGCGCGACGATGGCGTATAGCCGCGTTGATGCAACTCTTCGGAAAAGCTGGTCAGCCGAGACAACGGCTGTTCGATGCGCGGCGCGATGTAGTTGCCAGAGCCCCTCCTGCGAACGATCAGCCCCTGCTCAACCAATTGATCGATGGCTTTACGTGCGGTGACGCGAGAAACATCCACCGACTCCGACAGAACGCGCTCGGAAGGCAATGCCTCGTCTGCTTGATATCGCCCATCACGAATGGCCTGGCCCAATTTCCTCGCCAACTGCACGTACAGCGGCGAGCTGTCTCGAGAATCAGGCTTGAAATCAAGCAGCGCTTTGTTCATCAGCGTGTCTCAATCTTTTGGCGGATCAGAGTCAACGCACCGGCAGCCGGACCATCCACAGCGTCAACACAACGGCTGCGTAGTGCGGCGGGCAAGCGATCGAACAATCTCAGGCCGACGCTTCCACAGATGACCAACGGCAGTTCGCCACGCCCATCCAGCGCCAGTGCCATACATTCCAAAGCCTGCGCCGCCTGTCGCAACAGTTCAGTCGCGGCTGGATCAGCTGCTGCAGCGTCAAAAACACCAACTGCCAGCTGCGCATAGGCGAACTGACCCGCGCGATCACACCAGCCCTGCAGACTGTCTCGGTCTCGCCCGCAATGGGCCCAGACATGACGAGCTAACGCACCCGGTTCAGCTCGGCCATCCATTGCGTATTGAGCCAAACTCATTGCCCGCAAACCCAACCACGCACCACTACCTTCATCGCCGACAGGAAAGCCCCACCCGCTGACACTGATTCGGCGGCCGTCAGCATGCAACACCTCGCCAACGCTGCCAGTCCCCGCAGCAACAATGGCACCTGGTTTGCCCGCATGCGCACCGACAAGCATCGCAAAAGCGTCAGTTTCTGCAACGAGATTGGCAAACCCGGGATCTTGGGCAACAAACTCGTCGCGCCATGGTGGGTTGCTGATGCCGGAAAGCCCTACCGCGAGTGCGCATTGATGCCATGGCGGTACATCCAGCCCAGCGTCAGCAAAAGCCTGTCGAATGGCTTGTTGTACTTGGCCCCATGCAGGCGCAATGCCTTGTCCCAATGCAGAAGGACCTGCACTTCCCCGGCCGAGAATCACCCCACCCGCCCGTGCTAAAAGCGCACGCGTACCAGTGCCGCCCCCGTCTACCCCGATCAGAAAATTGACCATTGCCCTCGCTCTCTGCTTTTATGGTCACATCGGCCGTAAAGCCACCAGCAACACCAGAATAAAACCAGTTTAGTACCAGTAATACCAATAAGTCAATTGGTATTGAATTGGTGACACTGACGGTAGGAGCGAGGTTTATGCCCGAAAGCTTCAGCCGTTGGCGCCTGGCTTCTGCTTAGAGATCAAGACCCAAAGCCGAGCCAGATCGGCGGGGCCATCGG
>CAXTCD010000217.1:0-7571 GCA_964242145.1 uncultured Rhizobacter sp.
TGCTGATCGGCATCGTCAAGAAGAACGCGATCATGATGATCGACTTCGCGCTCGATGCGCAGCGCACCCGTCAGCTCGCGCCAGCGCAAGCCATTCGCGAAGCCTGCGAGCTGCGCTTTCGCCCGATCATGATGACGACGCTGGCCGCGCTGATGGGTGCGCTGCCGATCGCGCTGGGCATCGGTGCCGGCGCCGAGCTGCGCCAGCCACTCGGTCTGGCGGTGGTCGGCGGGCTGGTGTTCTCGCAGGCGATCACGCTGTACATCACGCCGGTGATCTATCTGTACCTCGACCGCTACAGCGGCAAGGGGCCGGTGACGACTGCCGAGAGCGCTGTAGAAGACGTGGCCGTGCCTCATCAGAGCTAACACGACAGCGGATTGACTGTGCGACGCGGCCGAGGTGCCGCGCAAGACAAGTCCGCCAGCGTGAAGCTGGCGGTGGAGTAATCGGTAACGGGGTTGGTGATGATGCGCGGGTGCGCAGTGTCGTGGCTGCTCAGTGCAATTGAGAGCTGCCAGGCGCGGTGGCCAGCACCGAGACCACGCCATCGCTGACGCTGCCAGTCTCGGCTTCTTCTTCGCTGGCTTCGCGCACGCTGTGCACCTTCAACGCTAAGCGCAGCGCGATGCCGGCCAGCGGGTGGTTGCCATCGAGCACGACGTGGTTCAGATAAACCTCGGTCACCGTGTAGATGGCGTCGGCCGCCAGGCCGGGGGTCTTCGCGCCGGGCGGCGGGCCTTCGAACTGCAGGCCGGCCTCGAGCTTGTCATCGAACAGGCTGCGTTCTTCGAAGAAGACCAGGTCGGGGTCGTATTCGCCAAAGGCATGTTCGGGTTCGAGGTGGAGCTTGATTTCGAAGCCAGCTTGCTGACCCGCAATCGCTTCCTCGACCTTGGTAAGCAGGTCATCGCCGCCGACATAGAACTCCACCGGTTCAGTGAGTTCGTCGATCAATTGGCCTTGGGCGTCTTCCAGCAGCCAAGTCAGGCTGACGACGCAGGGTGAAGAGATAAGCATCAAACAATGATCGCACAATCATGCATGGACATCTCCTTACCGACTTCTTTGCTGGGCGGCTTATCGCCCCAGACCTTCATGCGCCGCCATTGGCAAAAACGGCCCTTGCTGATTCGCCAGGCCTTCGCTTCTCCACCGGCCGTGGTCAACCGTTCGCAACTGTTCGCCTTGGCTGCGGACGACGACGTGGAGTCGCGTTTGATCGTTCGAGGCGATGGCAAAGGGGCTGGCCATGCCGGTAGCGATTGGCGCTTGCGGCATGGCCCCTTGCCGCGCCGCGCGCTGCCGCGTGTCGATCAACCCGGCTGGACCTTGCTGGTGCAAGGGCTTGATCTGCATCTCGATGCGGCCCATGCGCTGTTGTCGCAATTCCGCTTCGTGCCCGATGCACGGCTCGATGACCTGATGGTGTCGTGGGCCAGCGATGGCGGCGGCGTCGGGCCGCATGTCGATTCCTACGATGTGTTTTTGCTGCAGCTCGAAGGCCGGCGGCGTTGGCGTGTCGGGCCGGTGCGCGAGGCGCGTCTGCAGCCCGATGTGCCGCTGAAGATCCTGAGCCATTTCGAGCCGAGCGATGAATGGCTGCTGGAGCCTGGCGACATGCTTTATGTGCCGCCCGGCTGGGGCCATGACGGCGTGGCCGAAGGCGAATGCATGACGGCCTCGATCGGTTTTCGCTCGCCCGGCAAGGCCGAGCTGCGTACCGAGGTCTTGCAACGCATGATCGACGCAAGCGATGCGCCTGAGCTCGATGCGCTGTACCGCGACCCATCGCAGCCGGCGACCGATGAGCCGGGCCGGGTTCCATCGGCCCTCCATGATTTCGTGCGCCAGGAAATCGGCCGCTGGCTCAACGAGCCACGCTCGCTGGCCTGTGCGCTGGGCGAGGTGCTCAGCGAGCCGAAGCCGCAGGTGTGGTTCGATGCGGCCGCCGAACTCGTGCCAGGCGATGGCGTGCGGCTCGATCGGCGAACGCGAATGATCTACGACGACCAGCACATCTTCATCAATGGCGAATCGTTCCGTGCCGGCGGTGCCGACGCGCGGGTGATGCGCCGGCTTGCCGATCAGTGTGCGTTGCCGGCCGCATGGGTTGCCAAACTCAGCGACAGCGCCAGAGAATTGCTGGGGCAGTGGGCCGAGGCCGGCTGGTTGCAATCATCGACATGAGGTCTCCATGACTGAAGAAGCGCCATCACATCGCATCATCGAATCGCGCGGCGAGTTCCACGAGGTGCTGCGCGACGCCTTCGTGAAGATCGCGGACGCCGGTTGCCGCGAGGTGTTCATCTCCGACACCGACTTCGCCGATTGGCCGATCAGCGAGCGGGGCGTGATCGAGCAGTTGACGCGCTGGGCCTATGCCCATCGCAAGCTGGTGATGCTGGCGCAAAACTTCGACGACATGCCGCGCCGTCATCCGCGCTTCACCGAATGGCGGCGGCAATGGGCGCATGTGATCCAGTGCCGCTCGCTGGCCGAGACGGTGCCGGGCGAATTGCCTGGGCTGTTTTTGGCGCCAGGATGTATCACGGTGAAGTTGCTGGATCCGGTCAGGTATCGGGCCAGCATCTCGGAAAGCGAGGCCGATGCGATCCGGGCTCGCGACACATTCGATGCACTTTTGCAACGTTCTGAAGAGGCTTTTCCAGCCACGACACTTGGCTTATAGGGATGTTACCTAGCTTGGTTATAATTGAGGGCTCGCACAGGAAACGCTTGCGCTGTGTCTGAATGCTGGGGCCTGACAGATTGGAAGGTACCCACAATTACCGGTAATTGTCTGAACCTTCTCACTGAGGATAAATATGAAAAAGTCGCTTCTGTTGGCTTCTCTCGTCGCCGCTCTGGCCCTGGCTGCTTGCAGCAAGAAAGAAGAAGCAGCGCCTGCTACTTCGGCAACGGCTCCGGTGGCTGAAGCCGCGGCTTCAGCATCGGCCGATGCCGCTGCTTCGTCCGCGACCGACGCTTCGATGTCTGCCGCCGCCGCTGGCGATGCAGCTTCCGCTGCCGCTGGTGCTGCTGTCGACGCCGCTTCGGCGGCTGCAGGCAAGGCTGCCGACGCTGCAAAAGACGCGGCTGGCAAGGCTTCCGAAGCCAAGTAATCGGTTTTCCGATTCTGGGAAAGCCGCCGCGAGGCGGCTTTTTTCATTCTGTCGTTGATTTTTATTGGGCGTCGGGCGAAGGGATATTCGAGTATTTCGACACGGTTTTCGCAGTATTAGCGAATATCCAGCCAGCCAAAACCATATTCGGGATCGGCGACCACGATGTCGTTCGGCATACCCCCGACCACCGTGGCCAACGCGGCCGAGGCGAGATCGGGCCGGTTGTTGCGTTCGCTGAGATGGGCCGCCACAAGGTGTTGCAAATCTCGGTGGTGGCAGGCCGCCAGAATCTCTGCCGCTGTGTCATTGGCCAGGTGGCCGAGCCGGCCGCCGATGCGCGCCTTCAATGACGCCGGATAGGCCGAATGCGCAAGCAGTTGCCGGTCGTGATTACATTCGAGCAGCAGGGCGTCACAGCGCTGCAACTGCAGCAGCAGGTGGGCGGTGATCGACCCGACATCGGTCAGCACGCCCAGGCGCGAGGCGCCGTCGGTGAAGCTCAGCTGTAGCGGCTCATGCGCGTCATGCGGCACCGTGTATGGCGTCAACTGCAGATCACCGATGCAGATCGCTTCCATGTCGCGCGCCCAGTTCGGCGCCTGCGGTAGTTCCGGCTCGCCGATCGCCCGCCAGGTACCGCGGCTCATCCACAAAGGCGTGCGGTGACGGCGCGCCATCGTCGGGGCGCAGCCGACGTGATCGCCATGTTCATGGGTGATGAAGATTGCATCGACGTCGGCCGCGTTCAGGCCGATCCGCCCCAGCCGGCGCTCCAGCTCGCGCAGCGAAAAGCCGCAGTCCACCAGCACGCGGCTGGTGGTGCTTCCACTGCGGGCTTCGACCAGCGTGGCGTTGCCGCTGCTGCCGCTGCCCAGGCTGCAAAAGCGCATCATGCGGCGATGCGCGCGAGCCTTATTTCAGCTCGTCGACCAGCAGCTTGATGATGCGCGTGCCAGCGTCGCCGTTCTCCGGCTCGCCTTTGGTGTTGAGCACCGACACGATCGTCTGGTTGCCTTCGCCCTTGACGCTGACGCGATAGCGAACCGGGCCGGTGAGCTTGTTGGCATCGCTGCTGAACAGGCGCGAGAAGAAGCCGGGTTCCTCCTTGCCGGCCTGGGCCGGATCGACATAACGCACAAAGTACAGGCCTTGCGCACGGTCACGGTCTTCGACGGTGAAGCCACTGCGGTCCAGTGAAAGTCCGACGCGGCGCCAGGCTCGGTCGAAGCTGTCATCGACCTGCAGTGTTGCAGCCGGCCGGCCTTCGATGATGCGCGCACGCGTGGGCGCGGCGGGTGCGTTCTGCTCGGCGACCGCTGCCTTGGCGACGGCTTCCTTGACGCCCAGCTTGACCATCAGGCGCGACAGGAACTCGCTTTCGAGTTGAGGGTCGCTCGGGCGGGGCTGCCAAACGACGGTTTCCTTTTGCGCACCGGTCGCGACTTCTTCCATCCCGCGGTGGGTGATGTAGATCTCGGAGCCGGTCGGCGTGCGTTCGACGCGGGTGCGGAACTTGTCGCGCTCACCGGTCGAATACAGCGAATCGACCAGCCGGCCCAGCGTATTGCGGATCAGGTCGCTGGGCAGCTTGGCGCGGTTTTCGGCCCAGTCGGTTTCCATCACGCCGACTGCGGGTTCGTCGACCGACAAGGTCAGGCCGCGGTCTTTCCAGAAAGCCTGCAATTGCGGCCACAGCTGTTCCGGCGTCAGCGGCGTGCTGAGCCAGCGTTGCGTGCCCAGCCGCTCAATGCGGAAATCACCGACCGTTTGCGCGGCGACGCTCGAAGCGGCGCTGGCGACAGGCAAGACCGCCGTGGCGGGCGACTGCAAGGTCGAGGCGCTGATGGTGCCGGCCTGCGGCGCGTAGCGCGGGTCGACGGCAAGCTGCGTCAGATCGGGCGGCACGTCGAGCGGTGTCGGCTTGGTGCTGGCAGAGCTGCGGTAGTCGATCTTGTCGCCGGACACGAGCCCTTCGACCGAACTGCAGGCTGCCAGGGACATGGCCAGCGCGGTGGCGACCGAAAGGGTACTGAGGGGAAAGCGAGTCACGTGGTGCATCTCCGAGGGGGCGGGCCGCGATGGCGCTGCCGTTCGAGCCGATTGAAAGGTGAGAGAGAAACGGGGGATGGCCGCGTGTTCCAGCGGCAGCCCGTCAGAGTAGACCCGACTCACGCAGCGCTTGTTCCACCACCGTTTGAGCGGAGGGGCTGAGGGGAACCAGCGGCAGCCGCGTCGTGGCGCCGCAGCGGCCGAGCCGTGCCAGCGCCCATTTGGTCGGTGTCGGGCTGGATTCGATGAACAAATGCTTGTGCAGCGGCAGCAGCTGCAGATGGATCTTCGCGGCTTCGCGGGCCTGGCCTGCCACTGCGGCCTTGCACAGCTCATGCATCGCGCGCGGTGCCACGTTGGCCGTCACGCTGATGTTGCCGTGCCCGCCGAGCAGCATCAGCGCCACGGCGGTCGGGTCATCGCCCGAATAGATCGCGAAGCCTTCCGGTGCGTGCTTGATCAGCGTGCAGGCGCGTTCGATGTTGCCGGTGGCTTCCTTGATACCGACGATGCCGGGCAAGGCGGCCAGGCGCAGCGTGGTCTCGGGCAGCATGTCGGCCACGGTGCGGCCAGGCACGTTGTACAAGACCATCGGAATGTCGACGGCCTCGGCAATCGCCTTGAAGTGCGCGTACATGCCTTCTTGCGTTGGCTTGTTGTAGTAAGGCACGACCGACAGCGTGCAATCGGCGCCGACCTTCTTTGCGAAGCGCGACAGCTCGATCGCCTCACGCGTCGAATTGCCGCCGGTGCCGGCCATCACTGGCACCCGGCCGGCCGCCTGCTCGACCGACACGCGGATGATTTCGCAGTGCTCTTCGACTGACACGGTGGGCGACTCTCCGGTCGTGCCGACCACACCGAGGCAATCGGTGCCTTCGGCAATGTGCCAATCGATCAGGCGACGCAACGCGGCGTAATCGACGCTGCCGTCTTCGAGCATGGGCGTCACCAACGCGACGATGCTGCCAACTATGGGTTTCATGCAGGTTCCTCGGAATCCAAGGATTTTACTCACCCGAAGCGTGGGCCTGGTGCAGCTTCAACATGGCATGCATGCAGACCCGGCGCGGGTGGGGTTGAAATGGCGTTCGGCGGCTTGATGGCTGACAGCCGCCTGGGGCTACGGCGCAGGCCATTCTGCGAGTTCATGCAAAAGAAGGGGCGGCAACGCAGGCTGAGGTCAAGAAACGCAAAGCTGGCATCGACCCCAGGTTTGCGTTGGTACGTGCCCGCTGGATGAGCGATCTAACCTGATATTAACGTGCAGCCGAAAGCGTTGATGCCAGGCTTGGATCACCCCCAAAGGTCAAACCATCAGAAGCGGAAACCGAGCTTCACGCCATAGCTGACGGCGTCGCCGGTCTTGTCGGTTTCGACGGCGATGTTGGTCAGCCCGAAGTTGAGGTTGACGCCAGCGAAGACTTTGTTCTGGGTGAAACTTTCGCTGCTCAGGCCGGCGCCATCGGGCTTGCTCTTGACGGCTACGATGCCGGCGCCGGCGTATGGGGTGACGAACGCGAAGCCCTTGGAGACGGAGACGTCCAAACCGCCGGTGCGCACGCTCAAGGCATCGACGCCGGTGAGCGTCGAGACACTGGCGCGCAGGGCCACTGCCGGGAAGACCACGTCGCCCGGAATCACTGCCCAACGCACTTCGCCACCGATCACGGTCAGGTTGGTCGACGGCACGGTAGCGATCGACGCGCCGATGTCGATGTTGAACGGCAAGCCCTTGTGCAGGCGCAGGCTCGGCATGGCCAAGGTCGATGGCACGCTCGATCCACCGGCGGCCTTCTCCCACACGCCGCGGTTTTCGAGCTTCGTGCCGCTGACCGCCACGCCGACATCGAAGCCGGTCAAGCCCATGCTCTCGGCCGGGATCAAGGGCTTGAAGGACACCAGCGCGCCCAGGTCTTCGGAGAGCAAACGGAATTCGGACTGCGTCAGAAACGCCGGCCGGATGTCAGCGGCCTGCACGGCAGCCGAAGCGAAGAGGCCAGCCAGCACGGCCAGGCGAATGAAAGCGGGATGGCTGCGCATGGCAACTCCAGGTAACGGGTGAAGGGCCTGATAAGGGATGAGCCGCCGAGCGTACCTTGTACGCTCGAAGGGCGGCAACGCGGCTTGCCGCGGCTGTCGCGCATCCGTCTCGAAGAACCGGCTCGCATCATGCGTTTTGCAATCGCTTGACATGGCCGTGCTAGCGCTGCCCCGGCTCACCCTTGCCGCAACGCGGTGCCGCGCGGCGGCCGATCGGCAGGGTCCTAGAATCCGCCGCCATGGCAACCAAACCCAGCAATTCCTACGGCGAAGCGTCGATCCGCGTGCTGAAGGGCCTCGAGCCCGTCAAGCAGCGGCCGGGCATGTACACCCGCACCGACAACCCGCTGC
>CAXTCD010000218.1:0-7558 GCA_964242145.1 uncultured Rhizobacter sp.
GCCTCGGCGAGCGGCAGGTGGTGGCTGATGATCACGTCTGGCTTCAGGCGGCCGGCCGAGATGTGCTCGAGCAGCTCCGGCATGAACTTTTGCGCATGCGTCTGGCCGCCCTTGAAGGTGAGGCCCTTCTCGAAGGCGTCGCCGAACAGGAAGCCGTGGATGAAGCCGGCGTAGACGCCCGGCACGCTGACGACGCCGCCGCGCCGCGTCGCCGCCATCGCCTGGCGCAGCGACTTGCCGCTCGAGCCCTCGAGCTTCATCGTCGTCAGCACCGTCTCGATCGTGCTGCCCTTGGCTTCGAAGCCGACCGCGTCGATCGAGGTGTCGACACCGCGCGAGCCGGTCGCTTCGATGATGAACGCAGCCGGGTCATCGACCTCGTCAAAGTTGATCGGATGCACGCCGTAGGTGGCGGCTGCAAAGTCCAATCGGTAAGCATGGTGGTCGACCATGAAGATGCGCTCGGCACCCAACATGCGGCATGATGCTGCCGCCATCAAACCGACCGGGCCAGCACCGAAGATCGCAACCGTCGAGCCCTTCTTAACCTCGCCGTTGAGTGCCGCCTGATAGCCGGTGGGCAGGATGTCGGACAAAAACAATACCTGGTCGTCGCGCAAGGTCGAATCGGGAATCAACAGCGGCCCGACGTTGGCCTTCGGCACGCGTACAAACTCGGCCTGGCCGCCGGCATAGCCACCATACAAATGGCTGTAGCCGAAGAGGCCGGCGCCCGGGCGGGTGTCTTTCTTGTTGATGATCGCCCCGCGGCCGGGATTGGTCGTCTCACAGGCGGAGAACAGTGAGCGGCTGCAAAAGAAGCAGTCGCCGCATGAGATGGTGAACGGCACGACCACCCGGTCGCCCTTCTTCAGGCGAAGCACGTTCGACCCCACGTCTTCGACGACGCCCATGAATTCGTGCCCGAGGATGTCGCCCGACTCCATCTGGGGAATCTTGCCGCGGTAGATGTGCAGATCGGAGCCGCAGATGGCGGTCGCCGTTACGCGCAGGATGATGTCGTCACTCTGCGTGATCACCGGGTCGGGCACTGTGTCGACGCGCACGTCTTTAGAGCCATGGTAGGTCAATGCTTTCATGCGGAACTCCTGGAGAAGATCATGCGATTTTCTTTGGCCATGCTGAATCAAATTTCAGTCAGTGGCATCCATATGACGGTGCTGGCCACTGTAGGAAGCCAATCAAAATACCAATGTCAGCCGCCGCCTAACGTTTCGTAGGAGAGCACGCCATCCTTCGCCTGCGTTGCGGCCGTACAAGGCATCAGAAAAATGCCTCCAAGCCGCACCAACGCTCCTTCCTCACTACTTACTTGACTTGACGCGCCGCGTGGCTGCGTCTGTACCGCACTTACTACAGGGATGCAATTTGCTGTCCCATCGCAGCCGCTGTTGTTTCCGCTTGGCTCGGCAAGAACCTGCCGTTCAGCGCGTCAAACGTTGCGCCAAGGCCAGATGATGTTCAAGCGAAGGCAAGGTTTTTTCGGCGAAGGCCTTGATCTCGGCATCTTTGACATGCGCGATCGCATTGCGAAACAGCAAGATGGTGTTCTGGTGAAGTTTGATGCCATACGAGCGCGCATAGCTTTCATCGAACTTCTCGCCCTTGTGAACGCCCAACAGCTTCACTTCGGTTTTCTGTGCCGTCGATGCCTCTTGGTCGACATCCACCTTTTTTCTCACGGCCAACTGCCGTAGTTCATCGAGCACCTTTTGATGATCCCGATCCATCACCGCGGCATAGGCCTTGACCTTCGGATCGGCCGCATGGGTCAGCGCGAGCTGGCTCGCCTCGATCTCGGCATAGCTGCTATGAACCGCCTGCTTCAAGAACTCGCCGTCCGAGGTCGCAAGAATGGTTTCCGCCGCCTGAGCGGGGCTCAGCAACATGGCCGAGGCGCAGAGCGTTGCGCCAATCAAGGTTCGCAGGGTGATCGTCAAGGCCATCGAGAACTCCATTCGTATACAAAAAATCAAATAAGAAACGTCGAACAAGAAAAGTCAAACAAGCAGAGCCTAACCGCAGCGTTGTACTTTGCGCTTTGCAATACTGCGATGCGCATTGCCGCTTTCAATGAACTCGGCTTGCTCTCGTGGTTATCCGGTTTGTGCTTATCAGGCTTTGCGCCTGTCGATATCCGATGATTTATCACCTCGGAGCATGGCCGGCGGCCACGATGGAGGGCCTTGCAGCAACTAAGAGCTAAGAGCGAAGCGCCAAGGACGAGTCCAGCGTGTCCGCGGTTAAAGGCTTGGCACCTTGGTGCGATGCCCGTTGTGCACCCGCCCATGCGAATTTCTCGCCTTTGCATCGCCAGTGCTGGAAGTCGACAAGCCTTTGAGAATTCCGCAGTCCTGCACCGCATGCGCTTCGGTGCACTGCCGGCGCAGGCGCGTCAACTCGGTCTCCAATGCCTGCAGTTCAGCGATGCGCTGCGCCACATGGCCGCGGTGTTCGTCCAGCAAGGCATTGACGCCGGCGCAGTTGCGCTCGGGGTCGTCTTTGAAGCCGAGCAGCATGCGGATCTCATCCAGGCTCATGTCCAGCGAACGGCAGCGCCGGATGAAGGCCAGCCGCTCTGCGTGCTCCAACGTGTAGATGCGGTAATTGCCGCCGCTGCGCGGCGCATCCGGGATCAGCCGTTCGCGCTCATAGAAACGGATTGTCTCGATCGACGAACCCGTTAGCTGCGCCAGTTCACCGATTTTCATCTTCACCCTCTCGCGCCCATTGGTATTGGCATGGTCGTCGCTTGACTCTACACCGGCTACAGCGTTTGAAATGAAGTCTTCGAAGCCAGTCCTGTGAAGCCCATGACCCGCCCGCTCGCATCCGCCGCCTTACCTGCTACCGCAACTGATCCAACCGCAGCGCCGCCCATCGCAGGCCCCTGCTCGGTGCAGGGCTGTGGCGCCTGCGAACCGTCGGTTGACGCCGCCGCACCTGCGGCGAAGGCCCCGCCTGGCATCGCAACCTTCCGCATCCCGTCGATGGACTGCGCTGTCGCTCGGCGCACGCAAGCTGGCGATCGATGCGCCGGCTGACACAGTCACACAGGCCCTGGCGGCAATCCGCGCCATCGGCTATCGGCCCGAGCCGCTTGCGGCGCCGAACGCAGGCGACGCCGCGCATGGCGATCACGCGCACGGTCATGACCACAGCCACAGCCACAGCCACAGCCATACCCACGATGGCGATCACGCGCATGGCAGCAGCAGTGGGCGATTGGGGCTCGCGCTGCTGCTGGCCTTGGCTGCCGAGGCGGCTCACGCCATCGATGCGTCTACGTTCGCCGTGCGTGGCCTGGGGCTGGCACTGGCTGCGCTTGCCATCGGCCTGTCAGGCATCGAGACCTACACCAAGGGTCTGAGCGCGCTGCGGCACGGCAAGCTGAACATCAATGCCTTGATGAGCGTGGCCGTCACCGGCGCCTTCGCCATCGGTCAATGGCCCGAAGCGGCGATGGTGATGGCCCTTTATGCCATCGCCGAGTTGATCGAAGCCCGCGCCGCCGACCGCGCGCGCAACGCCATCCAGGGCCTGGTCGCACTGGTGCCCGATCAAGCCGAAGTGCTGCAAGTCGATCAGCGCTGGGCCAGCGTGCCCTCGGCCGAAGTTGCTCTGCAGGCGGTGGTTCGCATTCGCCCCGGCGCGCGCGTGCCGCTGGATGGCGTGATCACCGAAGGCAGCAGCGCGCTCAATCAATCGCCGGTGACCGGCGAAAGCCTGCCGGTCGAAAAGACGGTAGGCGACACGGTGTTTGCCGGCACCATCAATGAAACCGGCGAGCTGCAGTTCCGGGTGACAGCCGCGGCTTCCGACACCACGCTGGCCCGCATCATTCACGCAGTCGAACAGGCGCAAGGCACGCGCGCGCCAACGCAGCGCTTCGTCGACCGCTTTGCCGCCATCTACACGCCCGCGGTGTTCGCGGTGGCACTGGCCGTCGCGCTGCTTGCGCCGTGGCTGATGGGCATCGGTTGGTTGGCCGCGCTCTACAAAGCGCTGGTGCTGCTGGTCGTGGCCTGCCCTTGTGCGCTGGTGATCTCCACGCCGGTCACGGTGGTCAGCGCGCTGACCTCGGCGGCGCATCGCGGCATCTTGATCAAGGGCGGCGTTTTTCTCGAAGAAGCGCGGCACCTGAAGGTCGTGGCGTTCGACAAGACCGGCACCCTCACCGCCGGCCGGCCCCAACTCGTGGCCTGGTCGCCGGCCACGAACGCGCCCGACGCCACACGCAGCAAAGACGAGCTTGCCCAGCTCGCCGCTACCCTGGCCTCGCGCTCCGATCACCCGGTCTCGCAGGCAATTGCCCGAGGCCTCGGCCTGGCGGGCGGAACGGTCACCGACTTCCAAGCCATCGCCGGGCACGGCGTCAGCGGAACCATCGATGGGCAACGTTATGTGCTGGGCCATCACCGCTGGATCGAAGAGGGCGCACGAAGCAGCCCGGCGGTCGAAGCCCAGCGGGCCGAGCATGAACGCCAGGGCCATACCGTCACGCTGCTGGCCGATGACCACGGCGTGATCGCCCTGTTTGCCGTGGCCGATACGATCAAGCCCTCTTCTCGCGAAGCAATCGCCGATCTGCGAGCGCTTGGCGTGCTGCCGGTGATGCTGAGCGGTGACAACGAGGCGACTGCGCGGGCCATCGCCCAACTCGCCGGCATCACCGACGTGCAAGCGCCGCTGCTGCCCGAAGACAAGCTGGCCGCGATTCAGGGACTGCAGCAGCGCCATGGCATCACCGGCATGGCGGGCGATGGCATCAACGATGCGCCTGCATTGGCGCAGGCCGACATCGGCTTCGCGATGGGCGGGGCCGGCACCGACATCGCGATGGAAGCAGCCGATGTGGTCATCATGAACGACGACCTGCGCCGCATTCCCGAGACGATACGCCTGTCGCGCCGTGCCCACGCGGTGCTGATGCAGAACATCGTGCTGGCGCTGGGCATCAAGGCGGTTTGCATCGGGCTGACGCTGTTCGGCTCGGCAACGATGTGGATGGCGGTATTTGCCGACATAGGCGCCACACTGATCGTCGTCGCCAATGGGCTGCGCCTGCTGCGTGCGGCGCGTGTTCGCATGCAGCATTGAAGCCTCACGGCCTGGCTTGGACGATGATTTCCTCGGCTGCGCAATCCGGCTTGATCCAGGCCTCGGTTCCCAGCCTGCCGTTGGCCTTGAGCGGCATCACCGGCGCCAGCAGTGCCGAGTTCGCCGAGAGGCATTTCCTGGGCCTGGGCCTGAGCGTCTGGCAGCGGCTCTCCAGATCCATGGCCGGCACGCTTCAAGCCTTGCAGGTGCAGGCGCCTGGCTCACTCGTCACTCAACAATGGCTCTTGCGAAACATCCGCATCGAAGTCCATCAAAACGCTGGCCAGCTCCAGGCTGCGCCACAGCTCAGGAGGCATCGCAAGAATGGCCTCAGGCGAGCGGGCTTGGGTGATCCAGGCTTCGATCCGGGCGTGTTGTTCCAAGGTGAGCAAGTTCCGGCTCAGCATCTCGTTCAATGTTTGCATGACACCCTTTTTGGAATTCAAGGACCGCGAATTGCGATGCGATAAAAGGATTGGCGCATACAAAAAGGGAATGCCATGAATCACAAGAAATATTTACACTATTTTCCGTGCTTTGCAGCCGCCTATCTGATAGCTGCTTGCGGTATTACTCTATATATTCCTGAAAATTACCAACGCGCCGAGGCGTCATTTTCCGAGTTATTTTGAGATCTTTCTACATATGAAGATCGAATCTGTTTGCGGCGGAGAAAGCATGTCCAAGTTTCCAACGTGATGCCCAGACACCGAGTAAGTAACCGGTCGCGCATCCGTACCGCAAATAGGACAGACTCTTTTATTTGTCGAAAATTTTCAGACCAAAATCCTGAATAGTCAGTTAGACAAATGATCATCTAAGCACTGAGTTTCATGAAAAGTTTCCATCGCGATGAATCTGCCCTGGCATCACCCTCCAATCATCTGGCTTGCGCTCGCAGGCCCGCCCGCAGAATGCCTCCCTGCAGCGACATTCAACGCTCCCACGCTGCCCAATTTGACGCGGCTCGTGCTGCTCAAGCTGAATTCATAGCGTTCAGGGCGGATTAGGACCAACGCATGGCCGCTGAAACAGTCCTCAGCCTTGAAGCTGTCCCGGGCAAGCTCCAGCAGCGGCGCGCCGACTGACAGTTCGAGCACCTCGGCAGTGGCTGCGCCTGCCGCGCTGGCGCGAATGGCCAGCTCGGCGCGTTGCACCGTGATGCCCAGGGTGCCTCAAGCACTGCATAGACCGGGCGTGCAGGACCAGCGGTGACCAGGACACGACAGAGATCGAACTGTCGCAGCTGGCAGGTGCCCGCGTCACGCTGCAAGCGTCGATCGACGGCTACGTGAAAGGGGGCGACCCGCGGCACCCCCCGTCGCACGTGCACGCACCGACGGTCACCCTGGCGCTCTCAGGCGAGGAGCTGATCGCTGCATCGCGCGTGACGCGTGAGCTTGCCGGTATCGAACTCCAGGCGACGCTGGAGCGCGTGCCTGACAGCCGGCTGCCACGCGAGGTCCAGGGCCGGACCGCGATTGCCGACCTCGACCTGGCGCGGGGCGCGAGCACGCGCTGTACATCACGGCGCGGCAACGCCATCAATCGAGAGTCTGAAGTTCGGCCTTGTTCCTGACCGTCGTGCATCAACCCTCTGCATCCGCAAACGCCGTCATCGACCAAGACAGCGAGCGGGCCGCAAACCCAGGCTGATGCAATCGACTCGCGAGCAATCCAAGAAGATGGCCTCGTTACGGCCACCACAGCGGGGCAGCCTGCGGCAGGATGGCTTCGAGCTGACTAACGCCTCTCGTACGTGGCGGCCAACAGCGGCTTCACGAGACGGCTGACGGCCTTGGGAAAGCCCTCCGCTTTGAAGGGCCAGCCGATCCGTTTTCGACCGAACTGGCCTCGGCCTCTATCCTGTCGGGCCATTTTGTCGTGATTACTACAACAGAGAGCCTTGCATGCCATTACCCCGAACACTTCGCCACGGTCTGATCGCGCTGACCAGCGGCTTCTTGATGCTCACCACAGCGGCCTATGCGGCAGCCCCTCAAGTCAAGACCCAGGCGCCGGGCTATTACCGGCTGATGTTGGGCGACTTCGAGGTCACGGCCTTGTTTGATGGCGTGATGGACATGGCGCCCAAAGATTTGCTGACCAACACCTCGCACGCTCAGATCAAGCAGCTCTTGGACCGCTCGTTCGAGAAAGAGACGGTGCCGACGTCTGATAACGCTTACCTGATCAACACCGGCAGCAAGCTGGTGTTGATCGATACCGGCGCTGCCGGCCTGTTCGGCCCGACGCTTGGCCAAATGCTGACGAACCTGAAGGCCTCGGGCTACCAGCCCGAACAGGTGGATGAGATCGTCATCACCCACCTGCATGTCGATCACATCGGCGGTTTGATTGCAGAAGGCAAGCTGGCCTTTCCGAACGCTACCGTGCGTGCCGACCAGCGCGACGCCGATTTCTGGCTCAGCGCTGA
>CAXTCD010000219.1:0-7534 GCA_964242145.1 uncultured Rhizobacter sp.
TCACCTTGTATTGCAGAACCTGTTTCTTTGCGAACGCCTGGCCCGCGACAGCGGGCTTGGGAAGCTGATTAGCGACAAACCTCAGTCGCACGAATGACATGAGCGGGTGCAGGAGGTGAAACGCAAGCGGCGCGCAGCAGGCGAGTGAAGCGGGAGTTGTGGGGCTCGCTGATGGCGCATTTCGCCATCCGACAGCCGATGACCCAAGCCGTCTGGTCACGTCGTGGGCTTGATACCGATCGCTAGAGCTTCACGCATGCGGTGCGTGTAATCCACGCAAGATGCCGCAGGCTGCGGCTGCTCCTTTTCTGAACAATTTCTGAGCGATTGACGGCTTGGCGTCAGTCCAGGTTCGAGACGATTGCCCCGTGGGCATTGCATCAGCAGCCGCGGGCGATTCAACCGCTCGGGGTCAGGCGCAACATGAGCCACTTCAAGCGACGCCGTCGATGAAAACTGCAAACGCCAACTCAAGTTGCTAACCTCACTGGACTCTTCAGACCCCGCAGCCTTCCGTTGAACGCCGAATGCGCTGCATCGCCGGGCCATAGTCCGCAGTGCCAAAAATCGCAGTGCCGGCAACGATCACATCGGCGCCGGCTTCGACGCAGCCGCGCACCGTCTTCTCGTCTTGCCCGCCATCGACCTCGATGTGAGGCGATAAGCCGCGCTCGCGGCACAGCGTGCGCAGCGCGGCGATCTTCGGCAGCATCTCGGGCAGGAAAGCCTGGCCGCCATAGCCAGGGTTGACCGTCATCACCAGCACGATGTCGACCAGGTGCAGCACATGCTCGATCCAGGCGATCGGCGTGGCCGGGTCGATCACGACACCCGGCTTGCAGCCCAACTCACGCACACGGCCGAGCACGCGGTGAAGGTGGATCGTGGAGCCCGGTTCGGCCTGCACCAGCAGATGATCCGCGCCAGCATCGCGGTAGCGTTCGAGCGAGCGCTCGGGCTCGACGACCATCAGGTGCACGTTGAGCGGCTTGGCCGTGCTCTTGCGGATGGCTTTCACGACCGTCGGCCCGAACGAGATGTCGGGCACGAAGCGGCCGTCCATGATGTCGACGTGAATCCAGTCGGCACCGGCCGCATCGACAGCCCTCACTTCATCGCCCAAACGGCTGAAATCGGCGGCGAGCACCGAGGCGGCAATCTTCACGGAAGTGTCCATCGGCGTGCTCCTTTGCGCCAAAGCGCTGATATCGATGACCGCTTATCTCGGCGGCCCGGCCCGCTCAGCCCGCTCGGCCAATACGCGATGAATGGCTTGTGCCACACCGTCGTGATCGTTCGAAGCCGTCGTCCAGTGGGCTGCCGCGCGCACCGCTTCCGGCGCCTGCCCCATCGCAATCGACAGACCGGCGCGCGCAAACATCGGCAGGTCGTTCGGCATGTCGCCGATCACCGCCACCGCATCGAGCGGCACGCCCATGGCGTGGGCGACCGCTGCGACGCCATCGCCCTTGTTGGCCCGCAGCGCCGTGGCATCGAGGAAGTAAGGCTGCGACAGCGCAACCGTTGCTTCACCGCACGTGGCCGACTGCACCGCGGCTTCGAGCGCTTTCAAGCGCGGTGCGTCGTCGCTGACGCCCACGATCTTGTCGCAGGCATCGCAGAGCGAATCAAGATCGGCCTGCAAGGTCGGCTCGACGCTGGACGACAGCTTCTCGCGCGGTGCATGCGGGTTGCGTTCATCGCGGGCATACCAGCGCCCTTGAGCGAACAGCCAGACGTCGACGCCCGCCTCATCCAGCAACCGCAGGATGCGCCGCGCGGCCTGCGGCGGCAAGCGGGCCGGCTCGTTCAACACCTTACCTTGCGCATCGAACAGCGTGCCGCCGTTGAACGCACCGAACGGGCCTGCGAGGCCGAGCGCATCGGCAATCCAGTGCATGCCGCTCATCGGCCGGGCGCTGATCAGGCTCATCGCAATGCCGGCCTGCGCCAGCTTCGCGGCCGCAGCCATGTTGGCCTCTGACAGCGACTTGTCAGACCGCACCAGCGTGCCGTCGATGTCGCAGACGACCAGCCGAATCTCGGTTGCGCGGCTCAAAGGCCGAGTCCGTGCCAATGGCGGCCGTCGCGCTCGATCAGCGCATCGGCGGCCTTTGGCCCGGCGCTGCCGGCAACATATGGCTCAGGCTCGCCGGCCTGAGCCCACGCATCGATCACCGGCTGCAGCGCGCGCCAGCTGGCTTCGACGCCATCGGCACGCTGGAACAAGGTCGGGTCGCCGGTCAGGATGTCGTAGATCAGCGTCTCATAGCCGGTGGTGTGCGCGATGTCGAACACATCGGCATAGCTGAAGTTCATCTGCACCGGCGCGGTCTCGACCACCGGGCCAGGCCGCTTGGCGCTGAAGTTCATGCGAATGCCCTCGTCGGGCTGGATCTGGATCACCAGCTCGTTGGGCGGCAGGCGCGTCACATCGGTACCTCGGAACTGCGCGAAGGGCACCGGCTTGAAGACGACGACGATGTCGGTATCGCGGTGCGACAGCGCCTTGCCGGTACGCAGGTAGAACGGCACGCCGGCCCAGCGCCAGCTGTCGACCGCCACTTTCATCGCCACATAGGTTTCGGTGCGGCTGTCGGGCTTCACATCGGGAGCAGCGCGGTAGTCGCCGACCGGCTTGCCGTTGACCGTGCCGCTTTGGTACACGCCACGCACCGCATCACGCGCCACCTCGTCCGGCCGCGGCCCGCGAATCGCTTCGAACACCTTGGCCTTCTCGTTGCGGATGGCTTCGGCATCGAAGGAATTCGGCGGCTCCATGCACACCATCGCCAGCAGCTGGAACAGGTGGTTAGGCACCATGTCGCGCAGCGCGCCGGTCGCGTCATAGAAGCTGCCGCGCTTGCCCACATCCACCGTCTCGGCCGCGGTGATCTGCACGTGATCGATGTATTTGTTGTTCCACACCGATTCGATCATCGTGTTCGCAAAGCGCGTCACAAGGATGTTCTGCACCGTCTCCTTGCCAAGGAAATGGTCGATGCGGTAGACCCGCGGCTCATCGATCAGCTTCAGGATGCGGGCATTGAGCTCACGCGCCGAGGCATGGTCATGGCCGAAAGGCTTTTCGATCGCCAGGCGGCGAAAGCCCTTGTCTTCATTGAAGAGCCCGGCCTTTGCCAGGCCTTCGGAGATGTCGCCGAAGAAGCTCGCTGCAGTCGCGAGATAGAACACCACGTTGGCCGCACCGATCTCATCGAGGTGCTGGCCCAGCCGCTCGTACATCTTCGGGTCGGTGGCGTCATCGCGGAAATACGAAACGCGTGGGCGCAGCGAGGCCCAGGCCGCGTCGCCGGGCTCGTCTTTGGCTGCGCCTGGCTTGCCACCGGCCTGGGCCCCCTCTTTTGATTCAGCCTTGCCGCCACGCGCCTCGGCCCGAAAGCGCTCGAAGCTCTGGCGCAGCCATTCGTCGTCGCCTTCGCTGCGGCCGATGCCGATCACCGACAAGTCGTCGCCGACCAAGCCGCTGGACGTCATGTTGATCAACGCCGGCATCAGCAGGCGGTGGCTCAAGTCACCGGTGATGCCGAAGACGACCAACGTCGCCGCGGGAGCGGCCGGCGCGGTGGGGGCGGCGGCCGTCATTGCGGGATTTCGACGTGGCCGCCGAATCCGAAGCGCATCGCCGACAACAGCTTGTCGCCGAAGGTGTTTTCAACGCGGCTGCGGTAGCGCGCAAACAGCGCCGACGACAGCACATAAGCCGGCACCGCCTGCTCCATCGCGGCGTCGATCGTCCACTGGCCTTCGCCGCTGTCAGCCACCTTGCCGGAGAAATCATCGAGCGCATGGTCTTTCGCGAGCGCCGAGGCCGTCAGGTCGAGCAGCCATGACGACACCACGCTGCCGCGGCGCCAGACTTCCGCCACATCGGTCAGGTTGATATCGAAGCGCTGATCTTCCGGCAGCTTCTCGGAGGTCTTCGTCCTCAGGATGTCGAAGCCTTCGGCATAGGCTTGCATCAAACCATATTCGATGCCGTTGTGAACCATCTTGACGAAGTGGCCGGCGCCAGCCGGGCCGGCGTGGATGTAGCCGCGTTCGGCGCGGTCGTCCTTAGGGTCGCGCCCCGGCGTACGCGGAATGTCGCCGTAGCCTGGCGCCATCGTGTCGAAGATCGGGTCGAGCAAATCGACCGTCGCCTTGTCGCCGCCGATCATCATGCAGTAGCCGCGCTCCAGGCCCCACACGCCGCCAGAGGTACCGACATCCACGTAATGCAGTTCCTTGGCGCGGCAGATGGCGGCGCGACGGATGTCGTCTTTGTAGAAGGTGTTGCCGCCATCGATGATGATGTCGCCGGGCGAGCTCAATGCGATCAGCTTCTCGATCGTCGATTCGGTGGCCGCGCCGGCCGGCAGCATGCTCCAGAAGATGCGCGGCGAGCCGAGCTGGGCCACCAGGTCTTCGATCGAGGTAGCGGGCGTGGCCCCTTCCGAGGCCAAGGTGGCCACGGCCTTGTCGTTGCCGTCGAAGCCGACGACGCTGTGACCACCACGCATCAGGCGGCGTGCAATGTTGCTACCCATGCGGCCCAGGCCAATCATTCCGATCTGCATAACGAGTTTTCCTTGGAGTTGTTGAGAGAAAAGTCAGGTGGCGAATTTGACCCTCTTTTTCTCGACCGCGGCGAGCAGCTTGTCAGCCGCCTCGGCAAACAGCTTGACGCCGTCGTCCACCAGAGCAGTCGTGACCTGGTCCAGATGCAGCCCCAGGCGCTCGGCATCTGCCAGCACGGCGCGGGCCGCATCGAGGTCTTGCGTCAGGCTGGGCGTCACACGGCCGCTCTCGCGGAAGGCATCCATCGTCTTCGGCGGCATCGTGTTGACGGTGTCGGGGCCGATCAGCGTGTCGATGTACAGCGTGGCCGGGTAGCTCGGGTCTTTAGTACCGGTCGAGGCCCACAGCAGCCGCTGGGGCCGCGCACCCTGAGCCGCCAGCGCCTGCCAGCGCGGCCCGGCCACCCTGTCGCGGTACCACGCATAAGCGAGCTTGGCATTGGCGATCGCGACCTTGCCGCGCAGGGCTTTCAGCGCAGCGCTTTCAGAGTCACGGTCTTTGACGCGCTGGTCGATCGCCTTGTCGATCTGCGCATCGATTCGGCTGACGAAGAAGCTTGCGACGCTGGCCACGCGGTCGATCGGCAGGCCGCGCCGCACGCGTGCTTCCAGGCCGGCAATGAACGCTTCGGCCACCGCCTGATAAGCCTGTTGGGAGAACAGCAAGGTCACGTTGATGTTCAGCCCGTCTTCAATCAGCTGGCGCACCGCCGGCACGCCGGCTTCGGTGCCCGGCACCTTGATCATCACGTTCGGCCGGTCGACCGCGGCCCACAGCCGCCTTGCTTCATCGATCGTGCCTTGCGTGTCGCGGGCCAGGTAAGGCGAGACTTCGAGGCTGGCATAGCCATCGCGCGCTTCCAATCGGTCATAGACGGGCAGCAGGTCGTCGGCGGCATTCTGGATGTCGCGAATCGCCTGCGCCTCGTAGGTGTCGGTGGCCGTGGCGCCGGGCCGAGCGCTGGCCAGCCACGATTTGAAGCCTTCGTCATAGCCGTCGCCCGAGCCCATCGCCTTCTCGAAGATCGACGGGTTGGATGTCACCCCGGTCAGTGCGTCATCTTTGACCAGCTTGCGCAGGCCGCCTTCGCTCAAAAACTGGCGATCGACGAAATCGAGCCAGACCGCCTGGCCCGCCGCATTCAGTTGTTGCAGTGGATTGCTCATGATCGTTGTACCTCCAACAGTTGGTGGGCCACCTTCAACGTGTTGTCCAGCGTGAAGCCGAACTTCTCCTGCAGCTTGGCCAGCGGTGCGGAGGCTCCGAAAGTTGACATCGTGATGGTTGCGCCGTCAGTGCCGACGTAGCGATCCCAGCCGAACGAGCCGGCCTGTTCGATCGCCAGCCTGGCCCGCACGCCGGGTGGCAGCACCTGATCGCGGTAGCTGCGCGGCTGCGCTTCGAACAATGACCAGCATGGCATTGAGACCACGCGCGAGCGCACGCCGTCCAGCGCCAGCTTCTCGTGCGCAGCCACGGCCAGCGACAGCTCGCTGCCCGTGGCGATCAGGATGATCTCTGGCGCGCCGCCATCGCCACTCTTAGCTCCATCACCGCCACTGGCATCGGCCAGTACATAAGCGCCTTGCTTCAAACCCTCGGCCGAGGCATAGGCCAGGCGGTCGAGCGTGGGCAAGGCCTGGCGCGACAGGATCAGCGCGGTCGGCTTGTGCGTCTGGCCGAGGGCGACTTGCCAGGCAACGGCGGTCTCGTTGGCATCGCCGGGGCGGATGGTGTCGAGCCCGGGAATGGCGCGCAGCGTCGCGAGGTGCTCGATAGGCTGGTGCGTCGGGCCGTCTTCGCCAACGCCGATCGAATCGTGCGTGAACACGAAGACGACAGGCAACTCCATGATCGAAGCCAGCCGGATCGGCGCGCGCATGTAGTCGGCAAACACCAGAAAGGTTGCCGTGTAAGAGCGAAGGTAGCTCAGCGCCATGCCGTTGGCGATGGCGCCCATCGCATGCTCGCGCACACCGAAGTGCAGGTTGCGCCCACCGTACTGGCCGGCCTCGAACGAGCCGGCGCCTTCGAAGGTCAGATTCGTTTTCGTTGACGGCGAAAGATCGGCCGCACCGCCAATCAGCATCGGGATGCGCGGTGCGATCGCGTTCAGCACCTTGCCGCCGGCATCGCGCGACGCAATGCCTTTTTCATCGGTGGCAAAGGTCGGCACATCGACCCGCCAGCCTGCGGGCAAGGCGCCCTCGCGCAGCATTTCCAACTCCGCGGCTTCGTTCGGGTAGCGCGTGCGATAGCGCTCGAACAAGGCGTGCCAGGCCTCACGTGCCGCCTTGCCACGCTGCCGCACCGCGCCGCGAAAGGCTTCGGCCACGCCATCGGGCACGAAGAATTGCGCGTCTTCCGGCCAGCCATAAGCCTTCTTGGTGGCCAGCACGTTGTCTTTGCCCAGCGCCTCGCCATGCGCCTTCTCGCTGCCGGCCCGCGGGCTGCCCCAGCCGATCACCGACTTGACGACGATGAAGGTCGGCCGGTCTGCGGTATCGCGGAAGTTTTGCAGCGCCTGCGCCACCGCCTGCGTGTCGTTCGCGTCCTCGACATGCAGCACGTTCCAGCCATAAGCCTCAAAGCGCTTGCCGACGTCTTCGCTGAAGGCCAGATCGGTCGAACCTTCGATGCTGATGCGGTTGCTGTCGTAGATCCAGCACAGGTTCGACAGCTTCAGGTGCGCGGCCACGGAAGCGGCCTCGCCCGAGACGCCTTCCATCATGTCGCCGTCGCCGCACAGCACATAGACATCGTGGTCGAAGAGCTTGAAGCCATCGCGGTTGAAACGGGCCGCCAGCGCGCGCTCTGCCAGCGCCATGCCGACCGAGTTGCCACAGCCCTGGCCGAGCGGGCCGGTGGTCGTCTCGACGCCAGTGGTCATGCGGTATTCGGGGTGGCCCGGCGTCTTCGAGCCGAGCTGGCGGAAGTGGCGGATGTCGTCGAG
>CAXTCD010000220.1:0-7509 GCA_964242145.1 uncultured Rhizobacter sp.
CAGGCCGCATTCAACATCGGCGCGATGATCCGCTGGCTCGACTTCAACGACACCTGGCTGGCCGCCGAATGGGGCCACCCGAGCGACAACCTCGGCGGCATCCTCGCGACCGCCGACTGGCTGAGCCGCAATGCGGTGGCGGCCAACAAGAAGCCGCTGCTGATGCGCGACGTGCTGACGGCAATGATCAAGGCGCATGAGATCCAGGGCTGCATTGCATTGGAGAACAGCTTCAACAAGGTCGGCCTCGATCACGTGGTGCTGGTCAAGGTCGCGACGACCGCGGTGGTCGCGCAAATGCTCGGGTTGACGCGTGACGAGATCATCAATGCGGTGTCGCTGGCCTGGGTCGATGGCCAGAGCCTGCGCACTTATCGCCACGCGCCGAACACCGGCAGCCGCAAGAGCTGGGCCGCCGGCGACGCCACCAGCCGCGGCGTGCGCCTGGCCTTGATCGCCAAGACCGGCGAGATGGGCTACCCCGGCGTGCTGAGCGCGAAGACCTGGGGCTTCTACGACGTGCTGTTTAAGGGCAAGCCTTTCGCGTTCCAGCGGCCTTACGGCAGCTATGTGATGGAGAACGTGCTGTTCAAGATCAGCTTCCCGGCCGAGTTCCATAGCCAGACGGCGGTCGAAGCCGCGGTGACCTTGCATGGCTTGCTGGCCGCTCGCGGCAAGAGCGCCGCCGACGTCCGGAAGATAACGATCCGCACGCACGAAGCCTGTATCCGAATCATTGACAAGAAGGGCCCGCTGAACAACCCGGCCGACCGCGACCATTGCATCCAGTACATGGTGGCTGTGCCCTTGCTGTTCGGCCGCCTGACCGCAGCAGACTACGAAGACTTCGTGGCCGTCGATCCGCGCATCGATGCCCTGCGCGACAAGATCGTTTGCATCGAAGACACCGCCTTCACGAAGGACTATCACGACCCCGAGAAGCGCAGCATTGCCAACGCGTTGACGGTCGAGCTGAACGACGGCACGAAGCTCGAAGAGCTGGTCGTTGAATACCCGATCGGCCACAAACGCCGCCGCGGCGATGGCATCCCGCTGCTGGAAGCGAAGTTCCGCACCAACCTCGGCCGCCGCTACGCGAGGAAGCAGCAAGACGCGATCCTCGCCGCCAGCCTGGATGCAGCGACGCTGGAAGCGATGCCAGTGAACGACTATGTCGATCTCTTCGTGGCGGCCGCATGAGCAGCTTGCCTCTCACTTCACGGCAGGTGCTGCGCGCGCTGGTCGAAGCACGGCGCGGCGCGCTGGTGCCGGGCGCCTTCAATGCGCTGTCGGCACGGGTGATCGCCGACCTCGGCTTCGAGGCGATCTACGTCACCGGTGCCGGCGTCACCAACATGCAGCTGGGCCTGCCGGATCAGGCCTTCATGGGCCTGGCCGAGATCGCCGAGGCCACAAGCCGCATCCGCGATGCGGTCGAGTTGCCCTTGATCGTCGATGCCGACACCGGATTCGGTAACGCGCTGAATGTGCGGCATGCCGTGCGCACGCTGGAACGCGCCGGTGCCGATTGCATCCAGCTCGAGGACCAGGTCAGCCCGAAGCGATGCGGCCATTTCAGCGGCAAGGCGGTGGTCGAGACGAGCGAGATGGTCAGCAAGATCAAGGCGGCCGTTGATGCGCGGCGCGATTCGAACCTGCTGATCATGGCCCGCACCGATGCGCGCGCGGTGCATGGCTTCGAGGCCGCAGTCGAGCGGGCGCAAGCCTTTGCCGAGGCCGGTGCCGACATCCTGTTTGTGGAAGCCACCGAGACGGCTGACGAGATCCGCGCGCTGCCGCAGCGCCTGGGCCCGCCGCAGCTGATGAACATGGTGATTGGCGGCAAGACGCCGATCTTCAGCGCGCAAGAGCTGAGTGAGCTGGGCTACGGCATCGTGCTGTACGCGAACGCCGCCCTGCAAGGCGCGGTCGCTGGCATGCAGCGCGCATTGACGGTGTTGCGCGACACCCGCCGGCTCGATGAAGACCCTGCCCTGGTGGTGTCATTCAAGGAGCGGCAGCGCCTGGTCGGCAAGCCCGAGATCGACGCGTTGGAGCGTCGTTATGCATCGCCGGATGGGGCTTGAAGTTTGCGTTGACGCTTCGTCCAGCCTCTGCAGCGAAGCCGGTGAAAACGTCTGTCGTTGCGTGACAATCCGCCGAATTCCGAGTGCTGATTTTCTGCTGGGGCGGGTGCTGATTTTCGGAGGGTTGAAGCGCTCATATTCGATCGTCAATTATTGATCCGGCTTCTTTGAACTTGAAATGCTGCCCAGGGAGAATGGAGTTAATTTCTTCAAGTTTGTTGATGCCGGCCCAATAATGTGAGCGAAGGAAGGTATCCGGTGCGCGCCAATTCATGCGCCAAATTAACTCGATGAATGGGTTTTTCGTTACAAAAATTCTGTTATCAATTCTCTCCGATTCTTACCGAATACGTTGTTCGGTTCTCCACCTGGTGAGTGCGGATATTTCATGACGTCTCCAGCGGACGATCGAAGTTTGTACCGACGCTGCAGATTTCCCTCTGTTTTGAACACATGTTGACCCGTGTCGGACCCAATCAATTCCTGATCTATGCTGATTTTCCCGAGGGTGGCCGTCTCTTTTTTGCAGGCAAAGACTTTCTGGTTCTTCACACATTCAACTCAATTCGGCTTATCGTTGAGGCTGGTGCATTCATCGGATGAATGCATTTTTAAAAGAACGAGAAGCTTGGAAAGTTATCTGGGTTGATGGGGGGAATGGCGCGCGCCGGCGCACGAATATCGGCTGCGCTCGCTTCCACCAGTTCCCGACACAGCTTGTCGGGGCCATGTTCATATTTGAGGAGATTTTGGTGGCAAGAATATTTCATCGAGTCAGCGGGCACCGTCCCCTGAATATCGCTTTATGGATCGGCCTGGTATGCGCCAGTGCTCACAATGCTGCGCTCGCGGCCGACGTGAACCTGCTGCCGGACGTGAATGTGTTCATCGGAACGGCACCGGGCAAGATGAGTCAGGCCAATCAGGATGAAGGCTGGCACGCCGGCAATACCGTTCCTGGCGCCACGCTGCCATTCAACATGGTGCAGTTCAGCCCGGACACCGATTACGGCGTCAAACCGGGACTGGGCGGCTACATCTACAAGCGCGGCGTGATCCAAGGCATCAGCCTGATCCACACCAACGGCACCGGCTGCAGTGTTTCGCAAGACATCTCGTTCATGCCCGTCATCAGCAACGTGACGGCTTCACCCGCCACCAACCTGACCAACTATCAGGCAAGCTTTTCACACGCCAACGAACAGGCTGTGCCGGGCTTCTACAGCGTGCTGATGAACAACGGCGTCAAAGCCGAACTCACGGTCACCAAGCGCACCGGCTTTGGCCGCTTCAGCTACCCGAACACCGGCAACTCCGGAATGATCCTGAACGTCGGCCGCAATGGCGTGGGCGTTCAGAGTTCGCAACTGTCCATCATCGACAACAACACGGTAGAAGGTTCGGTGCGCACCGGCGGTGTTTGCGGTACCGGTGGCTACACGGTGTATTTCCATGCCGAGTTCGACCAGCCGTTCACGACGATGGGCACCTACCAGGGCAACACCGTCACGCCCAATTCGCGGACTGCGCCGGCCAACAAGGACAACGGTGGCTGGGTTCATTTCGCGACGGGTGCCACCGTCAAGATGCGCGTGGGCGTGTCTTACACCAGCACGGCAAATGCCAAGCTGAACATGCAGACCGAGAACCCGAACTGGGACTTCGACGGCATCAAGAATGCCGCGCAAGCCACATGGAACACGGCGCTGAACAGGGTTCAGGCGAGCGGTGGTTCTCGCGAAGACCGCACCAAGTTCTATACCTCGCTGTATCGCTCGCTGCATCACCCGAACCTCTATAGCGACGTCAACGGCCAGTACCTCGGTTTTGACAACAAGGTTTACACCGCCAATGGCTGGGACAAATACGCCACCTTCTCGGGCTGGGACATCTATCGCTCGCAGGTGCAACTGCTGGGCTGGCTGTGGCCCAAGCAGGCAAGCGACATGGCGCAATCGATGATCGTCGATGCACAGGCAGGCGGCGGCGGGTTCCCGAAGTGGCCGATGGGCAATGACGACGGTTGCATCATGCCGGGCGATTCAGGCGCGCTGATCGTGGCCAACATGTATGCCTTCGGTGCCAGGAACTTTGATACCGCAGCGGCGCTGAAGCTGATGGACAAGGCGGCCAGCACGCCAGGCATCAAGTCTCGCGGCTGCGAGACCCGCCCGGCCCTGTCGGATTACCTGAGCCGCGGCTACATCCCCGTGGAAGTCAACACCTGGGGGCCGATTGCCACGACGCTGGAATATGCCGTGGCCGATGCGGCGATCTCGCAATTCGCCGGCGCCTTGGGCGATGCGGCCAAGCGCGACCTGTACCTGCGCCGTTCGCAAAATTGGAAGAACGTGTTCAACCCGGCCACCGGCTACATCCAGCAGCGCCAGGCGTCGGGCGCGTTCTCGGCATTCCGCGATTCCGACGGAAACGGCTTTGCTGAAGGCACGCCCGGCCAATACACCTGGATGGTGCCTCACAACTTCCGCGCTCTGTTTGATCTGATGGGTGGCAACTCGAAGGTCATCCCCCGTCTGGACAACCACTTCAAGGAACTGGATGGCGGCCCGGGCAGTGCGTATGCATGGATTGCCAACGAGCCGGAATTCAGCGCACCCTGGGCCTACAACTTCGCGGGTGCGCCTTACAAAACGCAAGCGCTGGTGCGCCGCATCATGAACGAGCAGTTCACCGCCAATCCGGATGGCCTGCCAGGCAATGACGACTTGGGTGCAATGTCGTCGTGGTACTTCTGGGCTGGCCTGGGCTTGTATCCAGAGATCCCGGGTGTCGGTGGCTTCACGATCGGTGCGCCGACGTTCTCTAACATCGTTGTCAAGATGGGCAATGGCCGAACTTTGACCATTCGCGGTGAAAACGCGGGCGCGGGTGGTACTTACATCCAGAGCCTGAAGCTCAATGGCCAGTCGTCCAGCAAGACCTGGGTTCCGCTCAGCACGCTGAACAACGACGCAACCCTGGAGTTCGTGCTCGGCGGCAATGCCAATACCTCGTGGGGCAGCGCGGCGAGCGATGCACCCCCGTCCTTCGATGCAGCTATGCCATCCACCGGTGGCCTGGTGGGTGTGGAGTCCGGACGTTGCCTGGATGTCAGCGGCGCAAGCCAGTCTGATGGTGCTTTGGTACTGCTATGGAATTGCTCGGGTGCAGCCAACCAGCAATGGTCGCGTCAGTCGAACAACACCTTGCAGATCTATGGCAACAAGTGCCTCGATTTGCTGAACGGCAAGACCGAGCCTGGTTCGGCTGTTGGCATCTGGGGCTGCAATGGGGGGCAGAACCAGCAATGGCGCTTCAATGCCGATGGCAGCGTTGTCAACGTGCAGTCAGGCCTGTGCCTGGATGTCAGCGGCCAAGCAACCGCCAACGGCAGCCCGGTGGCCGTCTGGACTTGCAATGGTGGCGCCAATCAGAAGTGGACCGGCCTCGGTAGCTGAGGCGAGTGAGGCAGTGCGTCAGTCGGGATGACTGACAGCTGCACACCGATTTGAAGTTAGGCGATGGCAAAGGCTGCTCCTCTGCCATCGCCGTTCCCCACAACAGCGCTTGCTGATGGGGATGTGGATGGAATGTGCGGTGAGCGCATAGCGCTTTGCTGCAATGGTGGCCACACCCACCAGCGGTGCCTTTCGATCCACCCCGTTCGCCTGATCGGCGATAAACGCACTACACAAAGGCGTTCGCCTCTTTGTAATCAAATAACAGAGCGTTGCCTTCCACGCATCGTCGTCGTGCGAACCGGTTTCCCCTCGAACGAATCAAGATTTTCGAGGTTTGTCGCCCATGGCAAGTTAGTGGGGGGTTAGCGACGAAAGCTTACATCGCGCAACTTTCTTGCTGAAACCAGGATGCAAATAATCGCAATGTTTTTTAACAGCGAACGCTCCGACCGTCAGCGCATCTGTGGCTGTGTATGCGGAGCCGGCTCCGGCCCAGCGGGCTGAATGAGCCATCAATGCGAATCGGGGAGCGTGCATGAAGACGACGAAATTGTGGCTGGCGATGCTGGCAGCCTCGGCA
This sequence comes from uncultured Rhizobacter sp., assembly GCA_964242145.1. Taxonomy (GTDB): domain Bacteria; phylum Pseudomonadota; class Gammaproteobacteria; order Burkholderiales; family Burkholderiaceae_C; genus Rhizobacter. The sequence goes on from CAXTCD010000220.1 coordinate 6,129, forward strand.
CTGACGATGGGTTGTGGGGGCGCTGATGACGACAGTCCGCTGGCACAGGCCGATGCATCGGGTGCGGATCGGCTGGCAGCGGCCGAGCCTGTGGTGAACGAGGCCGCGATACCGGCTGAGCGGTTCGAGCGGGCGCTGGCGGCCCAAGCCGCTGCGGCCATCACGATCATGCCGCTGGGGGACTCCATCACCTATGGTTCCGACGGCAAAGATACCCAAGGTGGCTATCGCACCGAACTGTTCAACACCTTGAAGGCCGATGGCCTGACGGTCGACTTCGTCGGCTCGCAATCCAATGGCCCCGCGAGCCTGAGCGACAGGAACCATGAGGGCCACCCGGGCTGGCGCATCGGCGGGATCTCAGGCTCGATCGATGGGTGGCTCAACAGTTACAAGCCACAGGTTATCGCGCTGATGATCGGCACCAACGACATCGTCTTCAATGATGACCTCGCGAATGCGCCAAACCGGCTCAGCCATCTGATCGACCAGATCACGACCAAGCTACCGAACAGCCAGTTGCTGGTGTCTTCGATCACGCCTGAAGGCAATTCAGGCCTGAATGCGAAGGTCAAGACCTACAACGCGGCCATTCCCGGCATCGTTCAAGGCAAGCAAAAGGCGGGTAAGCATGTCAGCTTCGTCGACATGAATGCAGCCGTACTGGCGAGTTATCTGTTTGACGGTACCCATCCCAACCCTGCCGGTTACAGCAAGATGGCCCAGGTCTGGCATAACGCCTTGCTGCCAGTGCTGCGGACGGGCAGTGTCAGCTTGCCGTTGGACACCACCAAATCGTTCCAGGCCACCACGGCGAACTACACCGATCAATTCATGCGGCATCAGGCGGGCCTCGGTGTGACCAGTGCCGTGACCGCGTACAGCTCGGAACTTGACAAGCAAGATGCGACCTTCAAGATCGTGCGTGGCCTGGCCGAAGCCAGCTGCTATTCGCTGCAGTCGCTTAACTACCCGAACGATTACCTGAGGCATTCGAATTCACGGCTGCGCAAAGACAGCTTCGACAACAGCGATCTCTTCAAGCAGCAAGCGACCTGGTGCGCGCGGCCTGGCATCTCGGGTAAAGGGGTGTCGCTGGAGTCCTATAACCAGCCGGGCCACTTTATCCGACATTTCAACAATGAATTGTGGCTCGCCGCAGGCTCTGATCTCAACAGCTTCGACGGGGGAGGTCCGTTCATCGATGACGTCAGCTGGCTGCTCAGCAACCCGCTTGCATCTAACGCCGTCGGCGGCGGTAGCGCCGAAGCGCGCGATGACGCGGCGATGGCCGAATTGCTGCGCACCTTCAAGGTCAAGTCGAACGGCTGGACCAAGGGCCCGACGCTCGACGCGATCATCAACACCTACGAGCGCACCC
>CAXTCD010000221.1:0-7470 GCA_964242145.1 uncultured Rhizobacter sp.
TGGGTCTCTTGTCTGCTACTTCGTCAGCCCGCCCCCTCTGAAGCCATCGCTCTCGCGTCACTGCGAACAACACGCCGCATCCGGTCCGACATTCATGCAAATTGGTTTTTCGATCAACGAGATTCTGTGCCTGCTGAGCCTGGCCAGCGGCGCCTGCTGGGTGGCCTGGAAGCGGCGGCTGCGCCGCCTGCCTCTGCCGGAGCGCAAGCCCTTGTGGGTGAGCTTTGGCGCCGAGCTCTTCGTCGTCATCGGGTTGATGTTCACCTGCCGCGTCGCGGTGGCCGATTGGCCGAAGGTGCCATCGGGCTCGATGGAGCCGACGCTGCGCGTGGGTGACTATCTGCTCGTCAATCACCTGGCCTACGGCCCGCGCCTGCCGTTCACCAACACCGCGATCGAGTTCGGCCAACCGCAGCGCGGTGATGTGGTGGTGTTTCGTTATCCGCTCAACGTGTCGGAGTTCTATGTGAAGCGGCTGGTCGGCCTGCCGGGTGACCAGATCCGCTTTCAAGAGGGCGTGGTCAGCATCAACGGCGAGCCGATCAACGCGGTGCCGGTCCAGGCCGATGCGCAGGCGCCGGAGCGCGAGGAAGACCGCGGGCAATGGCTGCTGGAAGAAAAGACGCAGAGCCAGCAGCGCGTCATCAAGATCAACCCTTTCGTGCAGGGCCGCTTACCGCTGAACCTGCAGGACGGCGGCCTGGCCAAGGCCTGCCGCAGCGAACATGCCGGCAGCTGGGAATGCACCGTGCCGAAAGGCCAGTACCTGATGCTCGGCGACAACCGCGACAACTCGGCCGATTCGCGCGTCTGGGGCTTTCTGCCTCAAGAGCAGGTGTACGGCAAGGCGACACGCGTGCTGTTCAACCTGTCGGACATGTCGCGCAGCTGGAAGCCCTTGTGAGCCGGCGCTGCACGTTTTCTGCATCAGGGGCCGCGCCCCTCGGAATGAAAGTCCGTCATGACCTTTGATTTGCAAGGCCGGCACATCGTGCTCGGCTTGAGCGGTGGCATTGCCTGCTACAAGTCGGCCGAGCTGACGCGGGCGCTGATCAAGGCCGGCGCCACGGTGCAGGTGGTGATGACGCAGGCGGCCGAAGCCTTCATCACGCCGGTGACGATGCAGGCGCTGTCGACGCGCGAAGTCTTCACCAGCCAATGGGACGCACGTTCATCGGGCGGCGCGGCCAACAACATGGCCCACATCAACCTGACCCGCGAGGCCGATGCGGTGCTGGTGGCGCCGGCCAGTGCCGATTTCATCGCCAAGCTCGTGCATGGCGGCGCCGACGATCTGCTGAGCCTGCTGTGCCTGGCGCGGCCGATCGAGCGTTGCCCGCTGGTGATCGCGCCCGCGATGAACCGCGAGATGTGGGCGCACCCGGCCACGCAACGCAACATGGCGCAGCTGGCGGCCGATGGCGCGACGGTGTTCGGCCCTGGCAACGGCGATCAGGCCTGCGGCGAGATCGGCGATGGCCGCATGCTGGAGCCGCATGAGCTGATCGAAGAGCTGACGGCTTTTTTCTCGCCGAAGGTGCTGGCCGGCCAACGGGTGCTAATCACCGCCGGGCCGACCTTCGAGCCGATCGATCCGGTGCGTGGCATTACCAATCTTTCCAGCGGCAAGATGGGCTTTGCGCTGGCGCGCGCCGCGCATGAGGCGGGTGCGCAAGTCACGCTGGTGGCCGGGCCGGTGCATCTGCCGACGCCGCGCGGCGTGCAACGCATCGATGTGCAGACCGCGCAGCAGATGCTCAACGCGGTGTTACCGCAGGCCACGCAGCACAGCGTGTTCATCGCGACGGCCGCGGTGGCCGACTGGCGGCCGGCGCAGCTCTCCGATCACAAGATCAAGAAGAATGGCAGCAAGGTCGCGCCGAGCTTCGAGCTGACCGAGAACACCGACATCCTTGCGGCCGTGGCGCAATTGGAGGGCCGGCCGTTCTGCGTCGGCTTTGCGGCCGAGAGCCATGACCTGCTGAAGCATGCGCGTGAAAAGCTGGAGCGCAAGAAGCTGCCGTTGATCGTCGGCAACCTGGGGCCCGCCACCTTCGGCCGCGATGACAACGCGCTGGTGCTGATCGATGCGCAAGGCCACCGCGAGCTCGATCGCGCCGACAAGCTGACGCTCGCACGCGCTCTGATCAGCGAGATTGCGCAGCGCATTGCGGTGTTGCCGGCAGCGCCTGAGGCACCGAGCTTGATCAGCGTTTGAGCGCGGCGCGATTCCGGTATCGATCTTGATTCGAGGTGGCGCTGAAGCCCTGCGCGCAGGCTCGCCGACCACTGTTGTTTGACCCTGCTCCGAATGACCTTAGCTCCGAACGATTCCCATGACGACGATTGACCTCAAGGTGCTTGATGCACGCATGGCCGAGCAACTGCCGGCTTACGCCACGCCGGGCAGTGCCGGCCTCGACCTGCGCGCCTGTCTCGACGCGCCGATGCCGCTCGAACCTGGGCAAACCAAGTTGATCCCGACGGGCCTGGCGATCCACGTCGCCGACCCTGGTCTGGCGGCGGTGATCCTGCCGCGCTCGGGCCTGGGCCACAAGCACGGCATCGTGCTCGGCAACCTGGTCGGCCTGATCGATTCGGATTACCAAGGCCAGCTGATGGTGAGCTGCTGGAATCGCAGCGAGACCACGTACACCGTGCAACCGATGGAGCGCATTGCGCAGCTGGTCATCGTGCCGGTGGTGCAGGCGCAGTTCCGTGTGGTCAATGAGTTCGGCGCGTCCGACCGCGGCGTCGGCGGCTTCGGATCGACCGGCCGAGCCTGAGGCCGGCACGGGTAAAGATCCGTGAAGTCAGCGGGCTGTGAAGGCCGTCGTGTTCATCTAAGCTTCCTCAAAGAGAAGAAGCAAATGCTAAGCTGAGCGAAGTAATTTCAGGCGCCTTGCCGCGCTCGCTCCCGATGCCAATTGCTTCTGAATCCGCCGCGCTGGCCTGCGCGGCCGAGATCATCGATGTGGTGCCCGCCGCGATGAATGCGGTGCGGGCCAGCATGCGAAGCCATGTCGACGATGGCTTGTCGATTCCGCAGTTCCGCTGCCTGGGTTTCATCGTTCGACAGCCTCGCTCATCGGTCAGCGATGTCGCTGCCTTCCTCGGCGTGACGCTGGCCACGGCCTCGGCGATGGTCGATCGCCTGGTGCGTGCCGGCCATGTCGATCCATCGACGTCCACGGCCGACCGCCGCCGCAGCGAGCTGAGCGCCAGCGCCAGCGGCAAGGCGGTGGTTTCGCGAATCCGGCTCGATGCGCGGCGCGACATCGCTTCATTGTTGGCTGAAGCCAGCGAGGCCGATCTGGCGGTCGTCGCTGCGGGGCTCTCGGTGATGAAAAAGCTTTTTCGGCGCAGCCCGTCGGTCTGAGGCTTGAGGCCAGAGGCTCTAACCGGGCGCTGGCCCGAACCGAGCGAACTTTTCGCCTGCAAGTCAGTCATTGAATAGCGTTACGCCACACGAGGCAAGAATGAAGAAGAACATAACGGCATGGGTGATGGTTGGAATCGGGGTGCTCGGCGTGGGCGGCTACCTGCTGCGCCCGCACCCCGACGCGGAGGGCGGACCGGCCTCGAATCGGGCCGCGGGTGGCGGTGGCGGTGCAGGAGGCGCGGTCAGTGTCAGCACCGTGCGCGCCACGCAGCGCGATGTGGCGGTCACGCTCGATGCGACGGGTGCAGTCAGCTCGCTCAACAGCGTCGAAATCCGCCCACAGGTCAGCAGCACCATCAGCAAGGTGCACATCCGCGAAGGGCAGTTCGTCAAAGCCGGCGCCTTGCTGTTCACGCTCGATTCGCGCACCGATGAGGTCAACGTGACGAGGGCGCGTGCGCAACTCGCCAAAGACGCTGCGACCCTGGCCGATGCGCAGCGGCAACTGGCGCGCAGCCGCGAGTTGTTTGTGCAGAACTTCATCGCGCAGGGCGCGGTCGACACCAATCAGTCGCTGGTCGATTCGCAGCTGGCGGTGGTGGCCGCCGATCGCGCGGCGATCGAAGCGGCGCAGGTCAGCCTGGGCTACAACCGCATCGTCGCGCCAGCGGCCGGGCGGGCTGGCGCGATCAACGTGTTCGCGGGCAGCTATGTGCAACCGAGCGGCTTGCCGCTGGTTACGTTGACGCAGATCGACCCGATCGCCGTCAGCTTCAACCTGCCGCAGCGCAATCTCAATGAGGCTTTGAAATCGCTGCGCAACGGCGGGGGCAGCGTGGCGGCGGTGCTGCCCGAAGGGCGCGGCACGCTGCAAGGCAAGCTGCAGTTCGTCGACAACGCGGTCGATGCGTCTTCGGGCAACGTGAAGGTGAAGGCGGTGTTCGACAACAAGGAAGAAGCCTTGTGGCCCGGCGCTTATGTGTCAGTACGGCTGACGGTGCAGACCCTGAAAGACGCGATCAGCGTGCCGCAGGCGGCGATCGTGCAAGGCCCGCGCGGCAAGACGGTCTATGTGGTCGGCGACGACAACAAGGCCGCGCAGCGGCCGATCGAGCTGATCGAGGCGGTGGGTGCCGATGCGGTCGTGACCGGTGTGCGGCCCGGCGAGCGCGTCGTGGTCGATGGCCGGCAGAACGTGCGGCCCGGCGGCGCGGTGGCGGAGTTTGCGGGCAAGGCCAGTGATGCCAAGGCCCATGGAAATGCCGCGACTGCGGCCTCGGCCACGACCGTGGTGACGCCATGAATCTGTCGGAGCTGTTCATCCGCCGCCCGGTGATGACGGTGCTGCTCAATGCGGCCATCGTGCTGGCCGGTGTCATCGCCTACAGCCGCATTCCGGTGGCGGCGCTGCCGAGCTACAACACGCCGGTCATCAACGTGACGGCTTCGCTGCCTGGCGCGAGCCCGGAGACGATGGCCACCTCGGTTGCGTTGCAGCTGGAGAAGCAGTTCCAGACCATTCCGGGCCTGAACGTCATCAGCTCCAGCAACACGTTAGGCAATACCTCGCTGACCTTGGAGTTCGACGAAGGGCGCGACATCGACGCCGCCGCGGTCGATGTCCAGGCCGCGCTGCTGCGCGCATCGCGTTCGCTGCCGCTGGACATGACGCAGCCGCCGGCTTATCGCAAGGTGAACCCGGCCGACTCGCCGGTGCTGCTGCTGTCGCTGACTTCGCCGTCTCTCGCGATGTCGGATCTGAACGATTTCGCCGAGCATCTGATCTCGCCGAGCCTGTCGACCTTGACGGGCGTCGCGCAGGTCAACATCTTCGGCCAGAAGCGCTATGCAGTGCGTGTGCGGGTGCAGCCGGACGCCTTGTCGGCGCGCAACATCAGCCTCGACGAGTTGACCACCGCACTGCGGGCGGCGAACGCCAACACGCCGGTCGGCACGCTCGATGGCCCGCAGCAGACCTTGACCTTGCAGGCCAACCGCCAGTTGCGCAACGCGGCCGAGTTTGCCGAGCTGATCGTCAGCAGTCGCAGCGGCAACCCGGTGCGCCTGCGCGATGTGGCTGATGTCGAAGACAGCTTCGAGACCGTCAAGACTTCGGCCACCTTCAATGGCGAGACAGCGATCACGCTGGCCGTGCTTCGCCAGCCCGACGCCAACACCGTGAAGGTGGTCGATGCGGTCGCGGCCGCCCTTCCGGGTTTTCGGGCGCAGCTGCCGCAGTCGGTGCGGCTGGTGATGTTCAACGACCGCTCGGCGTCAATCCGCGAGGCGCTGCATGACGTGAACCTCACGCTCGTCGGCACCATCGTGCTGGTCGTGTTGGTGATCTTCCTGTTCCTGCGCCGCTTTGTCGCGACCGTCATTCCGACGCTGTCTTTGCCGGTGTCGCTGGTCGGGGCGGTCGCGCTGTTGTGGGGGTTCGGCTTCACACTCGACAACATCTCGCTGCTCGGGCTCACGCTGGCGGTCGGGCTGGTGGTCGACGATGCGATCGTGATGCTCGAGAACATCATGCGTCACGTCGAAGAAGGCGTGCCACCGTTTCAGGCCGCGCTGCGCGGCTCGCGCGAAGTCGGCTTCACCATCATCTCGATCTCCACCTCGCTGATCGCGGTGTTCATTCCGATCTTCTTCATGCCTGGCGTGATCGGCTTGCTGTTCCATGAGTTCGCGGTGATCGTGTCGTTGGCCATCATCGTCTCGGCCTTTGTTTCACTGACCTTGGTGCCGATGCTGGCCAGCCGCTTCCTCAGTGATGAAGATCACAAGAAGCCGCCGGGTGCACTGGTGCGTTCGTTCGAGCGCGGCTTCAACGCGCTGTTGCGCGCCTACATGCGCTCGCTCGATGGCGCGCTGCGCCGTCGCTGGATCGTGATGGTCGTGGCGGTGCTGACCTTCATCGGCACCGCGGTGTTGTTCATCGAGATGCCGAAGGGCTTTTTCCCCGAAGAAGACATCGGGCAAATCAGCGCCAGCACCGAGGCCTCTGAAGACACCTCGTTCCCGGCGATGGTGCAGTTGCAGGACCGGGTCGCGGCGATCGTGCGCGCCGATCCGAACGTCGAAGCGGTCAACTCGATCAACGGCGGCAGCGGCGCGCAAAACACCGGCCGCATGTTCATCACACTGAAGCCGCACGGTCAGCGCAAGCCGATGAAGCAGGTGATCGAAGGCCTGCGCAAGCAGTTGCGCGAGGTGCCAGGCATCGCGGTGTTCCTGCGGCCGATCCAGAACCTGCAGTTGGGCGGGCGCACGAGCAAGAGCCAATACCAATACATCCTGCAAAGCGTGACGGCCGGCGAGCTGAACGACTGGGCGACCAAGATGCAGGAAGGCCTGCGTGCCGACCCGTTATTTCGTGACGTGACCAGCGATTCACAGCTGCGCGGGCTGCAGGCCACATTGAAGATCGACCGCGACCGCGCGAACACCTTGGGCGTGTCGATCGACGCGGTGCGCTCGGCCTTGTTCAGTGCCTTCGGTGAGCGGCAGGTGTCGACCATCTACACACCGGTCGACAGCTATCAGGTGATCATGGAAGTGGCGCCTGAAGCGAAGGAAGACGAACGCGCTTTCAGCGGCATCTATGTGCGCTCATCCAATGGCGCGCTGGTGCCGATCAGCAGCTTTGCGACGGTGGAACGCACGGTCGGCCCGACCTCGGTCAACCACGTCGGCCAGCTGCAGGCGGTGACGATCTCATTCAACCTCGCACCCGGAACGGCGCTCGGCGACGCGACGGCGCGCATCGAGCAGGTGCGCGAGCAGATCCAACTGCCAAGTTCGATCATCACGACCTATGGCGGCGATGCGGCGGTGTTCAAGAGTTCGCAGGGCAGCCAGGCGATCCTGATCATCGCTGCGCTGCTGGTGATCTATGTGCTGCTGGGCGTGCTGTATGAAAGCTATGTGCACCCGCTGACCATCCTGGCAGGCTTGCCCTCGGCGGCGGTCGGTGCACTGCTGATGCTCAAGCTCTTCAACCAGGACCTGACCTTGATCGCGACCATCGGCATCCTGCTGCTGATCGGCATCGTCAAGAAGAACGCGATCATGATGATCGACTTCGC
>CAXTCD010000222.1:0-7394 GCA_964242145.1 uncultured Rhizobacter sp.
GATCGAGCCAAGGGCGGCGCCACCGGCCGGCCAATCGCCCGCGGCCGAGGCGCGCTGCAGCCGCTTGTACAAGGCAAAGCGGATGTGGCCGAAGATCAACAGCATCACCACGCCCAGCACCGCCATGACGCGCCACTCCAGCGGCATGTTGAACGCCGCACCGATGGCATGGTTGCTCTGCGACACGCGCAGCATCATGCCGATGCCGGTGGCCAGCGTCAGCAGGCCCACCGCGAGCACGATCGCGAAGAAGCGGCCGAGCACGCGCGCCATGAAGGGCACGCGCACGTCGGGCGTCAGGCCGGCTGCCGCCGGGCGCAGACAGAACAAGGTGAAGGCCATGCCGCCCAGCCAGACGATGACGGCCGACAGGTGGATCAATTTCATCAGTGCGTAGCCCATCGTGCCGCCTGTGTTCAGTTGAGGGTGGTAGAAGCCGGCGGATGGTCGCGCGGCGGCGTGAACAGCTCGCCGACGTCCACCGGATCGAAGTGATATTGCAGCCCGCAGAAGTCGCAGCTGATCTCGACGCGGCCTTGTTCGGCAATGATGCTGTCGGTCTCTTCGCGGCCCAGGCCCTTCAGCATGCTGCCCACGCGCTCGCGCGAGCAGGTGCAGGCAAAGCGCGGCGCCTGCGGCTCGAAGCGCCGCACCGTCTCTTCCCAGAACAAGCGGCGCATCACCGTTTCCGGGTCGAGCGTCAGCAGCTCTTCGCGCGTCAGAGTGGCGGCCAGGTGCGAGATGCGGTTGTAGGCCTCGTTGATGCCGATCTCGTCTTCGTTGCGCAGCCCGCCCGCCTGGCCTTCGAGGTTGCCCTCGCCTTGCATCGGCATGCGCTGGATCAGCAGGCCGGCGGCCACATCGTCATTGGCAGCCAGGATCAGGCGGGTGTCCAACTGTTCGGATTGCAGCATGTAGTGCTCAAGAACTTCACTCAGCTGTTGCAGTGGCTCACCCTGATCGCCATGCAGGCCGACCACGCCCTGGTAAGGCTGCTGGCCCGGAAAACGGTCTTTCGGATCGAGCGTGATCGCGCAGCGGCCCTTACCTTTCACGTTCAGCATCGATTCCAGGCGCGCGCCATCGGGCACCTCGCCGATCACCTTCGCGGTCACCCGAAAGGCCAGATCGTTCTGCACCTCGGCCACGGCCAGCTTCACCGGCCCATCGCCATGCGCTTGCAAAATCAGTGCGCCTTCGAACTTGATGTTCGATTGCATCAGCACGCCGGCCGCGGCCATCTCGCCCATCAGCTCGCGCACCGCGGGCGGAAAAGGGTCTTGCGATTTCTCGCGCCGGCGCAGCACTTCCTGCCAGCTGTCGGTCAGGCGCACGAGCATGCCGCGAACCGGCAGGCCTTAGAACAGGAACTTGTGCAATTCACTCATGACGACAACTTCTTCAACCCTGTCTTGTAGCGCTGCGCGTTCTCGACGTAATGCGCGGCGCCATGTTGCAGACCTTCGATCTGCTCGGCCGTCAGCTGGCGAACGATCTTGGCCGGTGAGCCGATGATCATCGAGCCGTCCGGAAATTCCTTCCCTTCGGTCACCAGCGCACCGGCACCGACGATGCAATGGCGACCGATCTTCGCGCCATTGAGCACCACCGCCTGAATGCCGATCAGCGAGCCGTCGCCGACCGTGCAGCCATGTAGCATGACCTGATGGCCGATCGTCACCTCGCTGCCGATGACGGTCGGAAAGCCCCGATCGGCATGGATCACCGAACCGTCCTGCACATTGCTGTTGCGGCCGATCTCGATCCTTTCTGTGTCACCACGGATCACCGCACCGAACCAGACGCTGGCGTTCTCGGCCAGCGTCACCTGGCCGATGACCTGCGCCGAATCGGCCACCCAGGCCGATTCGGCAATGACCGGCGACTGCGCTTCGAGCTGATAGATGGCCATGGCTGAGCACTCCCGGCAAGCGATGCAAAGCCGGTGATTCTAGGTCGCGCATCGCGAGCCGGCGCGCTTGCGATCAACCGCAGCAAAGCCAAGGGACCAGCGATGGCGTGGAACCTGCATGTGAGGGCAACCACCAAGAACCACCCAGACCGCGTGGGTCTTGGTTTGCCCTAGACTCTCGCGACTTTTCGTCATCCACAAGGTGGCTCCTCCATGAAGACATTGAAATGCCTCGCCCGCCCTACCCTGGCGGCAGCCCTGACAAGTTTCGCGGCACTCGGCGCGCAAGCAGCCAGCACGCTGATCTACTGCTCCGAAGGCAGCCCCGAAGGCTTCGACCCCGGCCGCTACACCACCGGTACGACCTTCGATGCCAGTTCGCAGACGGTGTTCAACCGCCTTGTGCAGTTCGAGCGCGGCGAGACCCGCATCGAAGCCGGCCTGGCCGAAAAGTGGAACATCAGCGCCGATGGTTTGGTCTACACCTTCAACCTGAGAAAGAGCGTGAAGTTCCATACCGCCGAGTGGTTCAAGCCCTCGCGTGAGTTCAATGCCGACGACGTGGTGTTCACCTTCGATCGCATGATCAACAAGGAGAACGCTTTCCAGAAGGCCTTTCCCGCGTCGTTCGAATACGCCTCCGACATGGGCCTGGCCGACAACATCGTGAAGATCGAGAAGGTTGATCCGCTGACGGTGCGCTTCACGTTGAAGACCGTTGACGCGGCCTTCCTGGCCAACCTGGCGATGGACTTTGCCTCGATCCATTCGGCCGAATATGCCGACAAGCTGCTGAAGGCCGGTGCCGGTAACGACCTCAACACCAAGCCGATCGGCACCGGGCCGTTCGCCTTCAAGCGCTACGACAAGGACGCGCAGATCCGCTACACCGCCTTTGCCGACTACTGGGCCGGCAAGGCCAAGATCGACAACCTGATCTTCTCGATCAACACCGATTCCGCGGTGCGCGCGCAAAAGCTCAAGGCCGGCGAATGCCAGATCTCGTCGTACCCGAAGCCGGCCGAGGTCGAGGCGCTGAAGAAAGAGCCGCGCCTGAAGCTGCTGGAGAAGAACGGCCTGAACATCGGCTACCTGTCGCTGAACGTCAAGCACAAGCCTTTCGACAGCCTCGAAGTGCGCCAGGCGATTTCGCTGGCGATCAACAAGAAGTCGGTGATCGATGCGGTCTACCAAGGCGCCGGTGCGGTGGCGGTGAACCCGATCCCGCCAACGATGTGGTCGTACAACAAGCAGATCAAGGCCGCCGAATACAACCCCGAGAAGGCCAAGGCGCTGCTGGCCAAGGCGGGCTTCCCGAACGGCTTCGAGACCAAGCTGTGGGCACTGCCGGTCCAACGCCCGTACAACCCGAACGGCCAGCAGACGGCTGAACTGATCCAGTCCGACCTGGCCAAGGTTGGCATCAAGGCGCAGATCGTCAAGTACGAATGGGCTGAATACATCAAGCGCGCGAAGGCCGGTGAAAGCGACATCGGCATGTTCGGCTGGACCGGCGACAACGGCGACCCCGACAACTTCCTCGGCAACCTGCTGAGTTGCTCGGCCGTTGGCGGCTCGAACTATGCGCAGTGGTGCGACAAGGAATTCGACGCAGTGATCCAGAAGGCCAAGCAAACGGCCAATGTGGCTGAGCGCACCAAGCTCTATGAGCAGGCTCAGGAGATCTTCAAACGCGAATCGCCATGGGTGCCGCTGGCGCACTCGCTGGTCTACCAGCCGATGCAAAAGAACGTCGAGGGCTTCAAGATGAGCCCGTTCGGAACCAACCAGTTCTACGGCGTCAGCCTCAAGTAAAGTAACCGCGGCCCTTCCGCAGCCCCGCTGCGTGCCGGCTTTGCCCGGTACGCAGCTTTTCGCATGTCATCGAGAACCCCATGCAACTTCGCACCCTCGCGTTGGCCGCGCTTGCGCTCCATGCCGGCGCCGCGCCCGCCCAGCCACTGAGTGCGGGCATCGACCGCAGCGGCTTCGATGCCTCGGTCCGCCCGCAAGACGATCTGTTCAAGGCCGCCAACGGCCAGTGGTTGAAAGACACGCCGATTCCGGCCGACAAGTCGAACTACGGCACCCTGTTCCAGCTGCGTGACCGCGCCGATGAGCGCGTGCACAAGATCGTCGATGAAGTGACTGCAGCCACCGCGACGCCGGGCAGCAATGAAGCCAAGATCGGCGCGTTCTACCGGAGCTATCTCGACGAAGCCGCGATCGACCGGGCGGGCACCGCGCCGCTCGCACCCTGGCTTGCGAAGATCGACAGGCTCAAGACCAGGGAGCAGCTCGCCGCGCTGCTGGGTGAGCTGCAAGGCCGCACCTCCACGCCGATCGCAGCCGATGTCGACGCCGATCCAAAGAACCCCGACATCTACCGCGCCAACACCTGGCAAGACGGCCTGGGCCTGCCGACGCGGGCGTATTACCTCGAGCCGGGCGAGCGTTTCGAGAAGGCACGCGTTGCTTATCTCGATTACCTGCAAACGCTGCTGAGCCTGACCGGCGACCGCCACGCCGAACAGCACGCGCGCACGGTGTTCACGCTGGAGAAGCGACTGGCCGAAGCGCAATGGACGCCGGTGGCCAACCGCGACTCGGTCAAGACCTACAACCCGTTGACGGTGAAGGCGGTGAACAAGCTTGCGCCGGGCTTCGCTTGGAACGCCTACTTCAAGGCCGCGCGGCTGCCGGTGATCGACCGAGTTTCGATCGCCCAGCCGAGCTATGCCACCGCACTCGGCAAGGCCGTGCGCGAAACGCCGCTGGCCACCTGGAAGCTCTACCTGCGCGCACGCCTGATCGACGACAGCGCGCTGGTGCTGCCGCAGGCCTTCCGCGACGCGCATTTCGCCTTCCACGGCAAGGCACTGCAAGGCAACGAGCAGCAGCTGCCGCGTTGGCGTTTGGGCAACGCCGCATTGAACCGCGCGCTCGGGGAAGCCGTCGGCCAAGTCTATGTCGCGCGGCACTTCCCGCCCGAATACAAGCTGCGCATGCGCGAGCTGGTCGACAAGCTGCTGGTCGCTTATGGCGACTCGATCGACAAGGTGACCTGGATGAGCCCGCAGACACAACTGCGCGCCAAGGAAAAACTAGCGCAGTACACGACCAAGATCGGCTACCCCGACCAATGGCGCGACTATTCGGCGCTCGAAATGCGCGAAGGCGACGCCTTCGGCAACAGCCGTCGCGCGGGCCGCTTTGCGTATGAGCGCCGGGCCAAGCGCATCGGCCAGAAAGTCGATCACCGCGAGTGGGGCATGACGCCGCAAACCGTCAATGCCTACTACAACCCCAACGCGAACGAGATCGTGTTCCCGGCGGCGATCCTGGAGCCGCCGCTGTTCGACATGGCTGCCGACGATGCGGCCAATTACGGCGCCATCGGTGCCGTGATCGGACACGAGATCAGCCATGGCTTCGATGACGAAGGCAGCCAGTACGACGGTACCGGCAAGCTGCAGAACTGGTGGAGCGAGGCTGACCGCAAGGCCTTCGATGCGCTCGGTGAGCGCCTGGTCGCGCAATACAGCCAGTACGAGCCGCTGCCCGGCAGCAAGGTCAACGGCAAGTTGACGCTCGGCGAAAACATCGCCGACCTGTCGGGCCTGCAGATCGCCTACAAGGCCTACCATCTGGCGCTGGGCGACAAGCCCGCGCCGCTGATCGATGGGCTGACCGGCGACCAGCGCTTCTTCCTGGCTTGGTCGGTCGCCTGGCGCGGCAAGGCCCGCGAATCGCGTGCGCTGCAGCTGCTCACCACCGACCCCCATTCGCCATCGCAGTTCCGCGCCAACGGGGCGTCGATCAACCACGACGGCTTCCACGAGAGTTTCGGCACGAAGCCCGGCGACGGCATGTACAAACCCAGCGAAGAGCGCATCCGCATCTGGTGAGGGCCCTTGCTCGATCGGGCTGCTCCATCGGCTTGCCCTATCGGCCTGCTCCATCAGCCCGCTCCATCGACATCACGAGGTAGCACCATGAAGTTCAAGCATCTGGCGCTGGCCGCGCTCGCCTGGCAGGCGGCGTGGGCCATTGCAGCGCAACCGGCCGCGCTGGCGTCCACGTTCAATCGCGACGGGTTCGACAGCACCGTGCGCGTGCAAGACGATCTGTTCAACGCGGCCAACGGCCAATGGCTGAAAGACACGCCGATCCCGGCCGACAAGTCGGACTTCGGCATTGCGCAGGAGCTGGGCGACCGCGCCGATGCGCGGGTGCGCGCGATCTGCGAAGGCCTGAGCGGCGATGCCGCGCCGGCCGGTGGCGTCGAGCAGAAGATCGGCGCCTTCTATCGCAGCTTCGTCGATGAGGCGGCGATCGATGCCGCTGGCGTGGCGCCGCTGCAAGCGTGGCTCGCGCAAGTCGATGCGGTCGACAGCCCCTCAAGCCTGACCGCGCTGTGGGGCCGCTGGCAAGGCGTCGCGCCGTCGCCGCTGGGCGTGCTGGTCAGCGGCGACCCCAAGGAGCCGGGCATCAACCGCGCCTCGCTGTGGCAAGACGGCCTGGGCCTGCCCAACCGCGATTACTACCTGCTCAACGACGCGCACTTCGTGAAGGCGCGCGACGCTTATCTCGCCTACTTGCAAACGCTTTTCACACTGAGCGGCGACGCGCAGGCACAAGCGCATGCCCAGGCGGTCTATGCGCTGGAGAAGAAGCTGGCGCGTGTGCAATGGTCGCAAGTCGACAGCCGCGATTCGATCAAGACCTACAACCCACGCACGCCGC
Organism: uncultured Rhizobacter sp.; assembly: GCA_964242145.1. GTDB lineage: Bacteria > Pseudomonadota > Gammaproteobacteria > Burkholderiales > Burkholderiaceae_C > Rhizobacter. The sequence continues at coordinate 6,659 of CAXTCD010000222.1, forward strand.
TGCAACTGGCGCGGCAAGCACCGGGCATCGCCTGGAACGGTTTCTTCGAAGGCGGCGCCCTTCATTCGATCGATCACCTGGTGGTCGGGCAGCCGAGCTACGTCAAGGCCCTGTCGCGCATCGTCAAGACCAGCTCGCTGGCTGACTGGAAGCTCTACCACCATGCCCGCCTGCTCGATGCCCATGCCGACGTGCTGCCGAAGGCCTTCCGCGACGTCAGCTTTGCCTACCACGGCCACACCTTGCGCGGCCTGGAGCAACCCAAGCCACGCTGGCAGCAGGCCACCGCAGCGCTCGATGGCGCACTGGGCGAGGCGGTCGGCCAGATCTATGTGGCGCGGCACTTCCCGCCCGACTACAAGGCGCGCATGCAGCAACTGGTGGCCAACCTGATGACGAGCTATCGCCAATCGATCGACGGCCTGCGCTGGATGAGCCCGGCCACGCGCGAGCGTGCGAAAGACAAGCTGGCGAAATACACGACCAAGATCGGCTACCCCGACCAATGGCGTGACTACTCGGCGCTGACGATCGCCGATGGCGACGCGCTGGGCAACGCCGTGCGTGCCGACCGCTTCGAGCATGAGCGCCGCGCCGTGCAAGTGGGCCAGCCGGTCGACCGCAGCGATCATGTCGGCCGGGCCGGCAATGGTGCCGATCCGGCGGCGACCGCCGGCTACCAGATGGCCGGTGGCCAGTTCGGCGCCCAGCCGGTTATCGGTATCGACATAACCGA
>CAXTCD010000223.1:0-7281 GCA_964242145.1 uncultured Rhizobacter sp.
CCCAGTAGGCCTGCACCACCAGCGGCGTGGCGCCGACGGTGATCAGGTCGTTGATCGCCATCGCGATCGTGTCTTGCGCAATGCCGTCGTAGTAGCTCTTGCCGGTCAGTGCCTTCATCTCGTCGGCCACCAAAGCCTTCGAGCCCAGGCATTCGACGATCGATGCGATGTAGAACGGCCCGACATCGACCACATAGGCCGACTCGCCGCGCGAAGCCTCGACCTCGCTGAAGCCGTGTGCCGCGAGGTGCGCGCCGGTTTCTTTCGCAGCGCGCTGCGCGGCGACCTTCAGCGGGTCGATCAGGTCGTAGTTGACGCCGGCCTGTTCATAGCTGAGAGGGGTGTTGGAAGAATCGGTCGCGTGCGTGGGCTTCATCGGAAAGGTGCGGCTGGCGAAACCGTGGATTATCCGGCACCGGCCGAGCGAGGCGCCGGCCCGACCTTAGAATCGCCGGATGTCTTACCTCGTACTGGCTCGCAAATACCGCTCCCGCGATTTCGAAGCGTTGGTGGGCCAAGAGCATGTGGTGAAGGCGTTGAGCAATGCCTTGACGCAGCAGCGCTTGCACCATTCCTACCTGTTCACCGGCACCCGCGGCGTTGGCAAGACCTCGGTCTCGCGCATTCTTGCCAAAGCCTTGAACTGCACCGGTGCCGATGGGCAGGGCGGCATCACAGCCCAACCTTGTGGCGTGTGCAATGCCTGCCGCGACATCGACAGCGGCCGCTTCGTTGACTATGTGGAGCTTGATGCCGCGTCGAACCGCGGTGTCGAAGAGATCTCGCAGCTGCTTGATCAGGCGGTCTACAAGCCGGTGGTCGGCCGCTTCAAGGTCTACATGATCGACGAAGTCCACATGCTGTCCAACACCGCGTTCAACGCGATGCTGAAGACGCTCGAGGAACCGCCGGAGTACCTCAAGTTCGTGCTGGCCACGACCGACCCGCAGAAGGTGCCACCCACGGTGCTGTCACGCTGCCTGCAGTTCAACCTGCGGCCGATGGCGCTGCAGACGGTGCAGGAGCATCTGGCGCGCGTGCTGGTGGCCGAACAGATCGAAGCCGAGGCCGGCGCCTTGCGCTTGCTTTCGCGTGCGGCGCGCGGCTCGATGCGCGATGCCTTGTCACTGACCGACCAAGCCATCGCGTTTGGGGCCGGCAGCTTGAGCGAAGCCGGTGTGCGGCAGATGCTCGGGGCTGTCGATCGCAGCCACGCGGTTCGATTGGTCGAGGCCTTGGCCGCAGCCGATGGTGCGGCGGTGATCCAGTCGGTCGACGGGCTGCGCTCGCTCGGCTTGTCGGCCAGCGGAACGCTCGAAGAGATGGCCGCTTTGCTGCAGCAGATGGCGGTGCTGCAGGCTGTGCCGGATGCGATCGACGAAAGTGATCCGGATGCGCCGACAGCCGCGCGTTTGTCGGGCTTGCTGGCGCCGGATGAAACTCAGTTGTTGTACAGCATCGTGTTGCACGGTCGCGCCGAGCTGGCGCTGGCGCCCGATGAGTACAGCGGCCTGGTGATGGTGCTGCTGCGCATGCTGACGTTCCGGCCCGGGCAGGTCGGTGCATCGGCACCTCGTGCGCGCCCCGATACAGCATCGGCCCTGCCGGGGCCGGGCACATCCGCCGCGGCTTCGGGTGCGGTTTGTCCTGCCTCGGCAGTGCCTGCATCAGATACCGCTTTGGTGTCGACGGCAACGGTGGCGGGTCGCAGGCCGACGCCCACGGCAAAGCCTGAATCAGCGCCGGCACCTGGGCCTGCATCTGCAAACGCATCTCCCGCAGCGCCGGCGCTTGCTGCCGTTTCGCCCGTTGCTGCTGTTTTGCCTGTCGCCGCGGTGCCCTCGGTCGAGCCGCGCCGTCCCTTTACGCCATCTGCGGCAGAGCCATCTCCTGACACAGTCGCCGTTGCTGCGCTTGCTGCTTCCACCGCCGCTTCAACCACAGCGGCGCCCGGCCGCGAGGCCGCAAGGCCTGCCGCGGTGGCTGCTGCGCCTGCGGCACGGGTGATGGCCCGTGAGAGCGAACCGCCGCCCTGGCTCGATGTGCCGTTCGAAGACGAGGCGCCTTCGCTGGCCATGCCGCTCAGCAGCGAGTTTGAAGCGGTGTCGATGGCATCGGCGTCGGTTCTTGCTGCGGCCGAGCCGATCACCGCCACGGTGGCTTTGCGCCCCTTGAAGCAGGATGTGCCGCGCGTCACGACCGCACTCGGCGATCGCTGGGCCCAGGTTGTCGGCGAGTTGAACGAGGCCGGCAGCATCAGCGCGCTGGTGCGCGAGCTGGCGATGCAATCCGAATGCGTGGCCATCGACGAAGGAGGACCGAAGCCGATCTGGCGCTTGCGGCTGGAGCGCGAGATGCTGCGCGCCAACGTACACCGGGACAAGCTGCAGGCCGCGTTGAGCGATTGGCTGAAGCAGCCGGTGCTGATCGAAACTGAAGCTGGCGTGGCTCTGGATTCGCCCTCGCATCGCGCGTCGGCCGAACGCATTCGCCGCCAGGAGCAGGCCGAGCACATCATTCACAACGACCCTTTGGTCCAGGCGCTGATGCAGCAGTTCAAGACTGCGCGCATCGTGCCCGGCTCCGTCAAACCTCACTGAAGAAGGAACCCCATCATGATGAAGAACCAACTCGCCGGCCTGATGAAGCAGGCGCAGGCGATGCAAGACAACCTGAAGAAGGCGCAGGACGAACTGGCCACGATCGAAGTCGAAGGCCAGTCGGGCGCCGGCCTGGTGAAGGTGACGATGACCTGCAAGCACGATGTCAAACGCATCGTGATCGACCCGAGCCTGCTGGCTGACGACAAGGACATGCTGGAAGACTTGGTGGCTGCCGCGTTCAACGATGGCGTGCGCCGCGCCGAGGAACTGTCGCAACAGAAAATGGGCAAGCTCACGGCCGGCATGCCGCTGCCGCCCGGAATGAAGTTCCCGTTCTGAACACAATGAGCGTTTCCCGGCTTGCGACTGCACGCTCTCGACCTCCGCCTGACATGAAGGCGCTGCCGTCGCCATGCCTTTGCCTGGCTGCGCTGGCAGGCGATGGCGTCCATGAGTGAGCCGGCTCTCGAAGGCCTGATTGAGGCCTTGCGGCGCCTGCCAGGCGTCGGCCAGAAGTCGGCGCAGCGCATGGCATTTCATTTGTTGCAGCATGACCGCGAAGGCGCGCAGCGCATCGCACGCTCGTTGCAGCAGGCGGTCGACCACATTCGCCATTGCACGCGTTGCCATACCTTCACCGAAGGCGAAGTCTGTCGCACCTGCCTTGACGACACCCGCGACACGCGGCAACTGCTGGTGGTCGAGACGCCAGCCGATCAGGCGGCACTGGAGCGAACGGGTAGCTACCGCGGCCTCTATTTCGTGTTGATGGGGCGGCTGAGCCCGCTTGACGGCATCGGCGCCCATGACATCGGCCTGCAGCCGCTGTTGGACCGCGCTGCCGATGGCACGGTCGATGAAGTGATCATCGCGACCAACTTCACCGCCGAAGGCGAGGCGACGGCCCATGTGCTGGCGGAAGCCTTGAAAGCACGGTCGCTGCGTGTCACCCGGCTGGCGCGGGGCGTGCCGATCGGCAGCGAACTGGAATACGTCGATCTCGGCACCATCGCCCACGCCTTGGTGGATCGCCGCTGAAGAGCCCCCATGGCTTCCGCTGAATCGCCGTCGTGTTCACACAGGCTGGCTTGACCAGGCGCCGAAAGACCATTGATCCACGAATGCGCATGAGCCCTCATCGAGAGCCCATGCGCCGTCTTGAACTCAGTGGCGAACTCAGCGGCGCGTTGATCTTTTCTTCAGCACCGGCTTCTTGACGGCCCGTGCCTTGTGCGCGCGTGCGCCGCCGAGCCTGGCCGTTCTGGGCACGAACACGACCACCGGCTCGCCCAGCCGAAAGGCACCTGCCGAGTTCCTGTGGTTCCATTCCGCGACTTGCTCGGGTGTGACACGGTAACGGCGGGCGATCGTCACCACGGTATCGCCCTTGCTGGCGCGCAGGCTGATGCGGCGTGGTGGTGCGGCTTCGGGCGCCAGCGTCATCACCGCGTTGTCGGCCACGTGCAGCGACACGTCTTTCAGCATCGCGCCACCACGTGGCACCAGCAGTGTTGAGCCGGCCTTCACCAGCATGCGCGGTGGGATCTTGTTAACTTCGCGCAGTTCGTTCTCGCTCATGCCGACCTGCTGGGCAGCGTCGACCGGGCGCAGCGTGCGCGGGGCGACCCAGGCCGTCCAGGTGGCCAGCGGCCCGCGGTGAGAGGCCAGGTTTTTGACGAAGAGGCTGGCGTTGTCATAGGGCAGCAAGATCTGCGGCGTGCCGGCGGCAAGGATGACCGGCTTGTTCATCTGCGGGTTCAAGACGTAGAACTCGTCGCTGGGTACTTCGGCCAATTCGATCGCGAGTGCAACGTCGATGTCGCGCTCGATTGGTACGCTGAGGAAATACGGGTGATTTTCCAGCGCGGGCAAGGTAATGCTGTAGTTCTCCGGGTGGGTCACCAGGTTCTTGACTGCCTGCAGCTTTGGCACGTAGTACTGGGTTTCGTCGGGCATGCGCAGGCTGAGGAAGTCGATTGGCTTGCCGGCTCGCTGATTGCGGGAAATGGCGCGCTGCACATTGCCTTCGCCCCAGTTATAGGCCGCCAGCGTCAGATGCCAGTCGCCGAAGATCGCATACAGGCGGCCGAGGTGGTCGAGTGCGGCGCGGGTAGAGGCCAGCACATCGCGGCGGTCGTCGCGAAAGATGTTTTGTCGAAGCTCATAGTCCTTGCCGGTGGCCGGCATGAACTGCCACATGCCGGAGGCCTTGGCCGACGACACCGCCTGCGGATTGAATGCGCTTTCGACAAACGGCAGCAGCGCCAACTCGGTCGGCATACCGCGCCGCTCGACTTCTTCGAGGATGTGGAAGAGGTAGCGGCTGCCGCGATCGGTCATGCGTTGAACGTAATCAGGCCGTGTGGCGTACCACTGCTCGCCGGTGCGCACGAGGGGTGTGTCGAGATCAGGAATCGCGAAGCCGCGGCGCAGCCTCATCCATAAGTCGATCGTGGCGACCTTGGAATCGAGGTCGACCGATTCTTCAGGCCGCAAGGGGTCGATGGGCTTGGCTACCAACGGCGTCTCATCGGCCTCGCTGCCCACGGGCGCTGCCTGCATCGGGGTCGAGGCTGAAGCTTCGGGCGCCGCAGATGTGCTGTCGGTCATCGCCGGGGCATCGGGCAAGGCCGCAATGACGGCCGGCAGGTCGGCGCTCTGGTCCGGCGGCGCCACCAGCGTCGAACAGGCGCCGAGCAGCATCGTGAGGGTAATGGCCGCTGCGATCAGGGGCCGCCGGAAATTTTTCGAATCAGTCATCGGAAATTGTTCTTCCATTCACGAAGCGCAGCCAGGACATCGGTCTCGTCTTCGCTTGCTGCTCCTTGCGCAAGCGCGACTTCGGCTACATCGGCCTGACCGCAACGCAAAAAGGGATTGATGCGCAGCTCCTGTTCGATGGAGCTGGGCAGGGTGGGCTCGCCACGTGCACGCAGTGATTCACATTGCGCGCTGTAGGTCTGCAGATCGCTATTGTGGGGTTCGACCGTGCGGGCGAACTTTAGGTTAGACAGCGTGTATTCATGGGCGCAGCAAACACGAGTCGGCCCGGGCAGGGCCGAAAGCCGCGTCAGCGAGCGGTGCATCTGTGCTGGCGTGCCTTCGAAGAGCCGGCCGCAGCCGCCGGAAAACAAGGTGTCGCCGCAGAACAGGATGGGCGCACCTTGCGCAGGTTGGTGGAAGTAGGCGATGTGGCCCGCGGTGTGGCCCGGCACATCGATCACCTGAAAGCGCCATCCCAGCAGCTCGATCTGATCTTCGCCGTCGAGTGGCTCGAATGGCTGCGGAATGTCTTCATGGGCCGGGCCGTAGACGGGGCCTTTCAATCGCTGCCGCAGCGCGGCAATGCCACCGGTGTGATCGCGATGATGATGGGTCACTAGAATCCCGGCGAGTTCAAGACCCTGGTCATCCAGCACACGCTCCACCGGCGCCGGCTCTCCCGGATCGACGACGAGCGCCTGGCGGCCATCGTGCATCATCCAAATGTAGTTGTCGGTGAAGGCGGGCAGTGCAAGCAGTTCCATGGCGCAGTTGAATGAAATGAAAGGGTTGGCCCAATGGCTGGAAACGCCGCCCGGCCGTTACCTGCTGGCTTGGGAACAGGCGCAGATGGACCGCAGTGTGGCCGACATTTTCGGCTTCCACGCCGTTCAATTGGGTCTGCCCGAACTCGATGCGCTGCGAGCCAACCGCATGCCTCACCGCTGGCTGGTCAGTGATCAAACCGAACGCCCGCTTCCTACTAACTCTCCTGCTGACTCATTGAAGCCATCGGCTGTGGCGATGGAGTTCGGCCGGTCGCTTGAAGTTCCATCGGTATCAATGGCATCAAGACGCAGCGCGGTGCTGCAATGCGATTTTGATGCCTTGCCATTCGACAGCCAGAGCCTTGATTTGATCGTGCTGCCCCATGCGTTGGAGCTGGCGCGAGACCCGCACTTGGCTTTGCGTGAGGTTGAGCGGGTGCTGATGCCGGAAGGCCGCGTGGTGATCGTCGGCTTCAACCCGGCCAGTCTGTGGTCTCTGAGGCAAAAGTTCGGCCGACTGCGACGCGGCATGGGCAGTGGAATGGGCTCGCCCTTGTTCCTGCCGAGCGAAGGCGATTTCATCGGCTATTGGCGGCTGCGTGACTGGCTGCGGCTGCTGAGCTTCGAAGTGGAGGAGGGGCGTTTCGGCTGCTATCGTCCTCCTTTGGCATCCGAGCCCTGGCTGGCGCGTTTCGAGTGGATGGAACGCACCGCTGACCGCTGGTGGCCCGTGCTTGGCGCGGTGTACATGCTGGTTGCCGTCAAGCGCGTTCGTGGCATGCGTCTGGTGGGCCTGGTGCGGCGCCAGCGCATGGCTGCCAAAGCAGCGCCGGCCGCGGTGAGCCATCGCCATCCCAATTCCTCCCGAAGGTGACCCCCTGAACATGACGACTTCCACGCCCGACTCGCCCGCTGTTGCCATTCAACGCCCTGCCGTCACGATTTACACCGACGGGGCCTGCAAGGGCAATCCGGGGCCGGGCGGCTGGGGCGCCTGGCTCAGCACCGCAGCGCATGAGAAAGAACTCTTTGGTGGCGAGGCACTGACCACCAACAACCGCATGGAGCTCACGGCGGTGATCGAGGCGCTGGCGTCCTTGAAGCGCACCTGTGATGTCACGCTCTACACCGACAGCCAGTACGTTCGC
>CAXTCD010000224.1:0-7265 GCA_964242145.1 uncultured Rhizobacter sp.
ATGGCTCGAAGATCGGATCGCCGTCAGATACCCGAGGTAGGAGCCGTATGCCTTACTTGGGCACCTACGGATCTGTGCGGGGGGTGCCGGGTAACCGGCATCCCTACCGCGATCGCCGACATCGGGATGTGCCTGACAAGTCGACTTTGGCGCGGCCGGCCCGCAGAATCGTACTGACCTCCTTTCAATGCTCACCTTGGGGTGATCATTTGCCATACACAGCCCATCGGTGTCGAATTGGGTTAACCCGCAATATTTCGTAGGCTTGGCCTCCTGCCCTGTTGCCAGCCAAAGTGCTGGGCGATCAGGAGGGAGAAATGACGAGATTTCATCAGGGCTTCATCTGCAAAACCGAGATTCCAAAGAGCCTCACCGACATCGGTGTCCGCCTGTGCTTCCGGCTTTCGACGACGACAGCAAAGCGCTAAGGGAAGTACGAGGCCAACGCGCTTGGGCCGGCCGTGTTGCTCGTTTTCCTACGAGCCTCCGGGCGGCCGCTTGGGAAAGTCGGTTAGTCCGTCATGCTGCCTTCAGCACGCGATCAGCGATTAGCGACCTGCCGACCTCGGGCCAATTCCGCCAGCTCAGCGGGATGCCGCGCCGGCCAGTGGTCAGTACCTAATGAGAGCGCCCGGCGATCCAGTGCCTTGCTCAAGACGAGGCTGGAGTGGGCATTGTCAGAGAGTCGCACGGTGTCGATGCGCCTGAAGCCGCGACGAATGCAGTAGGCATTGAAACGTTCTGCAGCCTGCGGGGTGTCCAGCGCTAGCTCCAGGCACTGGCGGCATGTCGCCCAGTTCTCTGCCGTCTTCAAGAGGGCTCGCCCCACTCCGTTGCACTGGTAGCCAGGATCCACGGCAAAGTCGTGGATCCTGGCCACGCCGAGTTCTCGGAACCAGGGCGAAGGCGACTTCCTGTCGGTTGCTTGCAGGGTGATCGAGCCGACGATCCTCCCATCGGCGATGGCGACAAAGCAGTCGGCCAACTTTCGCTGGTGTAGTGTGAGACCGGACGATGGGATGGCTCCAGTGAAGCTCAATCCTTGGTGCGCAGTCGGCGCGAATGCGCGCTGCAACATGAGATTGTGCTCACTGAGCGAGTCGCTCGGTTGAAAGCGACGAATTCCGACAGCAGTCATGGCAATCCTCCATCGCCGGCGCATTCAAGTCGATCTAGCGGCTTGTTCTTATTGGAAGAGACCGGGCATAAAGCTTCGCAAAGATTTGCCATCAAGGTGCAAAGATTTCATCAAGATCGGGCCATTACCCCAGGATCACCTTGATGTAGCAAGGTCATGCGCTCCGATGGACCGCACCATCGCCACCACTGCTGTGCAGCTCCTAAGGATCGCGACACTTTTGATGCGATCTTTATGTCGACGGGCGCAAATTTATCGACATCTTTACGCGCCGCTTTTTACGATCCAGGTCACTTTGAAGGAGGGCTTTCGATGGACTTCGCTTATCTGGCGCTGTGCGCCGTGTTCTGGCTGCTCATGGTCGGTATGGCCAAGGGCTGTGCCAAGTTGGGGGGCCCTAAGCAATGAGCTGGCTCTATGTGCTCGGTAGCGTGGTCTCGATCGGCTTGCTCATTTACCTGGTGGCTGCCTTGCTGCGGCCGGAGGACTTCTCATGACCAGCCACGCCTGGATACTGTTTGCGAGCTACAGCATCGTGCTGTTGCTGCTTGCCATTCCTTTGGGGCGTTACATCACAAGCGTGATGGACGGGCGGCTGCGCTTTGCCAACCGCATTGAAAGTGGACTGTATCGTCTGTGCGGCATCAAGGCCGACGGCGAGATGGGCTGGCTCAATTACGCGCTGGCCATCATTTTGTTCAATGCACTCGGCGTGCTGGCCATCTATGCCTTGCAGCGCTTGCAGCTGTGGCTGCCGCTGAACCCGCAGGCCATGGCCAACGTGTCGCCCGACTCTTCGTTCAACACCGCCGTCAGCTTCGCCACCAACACCAACTGGCAGGGCTATAGCGGTGAGCAGACCATGAGCTACCTGACCCAGATGCTGGGCCTGGCGGTACAAAACTTCTTGTCGTCGGCCACCGGCATCGTGGTGGTGATCGCGCTGATCCGTGGCTTTGCACGCCACTCGGCGCAGAGCATCGGCAATGCCTGGGTCGACCTGACCCGCGTGACGCTGTGGATCCTCTTGCCGCTGGCCTTCGTCTCGGCGCTGTTCTTCGTGCAGCAAGGCGTGGTGCAGAACTTCGACGCCTACAAAGACGTGACCACGCTTGAAGTCGTCAAGTACCAGGTGCCCAAGCTCGGCGCAGACGGCCAAGCCATGAAGACCGAAAAGGGCGAAGCCGTGATGGAGGACAAGACCTCTGCCACGCAAACCCTGGCCATGGGCCCGGTCGCATCGCAAGAGTCGATCAAGATGCTCGGCACCAACGGCGGTGGTTTCTTCAACGCCAACTCTGCTCACCCGTTCGAGAACCCGACAGCGCTCTCCAACTTCGTGCAGATGTTGTTGATCTTCCTGATCCCGGCCGCGCTGTGCTTCACCTTCGGGCGCATGGTGTCCGACCAGCGTCAGGGCTGGACGATCTACATCGCCATGTTCGTGCTGTTCGCGGCCGGCGCCGTTGCCGCCATCACCTTCGAACAGCAGGGCAACCCGCAGTTCGCGGCCCTGGGCGTCGACCAGGCCGCAAGCGCCACGCAAGCGGGCGGCAACATGGAAGGCAAGGAAACGCGCTTCGGCATCGCCGACTCGGGCCTGTTCGCCACCATCACCACCGATGCCTCCTGCGGCGCAGTGATTGCCATGCACGACTCGTTCACGCCGTTGGGTGGTTTGGTGCCGCTGGTCAACATGCAGCTGGGCGAGGTGGTGTTCGGTGGCACGGGCACCGGGCTGTACGGCATGCTGGTCTTCGCCATCCTGGCGGTGTTCATTGCCGGGCTGATGATTGGCCGCACACCCGAATACCTGGGCAAGAAGATCGAGGCCTACGAGATGAAGATGAGTTCGATCGCCATCCTCGTCACGCCGCTGCTGGTCTTGCTGGGCGCGGCCATCGCCGTGATGAGTGACGCGGGCCGCGCCGGCATCGCCAACCCCGCAGCCCACGGCTTCTCGGAAATCCTGTACGCCTTGACCTCGGCGGGCAACAACAACGGCAGCGCCTTTGCTGGACTCTCGGCCAACACACCGTTCTATAACGTGTTGCTGGCCATCGCAATGTGGTTTGGCCGCTTCGGCGTGATCGTGCCGGTGCTGGCCATTGCCGGCTCTCTGGCGGCGAAGAAACGCATTGCTGTCACGAGTGGAACCATGCCCACGCACGGCGCGTTGTTCGTGACCCTGCTGGTCGGCGTGGTACTGCTCGTCGGTTTGCTCAACTACGTGCCGGCGCTTGCGCTGGGCCCCGTGGTTGAACACCTGATTCTCTGGAAGTGAAGACATGACAAACCTCACGCTCACTTCGTTCACTGCCCCCCGAGGGGGCGCTGGCCTCCCATGGGGCGGCCCGGCAGAAGCCCTGACATGACAACCCCCACGCTCACTTCGTTCACTGCCCCCCGAGGGGGCGCAGGCCTCCTTTGGGGCGGCCCGGCAGGAGCCTTGACATGACCCGCAAAACATTCACGCTCTTCGACCCCGTTCTGGTCAAACCGGCGGTGGTCGAATCGTTCAAGAAACTCGACCCGCGCGTGCAATGGCGCAACCCGGTGATGTTCGTCGTCTATGTCGGCAGCATCATCACCACCCTGCTGTGCGCCCAGGCCTTCGGTGGCAAAGGCGAAGCCCCGGCAGGCTTCATCCTCGCCATCGCGCTGTGGCTGTGGTTCACCGTGCTCTTCGCCAACTTCGCCGAGGCCCTGGCCGAAGGCCGCAGCAAGGCCCAAGCCGCTTCGCTGCGCAGCCTGAAGAAGGAAACCTGGGCCAAGAAGATGGAGTCGCCACGCTACGGCGCCAAGTGGCACCCGATGGAATCGCAAAACCTGCGCAAGGGCGACACGATCCTGGTGGTGGCAAGCGACGTGGTGCCCGCCGACGGGGAGGTGATCGAAGGCGTGGCCTCGGTGGACGAAAGCGCCATCACCGGCGAATCGGCTCCGGTGATCCGTGAATCGGGAGGCGACTTCTCGGCCGTGACCGGTGGCACCCGCGTGCTGTCCGACTGGATCGTCGTGCGTGTCACGGTCAACCCGGGCGAAACCTTCGTCGACCGGATGATCGCGATGGTCGAGAACGCCAAGCGCCAGAAGACGCCCAACGAGATCGCGCTGACCATTCTGCTGGTGGCGCTGACCATCGTCTTCCTGGCCGTCACGGTCACGCTGCTGCCCTACTCGCTGTTCAGCGTGGACGTGGCCAAGGCGGGCTCCCCCATCACGGTCACGGTGCTGATCTCACTCTTGGTGTGCCTGATTCCGACCACCATCGCCGGCTTGCTCTCGGCCATCGGCGTGGCCGGCATGAGCCGCATGATGCAGGCCAACGTGATCGCCACCTCGGGCCGCGCAGTTGAAGCCGCTGGCGACGTCGACGTGCTGCTGCTCGACAAGACGGGCACCATCACCCTGGGCAACCGCGCCGCCTCGGCCTTCATTCCGGCGCCCAACGTGAAAGAAAGCGACCTCGCCGACGCGGCGCAGCTGGCTTCGCTGGCCGATGAAACGCCCGAAGGCCGCAGCATCGTGGTGCTGGCCAAGCAGAAGTTCAACCTGCGCGAGCGCGATCTGCAATCGCTGAACGCCAACTTCGTGCACTTCTCGGCGCAAACGCGCATGAGCGGCGTCGACTTGCCGGCAAGCGCCTCCGGCGTCGCACGCCAGGTGCGCAAGGGCGCGGCCGAAGCGATCCGCAAGCACGTCGAGGCGCTGGGCGGCAGCTTTCCGGCCGCACTGGACACGGCGGTCGGAGAAGTTTCGCGCCGCGGCAGCACGCCATTGGCAGTCTGCGACGGCACCAAGGTGCTGGGCGTGATCGAGCTCAAAGACATCGTGAAGGGCGGCATCAAGGAGCGCTTCGCCGAACTGCGCCGCATGGGCATCAAGACGGTGATGGTGACGGGCGACAACCGCGTCACGGCCGCGGCCATTGCAGCCGAGGCCGGCGTGGACGACTTCCTCGCCGAAGCCACGCCCGAGCAGAAGCTCGACCTCATCCGCCAATACCAGGCCGAAGGCAAGCTGGTGGCGATGACGGGCGACGGCACCAACGACGCTCCGGCGCTGGCGCAGGCCGACGTGGCCGTGGCCATGAACTCGGGCACGCAGGCGGCCAAGGAGGCCGGCAACATGGTCGATCTCGACAGCAACCCGACCAAGCTGATCGAGGTGGTGGAAACCGGCAAGCAGATGCTGATGACGCGTGGCTCGCTCACCACCTTCAGCATTGCCAACGACATCGCCAAGTACTTCGCCATCATCCCGGCGGCGTTCGTCACCACCTACCCGCAACTGGCAGCGCTCAATGTCATGCAGCTGACAAGCCCCAACTCGGCCATTTTGTCGGCGGTGATCTTCAACGCGCTGATCATCATCTTTCTGATTCCCTTGGCGCTGAAGGGCGTGAAGTACCGGCCCATCGGTGCAGCCACGCTTTTGCGCCGCAACCTGGCGGTCTACGGCCTGGGCGGCGTGATCGTGCCCTTCATCGGGATCAAGGTCATCGATCTGGTGCTGAGCGCCGTCGGCCTGGTTTGAACTGGAGAACCCCATGAAAACATTGATTCGCCCGGCCGTGAGCCTGTTCGTCGTGCTGACGGTCGTCACCGGGGTCGCCTACCCGTTGCTCGTGACCGGTGTGGCCAACGTGGCCTTCCCCTCGCAGGCCACCGGCAGCCTGGTCGTGAAGGACGGCAAGCCGGTCGGCTCCCTGCTCATCGGCCAAAGCTTCAGCGACCCCAAGTACTTCTGGGGACGCCCCTCGGCCACCGGCCCGATGGCCAACAACGCGAGCGGCTCCAGCGGCTCCAACCAGGGGCCGCTCAACCCGGCCTTGGTCGACGCGGTGAAGGGCCGGGTCGAGGCGCTGAAGGCGGCCGACCCCGGCAACACGGCATCCGTGCCCGTCGATCTGGTCACCACCTCGGCCAGCGGGCTCGATCCGCACATCAGCGTGGCCGGCGCGAACTACCAGGCCGCCCGCGTGGCGCGCGTGCGCGGCATCGCGCCTGAGGCGGTGCGCGCGATGGTCGAGCGTCACACCGAAGGCCGTCTGTTGGGCCTCCTCGGGGAACCGCGGGTGAACGTGCTGGCGCTCAACCTCGAACTCGACGAAGCCGCTCGCCGCTGAAGCTTTTCAACAGTGAACGACGGGCTGGGCATTCTGTTGGCCTTGGGCGCGGTCGTCGCACCGCTCGCCCTGGCGTGGTTTCTCTGTGGCAGGGAAGCACGCAAGCCGTCGCAACTTCAGAAACGACAAAAATGATTGCTTATCGCTTTGTCTCTTGTGCCTCTCTGCTCGCGTTTGGCTCGCTCCTTGTCAATGCGGAAGTAAGAGCAGCGGACGCACCCGCACCGGCCTCGGCGGCGACATCAGCGCCAGAACCTGCCCTGACCGCGACCACCAACATCAACCTGGTGAGCCAATACCGCTTCCGCGGCATTGACCAGACCTGGGGCCGCCCTGCCGTGCAAGGTGGCGCCGACCTGAGCCTGCCCAGCGGCATCTACGCGGGCGTGTGGGCCTCGAACGTGTCGGGCAACTCTTACCCTGGCGGCAACCTGGAACTCGATTACTACGCCGGCTACAACGGCAAGATCAACGACGATTTCAGCTTCACCGTGGGTGGTTATGGCTACTGGTACCCGGGCGCCAACTACGACAAGGCAGCCTGCCCGTCGGCGGCTTTTGCGGCACCCTGCAGCCTGCCTTCGCAAAGCCTCGACACCTTCGAACTGAACGCCGAGGTCACCTGGAAGTGGGTCAGCTACAAATTGTCTGTGTCGACGGGCGACTACTTCGGCGCCAATGCATCCACCGGCTACAGCCAGCGCACGCGCGGCACGACGTACCACGACCTCACCGCCACCTGGGCCGTCGCCGATGACCTGAGCTTGGTGGGCCACGTGGGCCGCACCGACGTGAAGGCAAGCTACGGCAACGTGAACCCGGACTACACCGATTACCGTGTTGCCATCAGCAAAACCTTCATCGGCGGCTGGAGCGCCTCGGCTGCGGTGATCGGCGCCAATAACAACGATTTCTACCGCCCGCCCACTGGCGGCCTGTCGGCCAGCAATGGTGATACACGCGAGTTGAACAAGCCTGTCGTGGTGCTGCAAGTCG
>CAXTCD010000225.1:0-1312 GCA_964242145.1 uncultured Rhizobacter sp.
ACGACCTGACAATGGCGGCAATCGTCTACATGCACCTCACCAAGAAAGCAACGTAAGGCCGGGTTTGGCATTGATTGCGTGACCGATTCCCCGGAAGGCATGTAGCAATGACCTACATCTCAAAACGGAGCCGCTGGTGCCCATAAAATTTTTACATGCTGTCGCAATTGATCTCTTCCGCTTTAAAACCTGTTCCCCGGTTGCGCCAGGCTTCGCCGGTCCCGATGGGCATCGAAAAACTTCGAAAAATAGTTCGCTGTGCACCGAATTCCGCTTTTCGGTGGCGCGGCAGGGCAGCTGGAAAAGCCCGACCTTTGTCGCGAATTCAGCCGAGCGTGAATCACGATGGTTGATTCCGCAACGATCCAGCCGGCCAAGCGCCGGCTCAAGATGCTGGTGCAGCAGCTGAGCGAGACCGACATTGCGAAGCTCTTCGCGTTCTTGCGGGTCGGCGGCGCGCGCTTGCAGGCCGAATGGGAAATGGTGTCCGACGGCGCCTGTGACTTGCTGCTGCTGGGCAATGAAGAGCCTGAAACGGTGCCGGGCCTGCTCGACAACCCGGTCGTCACGGTGCGGGTGGTCGATGCACCGAATTCATTTCTCGGCGTGCAGGGCGAGCTGTCGCGGCCGCTGCAGTACGAGCCGGTGATCGAGGCCTTGCAGGATGTCGAGCGCCAGATCCTGGGCGACCCCGAGGCGGCCACCGAGCGCCTGGCCGATTCGCCGGCGCTGGTCTTGGCCGATGCGTTCAGCGTATCGCCCGGAGCGAGCTTCCGGCTCAAGCGCTGGCCGCCAGCGGCGCTGTTGCAGCGTGACCGTTATCGCGTGCGGCTGGCCAGCTTTCTGTCGGCCGCGCATGTGCGGCTGGAAGAGCTCGCACGCTTGAGCAACGTCGAGCTGCGCGAATGCGAAGACTTCGTTGCCGAGCTGATCACCGCAGGCATCGTCGACGTCAAGCTGGCGGGCGTGCAACGCCTGCCAGCCGTGGCCGCAAGGAAGGCGGCCGGGTTGGTGGGCGCGAAATTGCAAGAGCGGGCGCCTGATCAGGGGCTGCTGGGCAAGATGCGGCGCAGCTTCGGAATCGACTGAGGCCGGTGGATGCCTGCCGGGTGTCGACCCGGTCGATCCTGGTCGCTCGCGGTGGGTCGGTCACACGCCCGTGCGCTCAACGCGAAAGAGTTCAGGGCGCCCCTTGGAAATGCCAGGTCGGCTGTACATAAGGCCATACCTGACACAGTCCGAATTGAAATCACAGATCGAAGCTTTGTCGCACAAGGCCGAGGCGCCTGCGCCTCATGGCGGTGGCGGCGGG
>CAXTCD010000225.1:1322-7240 GCA_964242145.1 uncultured Rhizobacter sp.
GGTCAAGATTTCAATGCGCTGCTGAAGGCGGTGATGGCTTCGATCGAAGCGCTTTTCAAGAAGCTTGAAGACAGCAACGATGAGATTGCGCCGAAGCCGAAGGCCGGGCATCGCTCTGCTGGCGGTGGGGCACCGAAAACTGTGAAGGCGCCACCCGCCAAGCCGCCCAAGCCGCCCGCAGCTCCCCCGGCCCAGGCGCCACTGCAGCACACCGTGTCGAAGGGGCCAGCGCCGCAGGTCGTGCCCGGTAACACGCCACCTACGCGCAGCAGCGTGTCGCTGCCGGGCGCCCAGAACGTGACCAAGGTCGACAGCTCCGGCCAGACGGTACTGCAGTCACCGCAATGGTTCGATGGCAAAACCAATCAGGAGTCGGTCTCGTTCCTGAACAAGGAGCTGGGAACGCAGAACGCCTACGTGCTGCCGGAAGATAACGCTGCCGTCCGCGTGAGCCATTCCAATTCGTTGACGGTGGCGTTCGGCGAGGCTTGAAGGCTCGCCGCTTGGCAGGCCCTCAGGGCACGGAGCGCATCAGCCCGGTTTCGGCCTCGATCTGATAAGCCTGGCTGTAGCTGCCGCTGTTGACGGTGATCGTCAGCGCGCTGCCGGTCGACGTGGTCACGCGACCACTGTTGGCCGCATTGAAATTCACGCTGCGGGTTTCGGCGATGCAGTTGCTGATCGTCACCGGGCAGGCCAGGCCCGGCAAGGCGACACCGGCGGCGTAGGCGAAGCTGACGCCGGTCGGGCTGATCGATGCGACCACCTCACGGCGCTGCGCCAGCGACAGCCGCAGCATCGATTGCATCTGGCCTTGCAGGTCATCGCCAAAGGTCTTCAGGCGCCACATCGTGGTGTCGACCATGCGCGGGACGGCGAAGATCGCCAGCGTGCCGATCAGCACGATCACGATGATCAGCTCGATCAGCGTGAAGCCGCGGGCGACCGCATTTGAAGCGGGGCTGATTCGAGTGCCAGGGCGGCCTGGGTCGGCCGGTGCGGGAAGTCCGTTCATCTTGAGCCCGGATGACGAGCGGGCCGAGCGCTCTTCAAGCGTCGGCCCTTTCTTTCTCAAAGGCTACCCAAGAGCGGCCCAGGTGCTTGTGGATCAGGCGATGCCGTGGCCCGTGAAGGTCGAGATCTTCGAGCCGGGGCCGGTCAGCGTGCAAGTGGCGGTAGCACCTGCGGCGATTGCGGCGGCCGTGATGGTGTAGCCGGTCGGCAGCGCGCCGCCTTGCATCAGCGGGCCGACGTTGGTGCAGTTGGCCACGGCCACGCCATTGGTCGCCTTGACCAGGCGGGTCGAGTAGTTCATGGCCGATGCCGAGCTCAGCGCACCGGCCACGCCATCGGTCGCAGCTTGTTGCGCATCGCCCTTCAGATCAACGAACTTCGGCAATGCGGCGACGGCCAGCACACCGAGGATCACGATGACCATCACGAGTTCGATGAGCGTGAAGCCCGATTGCTTTTTCATCAGAGTCCCCTTTCGGCGGGTGTGGTTCCAGACACAATGCGCAGACCCGGAACAGGAATCTGCATGCTTGCTTATCGGTCTGTGCCTTGTGGGACTTGAAGCAATCGTTGGCATCGCGTGCATTGCTGCACGGCCTGAACGCAAGCGGCCTCAGCCGCCTTTGCCCATCGCGGCCTGGCCGAGATTCCACATTGGCAGGAACACGCCCAGCGCCAGCACCAGCACCATGCCGGCGATCACGAATAGCAGCAGCGGCTCGATGGCCGAAGACAGGCCCTTGATGCTGTAGTCGGTCTCGCGCTCGTACATGTTGGCGATCTCGGTCAACAGCGTGTCGAGCTCGCCGGTCTCTTCGCCGACCGCGATCATCTGCAGCACGATCGGCGTGAACACACCGGCCGCCGCCGCGCAACGCGAGATGCTTTCGCCGCGCTCCACACCGTCGCGCATCTGCTCGATGCGGTTGCCGATGTAGGCGTTGTCGACCGTTTGTGCCACCACCGTCATCGCCTGGCTGATGGGCACGCCGCTGCGCGAGGCCATCGAGAAGCTGCGGGCAAAGCGCGCGAGCGTGGCCTTCAGCACGATCGGCCCGGCAATCGGAATGCGCAGTTTGAGCTTGTCCCATTTGTAGCGGCCGGTCGGGGTCGCGAGATAAGAACGCATCAGCACGACGCCGGCCGCCGCCGCGGCGATCAGCGCCGGCCACCACTTCAACGTGAAGGCAGAGAAGCCGAGCAGCACCCGCGTCATCAGCGGCAGCTCGGTCTTGAAGCCGGCGAACACGGTCGCGAAGGTGGGTAGCACGAAGATGTTGATGATCACCACCGCGATGGCCATCGCGATGATCACCATCGTCGGATAGCGCAGCGCCTGCTTGATGCGCGCGCGGATGTCGATCTCGAACTCGAGGTGCTCCGACAGGCGCTGGAACACTTCGGTCAGCTTGCCGGTCATCTCGCCGACGCGGGTCATCGCGACATAGAACGCGCTGAACACCGCCGGGTGGCGCGCCAGCGCCGTCGACAGTTCACGGCCCTGGTCGAGGCTTGCGCGTACGTCGAGCAGCAGGCTCACCAGAGCCGGCTTGGCGGTCGACGCCTGCAAGCCGGCCAGTGCCCGCAGGATTGGCACGCCGGCGCGCTGCAGCGTGTACATCTGCCGCGACAGCACCAGCGTGTCTTGCATATTGATCGGGCTTTCAATCAGCGTCTGCCACCAGTCGCTCTGCGTGCTCGCCAAGCTGGTGCCGGCTGCGTGCACCTCGATCGGCGTCACGCCGCCAGCGAGCAACTGGTCGGCGACGGCGCTGTCGTTCTCGGCGTCGATCACGCCGGTGATCATCTCGCCGCGGCCGTTGCGGCCCTTCCATGCGAAGCTTTGCATGTCAGTGCGTTTGAATCGTTATCTTTTGAAGTGGCATCGGTGCAAGGGTGGGCTCAGTCCACATCGCTGCCGAGCTTCATCGCTTCGCTGATCGAGGTGCGCCCGGCACGCACGAGGTCGAAGGCGCGATAAGCCAGAGTCTTGCCTTTCATGCGCTCGCGTGCTGCTGCAAGAAAGGCGGCCGGGTTGCCGTGGGTGGCGGCCTGCGCCAGCGCCGAGTCCATCTCCAGCATTTCATAGACACCCTGGCGGCCGGCATAGCCGGTGCCGTTACAGCTGGAGCAGCCACGGCCGCGCAGGTTCTTCATGCCTTCGTTGCCATCGCCGCCCATCGTCACCAGCCAGGCTTCTTCTTGTGGCGAAGGCAGATGCGGCTCGGCGCAGTTGGCGCAGTTCATGCGCATCAGGCGCTGCGCAATCACCGCCTGCAGCGAGGTCGCGACCATGAAGGGCGGCACGCCCATGTCGAGCAGGCGGAAGGGCGTGCCGATCGCATCCTTGGTGTGCAGCGTCGACAGCACCAGATGCCCGGTGATCGCTGCGCGCAGGCCAATCTCGGCGGTTTCGGGGTCACGCATTTCACCGACCAGGATCACATCCGGGTCCTGACGCAAGGTGGCGCGCAGCACGCGCGCAAAGGTCAGCTCGATCTTCTCGTTGACCTGCACCTGCGTCAGGCCGGGTAGGCGGTATTCGACCGGGTCTTCGACGGTGATGACCTTGTTTTGCTCCGCATCGATTTCGGCCAGCGCCGCATACAGCGTGGTCGTCTTGCCCGAGCCGGTCGGGCCGGTCACCAGCACGAGGCCGGAGCTGCGGCCCAGCACTTCGCGAAAGCGCAGCAGCATGTCGGCCGGCATGCCGATGCTGTCGAGGCGTCGAATGTCATTGCCCTGGCCAAGCAGGCGCATCACCACCGATTCGCCGTACTGCGAGGGCAGCGTGGACAGCCGCACATCGATCGTGCGGTCGCGCAGGCGCAAGGTGAAGCGACCGTCTTGCGGCAATCGCTTCTCGGAGATGTCGAGGCTGGCCATCAGCTTCAGGCGTTGCACCAGCGCCGAGGCGATGCGCTTGTCGGCCTGCGTCTGCGTCTGCAGCACGCCATCGATGCGGCTGCGGATCAGCAGCTCGGTTTCCTGCGGCTCCAGGTGCACGTCAGATGCGCCGACCTGCACCGCATCTTCGAACACCGATTGCAGCAGCCGCACGACCGGCGCGCCTTCCTGGCCCACGCTGGCCTGCAAGGCGCCGAAGTCGACGGCATCGCCAATGTCCTTTTCGAGCGCCTTGGCCAGGCCGGTGATTTCTTCGGTGCGGCGGTAGTGGCGATCGAAGGCCAGCGTCAACTGGCTCTCGGGCACCACCGCGATATTGATCTGGCGCTTCAGCAGCCGCGTCAGCTCGTCATAGGCGACCAGATCGAGCGGGTCGGCAAAGGCCACCAGCAGGTACTCGCCCTTGTCTTCGAGCACAAGCGCGCGGTGCCGCCGCGCCGGCGATTCGGCCAGCAGCCGCACCAGCTCGCTCTTCAGCGGAAAGCTCTTCAGGTTGACGACAGGCACCCGCAGCTGGCGCGCCAGCGCATGCGCCAGCGTCTCTTCGGTGATGACGCCGCTTTCGATCAGCAGCCGGCCGAGCCGCTTGCCGGTCGCCCGCTGCTGGTCGAGGGTCTGCTTCAGCTGCTCTTCGGAGATCAGCTTCTGCTGCAACAGCACGTCGCCCAGGCGCAGTTTCTCGCGCCGGGTGGCCGCGCTGGCAGGGGCCGCGAAAGGGGCAGGGCCGGCCGCGACCGGGGGTGTGGGATGGTTGATGGACATGGCGGAGGCGATCGCGCTAGACGTTGCTGGTCGCACGCACTTCCGACAGGCTGGTCACGCCTTGCAGCACCTTCTCGATGCCGTCCTGGCGCAAGGTCCGCATGCCTTCGAGCATGGCCGCCTGCAGCAGCTCTTCGGCGCGGGCGCTGGTCTGGATCAGGCGCCGCAGCTCGCGCGACACGATCATCAATTCATGCACGCCCGCGCGGCCGCGGTAGCCGGTGTTGCCGCAATGCTCGCAGCCGGCGCTGTGAAAGGTCATCAGCCGGCCTTCGTTGCCGAAGCGCGCAATCCATTCACCGAGCACGGCCTCGCGGGAGAACTGCGGGTCTTTGTGCGTCACCACATGCAGGTGGTCTTCGAGCAGCTCTTCGGTTTCTTCGCGCGTCGCGGGCCGCCCGGTGCGGCACTTCGAGCACAGCCGGCGCACCAGCCGCTGCGCCAGTACGCCCAGCAGCGAGTCGGCAAAGTTGAACGGGTCCAGGCCCATGTCGATCAGCCGCGTCACGGTCTCGGGCGCGCTGTTGGTGTGCAGGGTCGACAGCACCAAGTGGCCGGTCAATGAGGCTTCGATGCCCATCTGCGCGGTTTCTTCATCACGCATTTCGCCGACCATGATCACGTCGGGATCGGCGCGCAAAAAGGCCCGCAGCGCCTTCGCAAACGTCCAGTCGATCTTCGGATTTACCTGCACCTGGCGCAGGCCGGGCTGCGTGATTTCGACCGGGTCCTCGGCCGTCCAGATCTTGCGCTCGGGCACGTTGATGTGGCTGAGCGCCGAGTGCAGCGTGGTGGTCTTGCCGGACCCGGTCGGCCCGACGCATAACACCAGGCCGTAGGGGCGTTCCATCGCCTCCTTGATGTGCTTCAGGTTGTAGGGGCTCAGGCCGAGCTTGTCGAGCGGGATCGGCCGGGCCGAGGCCAGGATGCGCATCACGACGTCTTCCAGGCCGCCGTTGGTCGGGATGGTGGCCACGCGCAACTCGATCTTGTGCGACGGCGAGAACTTCGCGAAGTTGATCTTGCCGTCTTGCGGCTTGCGCTTCTCGCTGATGTCGAGGTCGCACATGATCTTGACGCGGGCAATCAGGGCGTTGCGGTAATTCGGTGGCAATTCCAGATGGGTGCGCAGCAGGCCGTCTTTGCGGAAGCGCACCTTGATCTTGTCGCGCCCCGGGTAGCTTTCGATGTGGATGTCGGAGACGCCTTCCTTGTACGCCTCGATGATGATGCTG
>CAXTCD010000226.1:0-7183 GCA_964242145.1 uncultured Rhizobacter sp.
GGTTTGACCTCAATTTAATTCGGCGTCGGCAGGGCCTCAAGCGAATTCATGGCACTTTCGGGAGTGGGTGAATCGGCTGCTTCGGTTGGATGAAGATCTCTTCTCGTCACGGTCGCTTCTGTGGTCCTTCTGAGCTTCAATTGGAATCTGTTGATATTGAACAGGTATCGATCTGGCTTCCCACAGCCGTCTTGAACCGACACTCAAGCTTTGTCAATGGCCGACCGACGAGACGAGCGAAGCCCAGTGAACATTGCTAACCCAATAAGTGATCGCATCAAATCCAACGGCGCACGGAACTCGGTATTGACAGCCCGTTGCCCACCAATCTGTTGCTCGGATTGGCCATCTGCGTTGAACTTACGAAACATTGCATTGTTTCAACGCGCATGCGTCCACGGGCATGAGATCGGTGACTGTTTGGTGGCACTGCGCACTTGACGGCCCAGTGGCCATGGCCGCTGACCGCATGGCTTAGCGGCGAGCGACTTGTATCAAAGGTTCGGGCGATGCTCAGAAAAGGTCATGCCGGCATAGGGTCACCGGTGAACGCCAATTGTCTCGGTGCACTTCGATGGACATACTGTGGGGCTCGAGACCACGGGGTGCCTGGCCCGGGTGTGTATCAGAAGATTGTCCAGGCTCAAACATAGAAAGAGGAGAACGACATGCGTCCATCCGTTCGCGTTGGTTTTTGGATGTTCGGTGGTGTGCTGGTCACGCTGGCCACGGCGGCGCTGGCCACCAACTATTCGCTGTGGATCAATGGTCGTACCAGCAAAAGCGGTGTCGCCGGAAACTATGCCGACTTCACCTATTGGGGCCCTGCGGGCACCGAAGCCGGTGTCAACAAGAAGTCGGTCAACTGGGATGGCGTCAGCCACATTGCCGACCAGAACTATTTGGTTCGCAATGCACTCGATTGCCACTGCACCGGCCCGAACTGGTGTTACGTGGCGGCGCACAGCGCTGGCGATCTGATGATCGGTTATACGCTGTCGCTGTATGGCGGCACCGCCCGCTACAAGAAGAATCCGGTAGCGGGTTCGAATGGTGAGTGTTCGAACAGTGACGGTGGTACGCAGACCGGCTGGAACATCAAATGGGTGCGGGTGGCTGCAGGTGCGGGCGGGGGCAGCGAACTGTCGGATGTGGGCGATTGGGCGGTGTCGGAGCCTTTGGTGTCGGATCTGAAGACCAGTACCGCACGGGCCTTGTACGACCACAACAATACCCGTTCGACCTGGTTCTACATGTACGCGGGTGCCAAGGGCACGGCCTATTCGTTCGTGCTGCCCGGCCAGGATGACGAGGCCGTGGCCTATCACTCCAGCGGTGGTGTTTCCGGCTCATCGGGTGGCAACTACTGCAACCCAGGCAACTGGTTGTGCAACGACCTGACGCTGGGCACCGCGAAAAACGAAAACGGTACGTCGAAGTGGAGCTGGCACTCGGTTGAATTCCGTGACGATGCCGAAGCCTTCAGCCACCGCACCAACCAGAAGTGGGAAGGTGTCACGTCGAAGGTTCGCGCCGACATGCAAACCTACGCCCGTTGAGGCGCCCGGGCCGGCGCAAGACATCGCCCCGGCATCGAGCCTGGGGCGTTCGCCTCTTGGGGCCAGGAGATTGAGTGCATGAAGAAGCCCGGGAAGTCAACGGCGGCCGCGACGGTGTTGGGCATCGTGGCGGTTGCAGTGGTGTTGGGTGTGCTGCTGACCGGCCGGGCCGCGCCTGCAGACGAGCCTGTCGCGGCAGCGTCTGCGCGAGCCCCGGCCGCATCGGTGCCGCACACCGAAAGTCGCGCTCCCTATAACGATGAAGCGGTGCGTCGCCGGCAAGAGCAACGGGTGATTTGGAAAGACCGGCTGGTCCGCGCACAAGACACGCTTGAGAGCTACAAGGCTTCGACGCGTTATCCCCCTGAGGCGCGCCCGATCGCTGAACATTCCGATCAGCAGCGGCCCTTCGATCCTGTCGCTGAAAGCATGCCGCTGCGCTCCCCCGGTGGCGAGCCGGTCAAAGGCGTTCGAATCCGCACCACACAAGACCGCATTTTTGCCGGCGGCAGCGAGACCGTGAGCTTCACCGTGCGGGCCGTCGATGACAACGGCGCCCCGCTGCCATTGCTGGCCACCCGTGCTTCGGCGTTTGATTTACCCGACCCGCGCCAGGTGATCGGCAGGCCGCAGGCGGTGGTGAGCTTCATCGACAGCGGTTCGCCCGACCATGTGTTGAGTGCCACGCTGCAGCCCGCGACCGCAGGCTTCGCCGACTTTGCCGGCACGATCCGAACCCAGGTCTATCTGAACCAGAACGGGCAGCTCGGCAATGTGTACTTCGACGTCGTCTACAACCCGCAGATTCCTGCGGAATGGGCCGGCGTGCGCGAGGCGTTGGAGGCCGGCTCGCTCAATTTCTACCTGAAAGCCAAGATCACTCAGGCGGGCCGTTATGTCATCAGCGCCCGGGTGGACGACGCCACTGGCAAGCCATTTGCGCTGTTGAACTTCAATGACGAAATGCCGGCGGGCATGCAGGAGTTTCGCCTGCCGCTGTTTGGCAAGCTGGTGCGTGACGGCAAGCCGGGATTTCCGCTGAGCCTGCGTGATGTGCAGGGCTTTCTGCTGCTGCCCGACCGCTATCCCGACCGTTCGATGATGGCCCGCCAGGCCGGCATCATTCACACCAGCCAGACCTATGCGCTGGCCAGTTTTTCCGATGCCGAATGGCGCAGCGAGGAACGCGATCGCTATCTCACCGAGCTGAGCAAAGACGTCAACGAGGCCCAGCAGCAGGTCGATGCGCTGACGCCTTGAGAGCCGCCGATTCCGGCCTGCCGCAAACCGAGGCCCGAAAAGGATGATCCCCACGCCCACCCAGCCGGTGACCGTGGGTTGAACTTTGCGACAGGCCACAGCCCCACCGCGACTTGCATATATTTCATTATTCCAGAATAATGAAATTATGGAAGATAAAGAAGTCATCAACGGCCTTACTGCATTGGCGCAGCCTTTGCGTCTGCAGGTTTTTCGTGCGCTTGTGGTGGTCGGAGCGCCCGGTCTGACCCCGGGCGCCATCCAAGAGGCGCTGGGCACGCCGCCAGCGACGCTGTCCTTCCACCTGAAGGAACTCGTCAACGCCGGCCTTGTCACGCAGGAACGCGTCAGCCGCAACCTGATCTACCGCGCCAACTACGAGCGGATGAACGCGCTGCTCGGCTACCTGACCCAGAACTGCTGCCAGGGCGAGGCTTGCGTTGTCGAGAGCAGCGCCGCTTCCTGTGCTTGCTGACTCCCACCCGAGGTTCCCATGCTCGACAACACCCCCAACGGCGCTGCATAGAGCTGCTGCGGGCACGGCCATCACCCAGCTGGAGCCCTTCGCCATCCAGCACGAGACTCAACAAATCGGCACTCGCTGACCCCTCGCAATGACGACACACGTTCTCTTCCTCTGCACGCACAACTCCGCCCGCAGCGTCCTCAGTGAAGGCATGCTCAACCACTGGGCGAAGAAGCTCGGCAAGGACGTGCAGGCGCACAGCGCCGGCAGCGCCCCGAGCGGCCGCATCAACCCCTTTGCCGTCGAAGCGCTGCAGAACGCCGGCATCGACACCAGCGGCTACTTCAGCAAGAGCTGGGACCGGTTCAGCCAGGACGGTGCGCCGCCGCTGTCCATCGTCATCACCGTCTGCGATAGCGCCGCAGCCGAGCCATGCCCGGTCTTCTTTGGCGGCAACGGCCAGCCGGTCAAGGTGCATTGGGGCTATCCGGATCCGTCGAACGCCGAGGGTGGCGACGAAAGCAAGCGCCGCGCATTCGAGCTGACGCGCCAGGCCGTCGGCTACCGCATGCTGCAGCTTCTGCAATTGCCGTTGGAGGACCTGAGCAAGAGCGAGCTGCAGCAGGCTCTGATCGAGATTGGCAAGAGCTGAGCATGAGCCTGCCCCGCAAGCTTCTCGCCGAAGGCCTGGGCACCGCGCTGCTACTGGCGGTCGTGATCGGTTCAGGCGTCATGGCCGAGCGCCTGTCCGGCGGCAATGTCGCTGTCGCGTTGTTGGCCAACACGCTGGCCACCGTCGGTGGGCTCTACGTGCTGATCGAGGTGTTTGGCCCCGTCAGCGGCGCCCACTTCAACCCGGCGGTGAGCGCCGTCATGGCTTGGCGGGGCGAGCTGCCACTGGCCGCGCTGCTGCCGTACATCGCCGCCCAGTTATTCGGCGCCATGCTCGGTGCCTGGCTGTCCCATGCGATGTTCGACATGAGCATCCTGCAGTTCTCGACCCATCTGCGCAGCGGTACCGGGCAGTGGATTGCCGAGGCCGTGGCGACCTTCGGGCTGTTGCTGGTGATCCTGCGGGCGCCGCCCTCGCGTGTGGCTGCGATGGTGGCGGCCTACATCGGCGCAGCCTACTGGTTCACGGCGTCCACGTCGTTCGCGAACCCCGCCGCGGTCTTCGGCCGCATGTTCAGCGAAAGCTTCGCGGGCATCGCGCCGGTGAGCGCCCCTGGTTTCGTGATCGCCGAGCTGATCGGCGCCGCGCTGGCGGTCGGCGTGCAGCACCTGCTGTCGGCGTCGACGGCCAAGACCACAGGCCGGGCGCCTGGTGAGGCTGACCATGTCTGAGCGGCTGTTTCCCGACGCCAGCTTGCCGGCGCTGCGCGCAGACCTTTTCGACGTGCCGACCCAGGACCGCCTGACGAGGCCGGCCCCGTCCCAGCACCGGCCGCGTTTGCTGATGCTTTACGGCTCTTTGCGCGAACGCTCCTACAGCCGCCTGCTGACCTTCGAAGCCGCCCGCCTGCTGGAAGCCATGGGTGCCGAGGTGCGCATCTTCAACCCGAGCGGCTTGCCCTTGCCTGATGACGCCCCTGCAAGCCACCCCAAGGTGCAGGAGCTGCGCGAGCTGGCCGCTTGGTCCGAAGGCATGGTGTGGTGCTCGCCGGAGCGCCACGGCGCCATGACGGGCATCATGAAGGCGCAGATCGACTGGATTCCGCTGTCATCGGGCTCGGTGCGGCCCACACAGGGCAAGACATTGGCCGTGATGCAGGTGTCGGGCGGCTCACAGTCGTTCAATGCGGTCAACCAGCTGCGCGTGCTTGGCCGCTGGATGCGCATGCTGACGATCCCCAACCAGTCATCGGTAGCCCAGGCCTTCGCAGAGTTCAATGAAGATGGCCGCATGAAGCCGTCGTCGTTCTACGACCGCGTTGTCGACGTGATGGAAGAACTCTTCAAGTTCACGTTGCTGACGCGCGACCTCGGTCCCTACCTGGTGGACCGCTACAGCGAGCGCAAGGAGAGCGCCGATGAACTGTCCAAACGCGTGAACCAGGGTTCGATATGAATCTGGGCGGGTGGCGGTTCAGCCTGAGATCACCTGCCAAGGGTGCCCACAGCGTTCACGGCCATCGCGTGAAGCACGGCAACTTCAAAGCAAAAGGCCGGCGCATTGCGCCGGCCCGGTCTCAATTCAGTGAGACCTTAGAGGCAGCACAGAAGGTGTTGGATACAGCAGGCAAGGTCGCCACAGCACGCCTGAGCGGCGAACGCAGCGGCCGAGCCGCCCAGCAGCACGATGGCCGCGCTGATCTTGATGAGCTTGGATTTCATGGATGTCCTTGGAATGTTGATGAGTGGGTGACGTAAGACATCGACCTAATCCGGGGGCGTCCACGGCCCGCTGAGCGGCCCTGCGTCGAAACGGCTTTCCGTCGACAACCAGCCTGGCGTGTCCGCAGGCTCACTGATCAAACGTTCTGGCATGGGCGCCAGCTGAGGCATCGCACAGGTCTGGCAGGTCGCGCTCACGCAATGGGCCATGCCTTTGCAGCCCTGAAGGCAGCAATCACTGTAGCCGGCTGAAACGCTCGCGACCGACTGCCCAACAAAGGTTAGGCAGCCGAGCAGCACCACGAGGACGGCAATCAACTTGCGCATGTCTCGATGATATTCCGGTGCAACAAAGGCGGTATTTGAAGGGTGATGGGGCTTGGCCGTGAACCACGCCGCGCATTGGCCACCGCTTCAAGCGTTTCAACCGAAACGCTTGAAGCCGGCGGAGACGTGGTCGTCATAAGCAGCGGTCTTGGTGAAGAGTTGCAGATCTCTGACTGCCGCGACGCAGGTGTGCCGATTTTTGAGCGCGCAGTTCACGGATCGGCCTGAACGATGGCGCAGGCCCTGACCATACCGATCGGCCAAAGGCCTGCGCACTCTCAGCCCCGGGCTACTGGAACGCCACTTCCGCAAAGCTGCGCAGCTTGCGGCTGTGCAGCTGATCGACGCCTTGCTCGCGCAGCAGCTCGACTGCGCGCAAGCCGATGCGCAGATGCTGATCGACGCGCTCGCGGTAGAAGTGGTTCGCCATGCCGGGCAGCTTGATCTCGCCGTGCAGGGGCTTGTCGCTGACGCACAGCAAGGTGCCATACGGCACGCGGAAGCGAAAGCCGTTGGCGGCGATGGTGGCCGATTCCATGTCGAGCGCGATCGCGCGGCTCTGGCTGAAACGCCGCTCTGGCGTCTGGTGCGGCAGCAGCTCCCAGTTGCGGTTGTCGGTGCTGGCCACGGTGCCGGTGCGCATGATGCGTTTCAGCTCATAACCTTTCAGCTGAGTGATGTCGGCCACCGCCGATTCGAGCGCGACCTGGATTTCCGCCAGCGGCGGGATCGGCACCCACAGCGGCAGGTCTTCATCGAGCACGTGGTCTTCGCGCACATAACCGTGGGCCAGCACGTAGTCGCCGAGCGCCTGGGTGTTGCGCAGCCCGGCGCAGTGGCCGAGCATGATCCACGCATGCGGGCGCAGCACGGCGATGTGGTCGGTGATGGTCTTGGCATTGGCCGGGCCGACACCGATGTTGACCATCGTGATGCCGGTGCGGTCTTCACGCACCAGGTGGTAGCCGGGCATTTGCGGCAAGCGCGGCGGTGCCACGCCGAGATCGTCACCGGGCTGTGAAGACAGGCCGACGCGCCGGGTGATCACGTTGCCCGGCTGCACGAAAGCGATGTAGCCGGAGTTCGGGTCGGCCATCAGCTCATGGCCGAGCTGGATGAATTCGTCGATGTAGAACTGGTAGTTCGTGAACAGCACGAAGTTCTGGAAATGCTCGGGTGCGGTGCCGGTGTAGTGGCGCAGGCGATGCAGCGAGTAGTCGACGCGCGGCGCGGTGAA
>CAXTCD010000227.1:0-7101 GCA_964242145.1 uncultured Rhizobacter sp.
GCTTGTTGTGTCATTTGCTTGCGCTCTTTGATTCGGTTTTGTTAGCCGCTCTAAAAGGGCGCAGGGCTGTGGAAGCTGAGCATCTCGCCGTTGACGGGATGAGGCAGGGTCAGCGATTCGGCGTGCAGCAACAGGCGCGGCGATGCGGCCTGAAGCTCGGGCGGCGCATAGAGCGTGTCGCCGACGATCGGATGGCCAAGCGCCAGCAGGTGCACGCGCAGTTGATGGGAGCGACCGGTGATCGGCTCGAGGAAAAGGCGGCTGCGCTGGAGCGCGGGGTCATGCGCCAGCACGCGATAGCGGGTCACTGAAGGTTTGCCGATCTCGTGATCCACCTTTTGTTTCGGACGGTTCGGCCAGTCGGTGATCAGCGGCAGGTCGATTTCGCCTCCGTCGGTTGCCGGGCGGCCCGAGACGATCGCGATGTAGTGCTTGACGACCTCGCGCTGCGCGAACGCATCGCTGAGCCGGCGCTGTGCGGCCTTGCCGCGCGCCATCGCCAGCAGGCCGGACGTGGCCATGTCGAGCCGGTGAACGATCAACGCATCGGGCGCCTGGGCCTGCACACGCGCCGACACGCAGTCTTGCAGGTGCTCGCCCCGGCCGGGTACCGAGAGCAGGCCGCTGGGTTTGTCGACGACGATCAGCGCGTCGTCTTGGTAGATGACCGCGAGAGAAGAGGGCGCTGGCGGGCTCAAACGCGGGTGGCCAGGCGAGCCACCGGCGCGTTCGGCCCGCGGCGGCGCACCAGAAAACCCATCGCGCCCAGGCCGAGCGCCATCAGGCTCAAGGCATCGGGCTCCGGCACCGGCGCGGTGACGTCGGCAAAGCTCAGGCTGGCCTGATAACCCGCGGTGATGCCGTCATAGACACCCGTCGCGGTGCCATCGATGCGAATGAGATAGTCGCCCGCACCCAGCACGAGCGAGCTGAAGTTCACTTCGCGGTTCGGAAAGCCTTCGGGCAGGTATTTGGTTTCGGCCACACCGCTTTGCAGCCATTGCCCGCCTTGGAGCAGCGCGCCTTCGAGGTCGAGGATGAACGAGCGGTTGGAGTAGCCGGTCGAGAAGAGCCCGGAGAAATCGAAAGACTGGCCGGCGGCGATCGAGAAACTGTAGTCGTCGCTGAACACGCCGCTGTGGCCGCCCTGGCCGGTGCTCAACTCGGTTGCGCTGCTGATGACGCCGAGCGAAACGACATTCGCCTGCGCTGCGCCGATGAAAGCCAAGCAGCCCGCGAAAGCAACGGCGGCTGAGTTCAGTCCGAACGAGCGAATGGCGCCCAAGCTGAAGGCCGCTGGGCTGAGGCCACCTGTGCCAGGGTTCGCTGAGCTAAGGGCAGAACGGATGAAGCTTTGAATCGACATGGAAACTCCTGTTGTCGTGGCAGGCAGCGCGACCGCGTTCCTACCTTAGGCGGCATTTCGGATCGCTTCAACGATAGAAGTTGATCGGGGGCGAGGGCCGGCCGTTGAGCGAAAGCAGGTCATGCTGCGAGTTACTGGATGTTTGGACTTCTTGTCGGTCTGATGAGGCAGGCCGCAGTATCGGTGCTGATCATTCCAGCAAATAAGTTGACCCGACAACCGGAAGGTCCATCCCTAGTTCAATGAGGGTTGCAGATCATCCACGCTTGTGGGCGTCGTCCGACAGGCACAGGCGCAACCGACTGACTGCAACAGCTCGGGGCAAGTTCTAAGGTTGAAGCGTCGATCAAGACGGGTGCCTCTTTCGCGCTGACAAGCGCATTGAGGTCAGTAACCGAAAGCCTTCATTGAGGGCGTTTGAACGAAGGAGATGGATGATGAAGAAGCAAACTCTGATGTGGCCTGCGCTGGGCGTTTTGGTGACCGCGATGACGCTGGGCGGCTGCAGCCGGCGCGATGACATGACCACTGCTACCGCACCGAATTCGAACGACACGGTCGTGGCACAGGCCGAGCCGCGGGCACGCGACAACGATCTGCAAGCAGGGGCGCGTCAGGCCGGGCAAGACGCCAGTCGAGCCGTCGGCAATGCGGCCGACGCGGTCAGCGACAAGGTGGCCGATGCGGTCATCACGACCTCAGTCAACGCCGAGTTGGCGAAAGACAAGGCACTGAGCGCCACCAAGATCAATGTCGACACCGAAGCGGGCCGGGTGGCCTTGCGCGGAACCGCGCCGAGCGAGGTGGCGCGTGAGCGCGCGACGCAACTGGCGTCCAACGTCAAGGGCGTGGTCAACGTCGACAACCAGCTGAAGGTCGAGCCTGCCAAGATGTAATCGGCAAGCGCGGGTCAGTGGGGCGCCGGCCTGCTAGGGCCTGCGCCCTTTTCTTTAATGGTCCTTTTGGTGGTCTATTTGGTGATCTCTTTGACCTATTTTCTGTGTCACTGGATTGGATCGAGATGAACTTATCTCATCCATGCGCTGATCTACTTCAGGAATTCTCATGCCCTCTTCGATTGCCACCGTGCTGGTCCCCAGCCTGTTTTGCTCACCTCGTGTTTTTGCCGGCCAGTTGCCTGCGTTGTGGCAATGCGGGCCGGTGATGGTGGCTGACCATCGGCGCGACGACACCATCGAAGCCATTGCGCGGCGCGTACTCGACCAAGCACCTGCAGAATTTGCGTTGGGTGGCATATCGATGGGCGGTTATGTGGCCTTCGAGATCCTGCGCCAAGCGCCGCAGCGTGTTCGCAAGCTGATGCTGTTGTCGACCTCGGCCCGGCCCGACACGCCGGAGCAGACCGAACGCCGCTGGACGCAGATCAAGATGGCCGAGAACCGGCGTTTTGATGCGATCGCCGATCTGGCGTTTCCGACGCTCGTGCATCCGAAGCATCACGGCGACGAGGCACTGCGCCAGGTGATCCGCGAGATGGCGCAGGAAACCGGCCCTGAGGCTTACGTGAAGCAACAAAAGGCCATCCTCGCGCGTATCGATTCGCGTCCGAGCTTGAAAGACATTTCTTGCCCGACGCTCGTCTTGAGCGCTCAAGACGATGCGCTGATTCCCGGCGAGGCGTCCGAAGAGCTGGCGCGCGGAATTGCTGGCGCTCAGTGGATTTCCGTGCCTGAGTGCGGGCACCTTTCAACGCTCGAACAAGCGACAAGGATCGCCAAAGCCATGACTGATTTCGTCAGCAAATGAGTCGGCGAGTGACGCAAAAAGAGATTTTTGAAACTGACTGGTACGAATTGACGCGGTTTGAGACTGTTCGTTGGTGTGTACTCGCGGCCTTCTCCTCCTCACAGGCCGTGACCCGGTGGTCAGTTCGTTGGCCTTCTTTCCACCGCAATTCGGGATCAGAGCCATGTCATTTCGTGATTTCGACGACTCAACGCCCTGGAGCGTCAGTGACTTCGAGCGGGTCAAGCAGCAAACCGGCAGCAGTGGCTTTGCGCGGCTGGAAGGCCCGACGGTGCTGTCGACGACGCTGCAGGCCGAACTGCAGCGCATTGAATTCCGAGCGGCCGGCAGCGACGTGCTGGACGTGGTTGCTGCCTGCATGCGGCACCGTGAGGCAGCGTTGTTATGTCTGCAATACAACCAGTGGGTATGGCCGGTAACGCTGTTCCCGTCACAAATGCTTTACCACTCGCCGCAAGATTTCACCTCCGGGTCGATCACCGGCATGGCGACGCTGAAATTGCTTGCGATCGAGGCGCCCGAGGTCAAGCCGATGGGGCATTGGATGGCCGAGCGCGTGGCCAACCCCGATCAATACCGGCCGCTGGCGCCTTTGCTGACGGCGATGGCGCTGAATGGCCCGCGCAGCAAGCTGCTGTCCGAGATTTCCGGCCCCTTGTTTTACCGCGCAGTCAACGGGCCTTCGGGTGATCGGCCATCGGCGCCCGGGGCGATGGGCGCGGCCGTTGAGCGGCTGCGGCGCGAGTCGGTCAATCTGCGCGATCTGTCGAACTGGCCGGGCATGAGCGGCGAACGCGCCGCCCGCTTGCTCAACGCGCTTTACCTGTCATCGACCTTGATGGTCAGCCGCACCGGCCACGCCACGCCGCGCAGCAGCGCTGCGGCCGCACCGAGCGCCGCCAAAGGCTCGGGTTCGATGCTGGCCGCGCTGCGCAAACGCATCGGGCTTTGACGGTCGCGGCGCTCAGCGGCGGCCGTAGCGATCGCGGTCGTCATGGCGATCTCCATCGCCGCGATCGTCTCGATTGCCTCGGCGATCATCCCGGTAATCCCGTGGCGGCGGCGGGCCGTAGCCAGGCCCGACGATGACCGCATGGTGCCGTGCATAAGGCACCGGCAGCACCACGCATGCGCTGAGAAGCTGGGTGAGCATCACGATGCCCAGCAGGCCCAGGCCTCGCCGTTGAAGCAGTTGTTTGATCGTCTTCATCGTCATCTCCGAGGCCGGAACGCCCGGCCTGCCCCATGACAACGGCTTGACGCCGTGCGGTGTTGACGCGGCTCGGTTGCTGTCAGGTAAAGACAGGCCGCCGCCGTCATGCGCACGGCCGACGCATCAACCCGCTGCGTCCTGCATCAGGCGCACCTTGACCTTCTTGTTTTTCACCTTGCCGTCGTTGAGTTTCTGGAGCGCCTGGTGGGCGATGGCCCGGTCCACGGCCACATAGGTCGAGAACTCGTTGACGTTGATCTTGCCGACTTGTGCGCTGGTGAAACCCGCGTCACCGGTCAGGGCGCCCAGCACATCGCCGGGGCGGATCTTCTCCTTGCGCCCGCCCAGAATCTGCAAGGTCACCATCGGTGGCTGCAGCGGCTCTTTGCTGGTCGGGGTCAGCTCATCGAGCCGATGCCATTCCGAGGTGAAGCCTTGTGCCTGCTCGATGTGGCCGACGCGGCCCATCTCGTCCATGCTGGCCAGGCTGAGCGCCCAGCCCTCTTCATCGGCGCGGCCGGTGCGGCCGATGCGGTGCACATGCACCTGCGCATCGGGCGTGATGTCGACATTGATCACCGCTTCGAGCTGAGTGATGTCGAGGCCGCGTGCGGCCACGTCGGTCGCTACCAGCACTGAGCAGCTGCGGTTCGCGAACTGCACCAGCACCTGGTCGCGGTCGCGCTGTTCGAGATCGCCATGCAGCGCCAGCGCGCTGAAGCCTTGGGCACTCAGCACATCAACCAGGTCGCGACATTGCTGCTTGGTGTTGCAAAAGGCCAAGGTGCTGACCGGGCGGTAGTGGTTCAGCAGCAGGCTGACGGCATGCAGCCGGTCGGTGTCGCCCACTTGATAAAAGCGCTGGCGGATCTTGCTTTCGGCATGCTGCTCCTTGAGCTTGACCTCGCGCGGCTCGCGCAGAAAGCGCTGGCTGAGGGCAGCGATGCCTTCGGGGTAAGTCGCCGAGAACAGCAGCGTCTGCCGCTGCTTCGGGCAACGCTGGACAACGCTTGCGATGTCGTCGAAGAAGCCCATGTCGAGCATGCGGTCGGCTTCGTCGAGCACCAGGGTTTGCAGGCCCGACAAGTCCAGGCTGTCACGTTCCAGGTGATCCATGATGCGGCCGGGCGTGCCCACGACCACATGAACGCCATGGGCGAGGCTGGCCAGCTGCGGGCGCATCGCGCTGCCGCCGCACAGCGTGATCACCTTGATGTTTTCTTCGGCACGCGCCAGGCGGCGAATCTCCTGCGTGACCTGCTCTGCCAGCTCACGCGTCGGGCACAGCACCAGCGATTGCACGGTGAAGCGGCGAGGGTCGAGCTTTTCGAGCAGGGCGAGCGCGAACGCGGCGGTCTTGCCGCTGCCGGTTTTTGCTTGTGCGATCAGGTCGTGGCCGGCCAGCGCGATCGGCAGACTGGCCGCCTGGATGGGCGTCATGCTGAGATAGCCGAGCTGCTGCAGGTTGGCCAGCATGGCGGGCGCCAGCGCAAGTTGGCTGAAAGGCGTTCCGGGCGAAACCGGCGGGGAAGATGAAGAGGTCATGGCGGATTATCCGAGCAGGGCTGACCTGAAGCCGACCTGGCGATCAGGTTTTATCTGACTCGATGTACCGCCAGGTGCTGACGGCAGGCTCGACAAGCCGAGACTAATCTTTCATCAGCCCCAAGCTCAGCCCCAACTTAAACCCCAAGCCCGATCAAACGCTGATCAAAATTTTTCGTCGGAGGACCCTCACCATGAATGCCATCACGTCAGTGCAAGGTGCAGATTGCTACGAGATCCGTTTTCATTCGCTGTTTCATGAAGGCAAATGCTGGAGCTTCCCCTGCGATTCCTTCGGCGCGGTTGAGCTGGATTCGCTGAGCGACCGCGCCCGAAGCAACTACCTTTATGCCAGAGCGGTGGTTGGCCGTGAGTTCGCAACGCCCGCGGTTTGCCTGAGCGATCTGCATTGATCCTGCCGGCCAGCTAAGGCGCCTGCTGAATTCGAGGCGGCAAAGGGTTTACTGGATGTCGGCGCACTGCGCATGCTTCGCAAACTTGGCGCGCTTGCATTGTGTCTGCATGCAAAACACGAGGGCGAAGTTGGTACGCGGTGCGCAGGCCGCAGCAGGTGTGCTGGCCTCGGCCTGGGTTGCCGAAGCGGGCGCGGCAGCCGCTGTCGCGGCATGTGGCTTGGTTGAACCGGCAGCCGGCTGCGCTTGAGCAGCCTGTGTGGCAGCTTTTGAATTGCGCTCTCCTGACTTGTTAGCTTGCCGAGCTTCCAGCGCAGGGGTTGTCGATGCTGGCAGCTCAGTGACGGCCGGAGACGGGCTGGTTGTGATGGACTTCGATGCCGGTGGCATCACTGGCGTCGATTCGTGGTCGGTCGTCGCAGCCATGTTGATGATGTCGGTGGGAGACGGCCCCGCTGCGGATGCTGCGGCCAGTGCTGCTTTGGCGGCCTCCAATGCGCGGTCGGCTGCGTGTTCGCTGTTCGATTTGATGGCGCGGGCAGCCGCGATCGGGTCGTTTGACGGCGCAGGCGGCACAGGCGCCGAAGCGGCGCCATCGGCTTCGGTGCTGCCCAGCGCATTCGCGACCATCGCTCGGCCCGGAGCGGTTTGCGACCATTGCCAGGCAGCCCAGCCACCGCCGCCGATCACCAGCAGCGCGACGATCCAGCTCAGCGCACCGCTGCGCTTGGGCGGCGGCCGGATCGGGCGATCCAAAGCCGCCATCTCGCTTTCGCTCATGAACCGCGATTCGCGCA
>CAXTCD010000228.1:0-2729 GCA_964242145.1 uncultured Rhizobacter sp.
TGCTGGTGGCTTCGACCTTCGTCATTCGTTCAGCCCGGAACAGACGAAAGTCATTGCGCAGACAACACGGGGCCAGGACCACCAGCATGTGATCGAGATAGACGATGGCGAGCGGCCAGATCTCTCTCTCGGTCACGTTGCGGACCCTGTCTGCATACTGGATGCGCAAAGCCTCTTCGCGCCAGCAGGCTTCACGGATGAGCTGCATGTCAGGCAAAGGCGGGTAACGCTCATCGAAGCGATGAAGCTGAGACACCGCATGCAGGATGTGCTGCTGGCCCACGGTCGGCAAGGTGGCTGCCACCTTGCCCAGCACCGCCGCTGCGGCTTTGGCCAGCGCGGGGTCGCCCATTTGACGCACTTCCGCCAAGCCAAGCACCAGCGCTTCGATCTCGATGCGACTGAACATCTGCGTCGGCAAGCTGCCGTCTTTGATCAGGCAATACCCATAGCCGGGCTCTCCGCCGATTTCGGCGTCGGCCGCTCGCAGGCTGTCAATGTCGCGGTAGATCGAACGCACCGACACGCCGGTCTCTTCGGCCAGCCGCGTCGCAGTGACCGGCGCCGGTAACGAACGCAGGGCTTGGAGCAGGCGAAAGAGCCGATCGGGGCGGGACATGGGCTAACTGACAGGAACTGGCAGGTGGGCTGAATAGAGTAGCACCAGCTATTCAACGATAGCCCTCCGCTCTGGACGATCAACGTCCAGACCATCAACCTGAGATAAGCGAGTTCATCATGTCCGTCCATGCCGTGACCCACATCAATTTCCGTGGCCAGGCCCGTTAGGCGCTGCAGTTCTACCATTCCGTCTTCGGGGGGCAGATCATGATGGTGGCCCATCAAGACATGGGGCATGTTCAAGATCCTGTCGACGCCGATCGCATTGCCTGGGGTCAGGTGGTGTCGGATAACGGGTTTAGCGTCATGGCCTATGACGTTCCCTCCAGCACGGCCTGGGAGCCCGGCGTGAACGCCTTCTTCGTGTCTCTGCGCGGGGAAACTTCCGAAGAGATCACCGCCCATTGGGCCAAGCTGTCGGATGGGGCAAAATCCTGCATCCGCTCCGGCCTGCGCCGTGGGCCGTGCTTTACGGCATGCTGCTGGATCGCTTCGGCGTGGTGTGGGCAATCGATGTAGTCGCTCCATATCCAGGCGCCGACACGCGCTGAGCATTTCACACGCATCGCCGCCCGAAAACAGTTAACAGGTGAGTCGCTTATTGTCTTTGCGGGCGATTCAAGTTGTCTTTGCGGGAGACGCAATAGGCGTGAATGAGGCGCTGGCTGGTTTTTACATAGCACTGGTATCCCCTCGAACTTTATTGAAAGACTCTTATGACGATCTCACTGGATAGCCTGCTTCAATGTCTTGAGTGGCTGCCCGTCGCATTTTTCATCGTCGTGGCGGGGATCGTGGCGGTGTCGCCAGCCGCTAACGCCAAGCCGGCGAAATACGCCATCCTTTCGCTGGCTGGCGATCAATTGACGGCGGTCATGCACAGCCAGGTGACGGGGTTCAGCCTGCATCAAAACCAGAAAGAGGACATTCCGATTCCCGATCAATCGAACGACAAGCTGATCCTGAAATCAGCCGAGCGAGCGTTCGTCCAGGCGCTGCCGCAAGCCCAACACGAACTGCTGATTGCCCAATGATCCCGGCATGTACGAACTGCAAGACGAATTGCTGAGCGACAAACCGGAAGCGGCAACGTCCAGATAGGCGCTGAAAGATCAGCTGCAGAAGGTCAATGCCACGCAATTGGTCCTGATCACCAAATTTCGAGCGGACGCCTCGGCTCGTCTTGCTGATGGAACCCTAGGCAATGGGAAGCTGAAGGGCCTGGGGTTCTATATGCAGCACAAGAAGCTGATCGACCGCTCGACCCTGCAAAAGGCAGCGGGCTGCTGGCCCCTTTTGCCTATCTGAAGGTTAGCCTGGTCGATGCACAAAGCCTGGTGCTGATCAGGGAGGCTAGCGTGTCCGAATCGCAAGTGCACATGCTGCCTGTCAGCTGAAACTCCTCACGCCCGTGGGATGCCCTCACGGCAGAGCGAAAGATTAAGGCCCTTGAGCGTGTCGTGAACCGTGCCGTCGACAAGACCCTTCCCAAAGTCGTACTGAAAAGCGGCCAGGCTTCGTTGCAGCCCATTGAAAGGCTGCAGTAGACGGCCAAGTATGCTCGGCAGTACTTTTCCATGATGGCCGAGGTGCCGGCAGGGCGCTTGCCAGCGGGCCGACCTTTGTTGAGGTCGAATTGATGGGCCGACGGGCGCCATCTTTGGCCTGAACGTTCACCAGCTGCTGAGCGTGGCTGGGCTCCTCGCGCCAGTGACTATGTCACAAATGGAATTATTGCGACAGCTTCTACCATTCAGGACCTTTGCCTTCCGGCAATCCAAGGTTGCCTCGTGGCCGAGTGAAGCGGGCAACTGCTGTTCACTACGCTCGGTCGTTGACCTGAATCATGCGCTATGCGCTAGCTCACTGATCATTGATGGACCTCATGAGTCGGAAACCCGCTGGGTACCAAGCTGGGCCGGCGCTTGGAGGAGTTGCTGGAAATCCTGCCGTCCCGCCATCCCGGTTGCCCTCTGTTTACATCGACGAAGACGGCGAGATCGTTCACGACTGTGGCGAACGACTCCGACGTTGACGCCGGTCCATCGCGGCGCCAGGGTGTGGATGCGGCACTGCCTAATGCTGCAACCCCATGCCAGGCCGTTGCG
>CAXTCD010000228.1:2739-7092 GCA_964242145.1 uncultured Rhizobacter sp.
CGATCACAGCCCGGTTCACCCATGAAAAAGCCGCACCCTTTGGGGTGCGGCTCTTCCTTTTTTCTCTCCTTGCATGATGCCCGGCCTCATCGGCCGGGCCGGCTTCATTCAGCCCACGACGAGATGACAGCATAGCGAACAAGCCTTCGGCTGGAGGCCACGGCTCGAATAGGGGCAGGAGCATCGCAAGCGAGTTGGTACAGCCAACCTGCCAGCGCTGGATTGCGCCGGGCCATGTGCTCCCAACTGGGGCGCCAGCAACGCGTCAGATCGGCATAGGGCCGAAGCTCGGTTTCCAGCGAACGAACACCATCGGCTTCAAGCTGTGGCTTGTACAGCTTGCCCAAGTCAAACAGGAAGGCCGTTGCTGCGCAGACTTGCTGCAGTTCGGGAATGCGACGCGGTAGCGGCTCCATCGATGAGGCTTCATGCGCCGGGTCCATCGCGATCTCGGCTGCGCGGATGCTTGCAGCCAGCATGCCGTGCGCATGATTGTGGTGATCTGCAGCAGCTTCCTGACACAGAAAGTGGTCGAGGTGGCCACTGCTTTCAACCACATGGCTGATGAAGAGCCGAAGCTCAGGCGCCCAGCGTCGGCACAGGCCTGCCAGTCGGTAACTCAGCATCGATGGCACATTGAGCTCTGTCAGATTGCCAGCGACGAGGCGGAGAACAACACCGTTTAAGCCCTCACGCTCCGCGGCGGCGCGTGCAGGCTGAAGGAAGTCTGCGGTGGGAAGCTGATCGGCCGGGGGCAGGGCCCGGGAGGCAGCGGTTGAACCTGATTTCAATTCAGTCCCCGTTTCACGTTGGATGTGCCATTCTCGTGGCGCAATCATTTCATTGAACGCTTGATATTCGGTGCTATTGCCCGTTTATTGAGTTTTGCTTCTGGAAACGGTATTGCGCTTCGCTGCGTTGAAAGCCATCAATGGAGCGACTTGTCGTGGGAGTTGCCAATGAAAGCCTGGCTTACCCTGAGAGCGATCTGGATGTGCTACAGCCTGTTGGCCGGATGCGCCCACACCGAGCCGCCAGCATCGGCCGATTTCTTGTTCCATGACGAACTGTTTGCCGAAAGCTCTGCGCCGGTAGACGCCGATGTCTTCGCACTCAGCGAGCCGATGAGGCGTTATGTCGAAGACGGTGAAGTGGCGTCTCAGTTCAAGGGCAAGGGGCTGGTGCACGGCCTCATCGACGCGCTGTACAGCCAGCAACAGCTGAAGCTCGAATATGAGTCAACGATGACGCGCAACGCCGCCGAAGCATTTGATGCCCGCTCCGGCAACTGCCTGTCGCTCGTGTTGATGACGGCTGCTTTTGCCAAGCACCTGGGCTTATCGGTCACTTACCAAAGCGTGCTGATGGAGGCGACCTGGAGCCGCAATGCGGGCATGTATGTCTCCAGCGGCCATGTGAACCTGATGCTCGGCCCGCGGCTGCGAGACAGCCACTTGTCGCATGGCGCAGCCAATGACACCACCATCGATTTTTTGCCAGCTGACGAAATTCGAGGCCAGCGCACGCGGGTGATTTCCGAGGCGACGATTGTTGCGATGTACCGAAACAACCGGGCGGCGGAATCCTTGGCACAAGGCCAACTGGATGCCGCCTATCACTGGGCTCAGGCCGCAATGCGTGCGCAGCCCAGCTTTCTCAGCGCCATCAACACCTTGGGCGTGGTCTATCTCCGGCGCGGCCGCTTGCCCGAAGCCGAACAGACTTTCCAGCACCTGTTGATGGTTGAGCCGGCCAATACCCAGGCCTTGGCTAACTTGGTACGCGTCCTGAGCCTGGCGGAGCGAGAGAGCGAGGCGAACGCAGTGGCGGCACGGCTTGCGCAGATCGAGCCACATCCGCCGTTCCACTATTTCCACCTGGGCGTAGCCGCCA
Source organism: uncultured Rhizobacter sp. (assembly GCA_964242145.1). Lineage (GTDB taxonomy): Bacteria > Pseudomonadota > Gammaproteobacteria > Burkholderiales > Burkholderiaceae_C > Rhizobacter. Next base: position 4,633 of record CAXTCD010000228.1, read on the forward strand.
TGGCAGCGCGAGATTTCAAGGCCGCCCGCGACCTTTTCCAGAAGGAGATCGAGCCGCCTATCAGCATGAGTTTCACTTCTGGCTGGCGCTGGCCGATCTGAATCTGGGCCAGATGGGCTCCGCGCGGGCCCATCTGGCGATTGCGCTGGAGAACAGCACCATGCGAAGTGACCGTGAGCTGTATGCGGCCAAGCTGGAGCGCCTGAAGGCTTATCGATCAAGATGACCCGACAGGCTCGGCGCATCCGCGTGGCGCTCAAAACTCCCGTCGCGCAGTGACCGAAAGCAGCCAGTTGCGCGGCAGCGCGGGCTCGAAGAAGCGGCTGTTGGCGTCGTTGACGATCACCGAGCCGGCGTAGGTCCGGTCGGTCGCGTTCTCCACTCGCAACAGTTGCGTGAAGCGCCAGGCGGCCATCGATTGCGCAAAGCCCGCACGCAGATTGATGACGTTCGCCGCCGCAGCGGCGTCGGAGTTCTTGTCATCGACCGTCAGCGAGCCGGTGCGTATCCATTCGATGCCACTGTTGAATCCGCCCCAGGCGGCTTGCGGCGTCCAGGCCAGTTCGGCAAACAGGCTGCGTTCAGGGGTGCCGGGCAATCGGTTGCCGGCGGCAACGGGCTTGCCGTCCGAGCCCTGGAAAGCATCGATGAAGCGGGCATGCAGTGCGGTCACGCTCAAGGTGCTGCGCCAGGCTGGCGTCCATTGACCGACATGCGCAAATTCGATGCCGCGGCGGTGCGTGCGGCCGGCGTTCTTGAACGTGCTGCGCCCGCCCTGATTGGTGTCGACGACGATTTCATCGCTGGTGCTGATGCCGAACAGCGCGAGATCAACGCGGTGCCCGTGTGCTAGTTTCCATTTGGTGCCGATCTCGCCGTGTTTGCTGCGAGAGGCTTTCAAGTCGGTGTTCAAGCCCGTGCCGGCGCGGCGGTAGGCGAGTTCGGTGAAGGTCGGAGTTTCAAACCCGCGGCCCAGATTGGCGTACACATGCAGATCGGGCGTCGCATGCCAGCTCAGGCCCAGCACCGGGCTCGTGGCGCTGTAGTTCAGAAAACCGCTGTCGTCGGGATTGGCTGACGTGATGAAGTGGTCCTGCGTCGTGAAGCGGACTTCGCTGGAGCGCAGCCCGGCCGTGGCTTCCCAGTCCTTCGTCAGGTCCAGGCTGCCTTGAAGGTAGACATCCCGGTTCTCGACACGGTTTTTTTCGTCGCGCTTCAAGTCGCCTTGCTGGCCGGCATTGTTGATGTAGCCCTGGCGGTCTTCGTTCATGCGGTCGTACTCGATGCCGCCCACAAAGCGCAGCGCACGGCCGTCAGGCAACAACAGCCGGTGGGCCAGTTGCGCGCCCAGCCCGCCATAGCCGCGATCGAACTGCACGATGCCGCCGCTGGAGGTGGGCGCCAGTTGCGCGCTCAGCGGTGTCGACAAGGCGTTGTCGAGGCTGCGCTGCCCGAGGTACACGCGCGCTGTCACGACGGTTGCATCGCTGACGCGGTGCTCGATCACCGTGCCGACTTGCTGCTGCCGCACCGTCTTGCCGGCATCCTGCGTGATCGCCGTGGCGGCAACGCGCTTCGGATCGGTGGTTTCCCACTGCGTGCGGGTCAGGCCGATCGGGTCTTGGGTGTTGGGTTGATCGAGTGCATTGACGATCACACTGACATGCGTGCTCGGCGTCAGGTCGCTTTGCCAGCGGGCGTTGAACTGGCCGCGCTTGGCTTCGCTGTGGTCGCGGTAGCCATCGGTCTGGTATTGCGAAGCGTCCAAGGTCAGGCCGTAGCCGGGTGTCGTGGTGCTGTATTTCACGCCTAGCTTGTTCTGGCCATAAGGGCCGGCTGCGAGCGACACCGTGGCGGTGGGCCGCAGCGCGTCGTCTTCGGTGAATACCTGAACCACGCCGCCGGCCGCATTGCCATAGAGCTGGGCCATCGGGCCGCGCAACACCTCAATGCGACCGACCGAGGCGAGCGAGATGTTCGAGGCCTGCCCCTGGCCATCCGGCATGCTGGCGGGAATGCCATCGACGATCAGGCGCACGCCACGGATGCCGAAGGTCGAGCGCGAGCCGAAGCCGCGGATCGACAACTGCAGATCCTGCGCGTAGTTTTGGCGGTTCAGCACCGTGATGCCAGGTACGCGGTTCAGTGCTTCCGACAGGTTGACCTGCGCGCCGCCGTTGTCGATCGTGCTGCGTGTCACCACCGAGATCGCGGCCGGTGCGTCGAAAGAGTTTTGCAACTGCCGCTGTGAGGTGACCACGACCGGATCAAGCACGACCTCGGGTGTGGTTTGGGCGCGGATCGGCAAGGCCAGCGACAGCGCTGAGGCGGCCATGAAGCAGCGGGAAGACGCAGGCATGGGAAAGGCAATCAGTTGAGACGGCCCCGACAGTAACCGAGTTTGTGACCAACCTCGTTACCTGCTGCATCGGCATTTGTCGGTCACCGCAGCAGCAAACC
>CAXTCD010000229.1:0-7067 GCA_964242145.1 uncultured Rhizobacter sp.
AAGCTCGATCTGGCGCCTGTCAACGTTCGATCACACTAAATTGCGCGAAGAGCCGTTTTATCAGCTCATTTAAAGAGGTAGGAAAACCCAGCCCACATCACATTGAAAATACCCATTCGGGCATCGATAACGCGCTACTGCGATGCAGATGCTGACCGCAGATCGTCTTGTTGATGCAGGAAGATGGGATGCAGAGAAAGGATGGGATGCAGAAATAAAAAACGGGCCGTGAGGCCCGTATTTACTTAGCTGGTTGGAGGAGTCGGAGGGATTCGAACCCTCGATGCACGTTTTAGCGCACATACTCCCTTAGCAGGGGAGCACCTTCGGCCACTCGGTCACGACTCCAGCACAAGCAAAGATTCTAACCCGAGAAAACGGGCTTATGAAGCCAGAGCCTGATCCAAATCAAAGGCTTTATGCAATGCGCGTACAGCCAACTCCATGTACTTCTCGTCGATCACGACACTGGTCTTGATTTCGCTGGTCGTGATCATTTGGATGTTGATGCTTTCTTCGCTCAGGCAACGAAACATCTTGCTGGCCACGCCCACATGCGAGCGCATGCCGATGCCCACGATGCTGACCTTGCAGATCTTGGCATCACCGATCAATTCGGCTGCGCCGGTCTGCGGCAGCACCTTGTTCTTCAGCAGGTCCATCGTGCGCGCGTAATCGTTGCGGTGCACCGTGAACGAGAAGTCGGTCTTGCCTTCGTGCGACATGTTCTGAATGATCACGTCGACATCGATGTTGGCATCGGCCACCGGGCCGAGGATCTGGAATGCGATGCCGGGCTTATCGGGCACACCCATCACGGTGATCTTGGCTTCATCGCGATTGAAGGCGATCCCTGCGACAACGGCTTGTTCCATTTTTTCGTCTTCCTCAAAAGTGATCAGAGTGCCAGAGCGGGCTTCCTCGTCGATGTTGATGTCCCAGGGCGTGAAGCTGGAAAGAACACGCAGTGGCACGCGGTACTTGCCCGCGAATTCGACCGACCGGATCTGCAGCACCTTGGAGCCGAGGCTGGCCATTTCGAGCATCTCTTCGAAGCTGACCGTCGACAAGCGGCGCGCTTCAGGAACGATGCGCGGGTCGGTCGTGTAGACGCCGTCGACGTCGGTGTAGATCAGGCATTCGTCGGCCTTCATCGCGGCAGCCACGGCCACAGCCGAAGTGTCGGAGCCACCACGGCCGAGCGTGGTGATGTTGCCTTGCGGATCAACGCCCTGGAAGCCGGCGATGATGACGACCCTGCCTGCGGACAGATCGGCGCGCACGCGGGCGTCATCGATGCTTTGAATGCGAGCCTTGGTGTACGAGGTGTCGGTCGCGATCGGTACCTGCCAGCCGGCATAGCTGACGGCTTCCACGCCTTCGGCCTGCAAGGCAATCGACAACAGGCCGACCGAGACCTGTTCGCCGGTGGAGGCGATCATGTCCAGCTCACGCAGGATCGAGTTGCTGGAGACTTCGGGCGATAACTCTTTGGCCAAGCCCAGGAGCCGGTTGGTCTCGCCGCTCATCGCCGAGGGCACGACGACCATTTGATGACCTGCGCGAGCCCACTTGGCCACGCGCTTGGCGACGTTGCGAATGCGCTCCGTGGAGCCCATGGAGGTGCCGCCGTATTTGTGAACGATGAGTGCCATGAAGAACTGATGTCGCGGAAGGATGAAGGGGTTTGCGCCGCGGTCGCAACCTTGCATTTTAGCCGGTGTGCCAACTCAGGCTGAGTTGAGGCTGTCCGGGCAAGGCCCAGACCCTCGCATCCACCCCCAAGCCGGGCACGAACAGCAGTTGCCCGCCGCTGTAAATCAACGGCCCTTCGCGCTCCCAAGCGGGTACCGCAGCAGCCTGAAACTGCTTCTTCAGGCTTCGCGCCGGCCGGCCGATCTCGCCTTGAAACTGCTCTCCCCCTTCGCGCGGCCGCAACTCCAGGTGAGCCAGCCACGCGATGGGAATCCCCTGCGCCTTGACCCGCTTGGCAACCACGCTGCCGCACCATCCAGGCAAGAGAAATTGCCCTGCACGTTGGATGCGCAAATGGGTCTCGCGCGGCAAGACAGGCTCATCAAGCTCGCGGTGCTCAACTCTTTGAAAACGAAGCTGGCCTCGATAGCGCAACAATACGCCTACGGTACACGGCCACTGCGCAGAGCCCGGTTGAATCAACTCCTTGCGCAGCCGGAACAACAAGCTCGACGACGGCGATTCACCAATCTGCGCTCTCAACCACGCCCGCAATGCGTTCATCCGCCTGGGTAGGCTCAATGCCGCCCAGGCTTTCAGTTGCAAGCCTGCCGGGCCGGCCAATCGTTCGAGATCGATCTGTGCCAACTCCTGCAGGCAGTCGGCCGCCTCACCCGCCCAGGTGGCCGCATCCGCCAATGCGTGCTCGGCCTGCGCAAAGGCGGTCGTTAGCGCAGGCCACACCTGCAAGCGAAGCCGGTTGCGCGCGAACCGCGCATCGGCATTGCTGTCGTCGTCGACAAAGGTAAGCTCATGCCGATCAACATAGGCCTCGATGAACTCTCGAGGCTGCGTCAGCCAGGGGCGCAGCCAGGTGATGCCATCACGCTCGATCGACCGAGCCATCCCTGCCAACCCCGCAACACCCGCGCCGCGCAATCCCTGCAGCAGCAGCGTCTCGGCTTGATCGCGGCGGTGATGCGCCAGCAGCACGATCTGGGCGCCAGCTTCCAGCGCCATCACGCGCAGCGCGCGATAACGCTCGCGCCGCGCCCAGGCTTCGATGCTTTCACCTGCTGCGGGCCGGGTTTGAATTCGATGAAAGACCAGTCTCACCGGCAAGCCGCGCTCGGCCCAGGCCTGACATTGCGCTTGGGCGTGAGCCAACCAATGGTCAGCCTGCGCGCTCAGCCCATGGTGGACATGCAGGCCGATGACCTGCAGGCCCTGCGCTGCGGCCTGACAGGCCGTGGCATGAAGCAGTGCCGTCGAATCGCGGCCGGCGCTGTATGCGACCGCGACGACATCGTGGCTCACGCCGCGATTTCGCTGCGGCAGCTCAGTGTTCTTTGGTGTCGCTGAAACGCCCGTAAGACTGCAGGCGCTCGTAGCGGCGCTGCAGCAGCTCCTTCGGCTTCAAGTCGCTGACTTGCCGAAGTGCATCGCTCAATGCACGTTTGAGATAAGCCGCCATCTGTTTCGGGTCACGGTGCGCGCCACCAACAGGCTCGCTGACGATCTTGTCAACCAAGCCCAAGGCCTTCAGGCGATGCGCCGTGATGCCGAGCGCATCGGCTGCATCGGAGGCACGCTCGGATGTCTTCCACAGAATCGAAGCGCAGCCTTCCGGCGAGATCACCGAGTAGACGGAGTACTGGAGCATCAGCACCTGGTCGCCCACGCTGATCGCCAGCGCGCCGCCCGAACCCCCTTCACCGATGATGGTCGAGATGATCGGCACTTCCAGTTGAGCCATCTCGAAGATGTTGCGGCCGATCGCCTCGGATTGACCGCGCTCTTCCGCTCCGATGCCTGGGTAGGCCCCCGGGGTATCGACCAAGGTGAAGACTGGCAGACCGAATTTTTCGGCCAGCTTCATCAGGCGCAGCGCCTTGCGATAACCCTCGGGGCGCGACATGCCGAAATTGCGTGCGGCACGCTCTTTGGTGTCGCGGCCTTTCTGGTGGCCGAGCACCATGCACGCCTGGCCATTGAAGCGTGCCAAGCCACCGACAATGGATTGATCGTCCGCGAAAGCACGATCGCCACGAAGTTCTTGGAAGTCGGTGAAGACCTCGTTGATGTAGTCCAGCGTGTAAGGCCGCTGGGGGTGTCGCGCAATCTGCGTGACTTGCCAAGGCGACAGGCTGGAGTAGATATCTTTGACCAGCTGATGGCTTTTCTTGCCAAGCCGATCGATCTCTTCCGAAATGTCGACGGCCGATTCGCTTTGCACGTATCGCAGTTCTTCGATCTTGGTTTCGAGGTCTGCGACCGGTTGCTCGAAATCGAGGAAATGACGTTTGCTCATCAGGCTGAATCCTGGTTGTTTGTGAAACGCGATCAGGCGCTTCAATCATGAGGTCAAAGGCTTTGAAGGGCCTTCATTTACGCAACGGGCAACGGGTCAAGGCTGCGCCAAATGTACCATGTGGCCACTGACCGAAAAGGCGCCCAGGCATCGCCGACTTCGCGCGCTTCAGCCCGTGAAACCGGCTCCCCGCTGAAGTAATTGACGCTGATGCCTTTGATCAAACCGTTGTCATCCAAAGGCAGCACGTTAGGCCGCATCAGATGAAACATCAGGAACATTTCTGCCGTCCAACGGCCGATGCCGCGAATCGCAACCAGCTCATCGATGATGGCTTCGTCGTCCATCTGCCGCCATTGCCCGACATGGACCGCGCCTGACTCGAAGTGCTGCGCGAGGTCGACCAGGTAATCAACCTTGCGCACCGACAGGCCCGCTTCTTTCAACGCAGAGGAGTCGACCGCCAGCACGTTCGCCGGTACCACGCCACGCGTACCACCGCCAACCAGTGCGGTAAAGCGTTTCCAGGTCTGCTGTGCGGCTTGAACAGAAATCTGCTGACCGACGATCGATCTCGCTAGCGTTGTGAAGGCATCGCTTTGACGCTTCAGCTGCCCTTCGCCGCACAGTGGAATCAATTTGCGCATCACCCGATCGCGCTTGACGAGGTGCTTGCAGGCTTCGTCCCAATAATCCGGAGTCACTCTTTGCATTCCACTCAAGCTTTCACCCAGGTGGTGCCTTGCGGTGAATCCTGCAAAACGATGCCCTGCGCCAGCAGTTCCTGGCGAATGCGATCGGCCAATGCGAAGTTACGCGATTTCTTGGCCTGTGCACGAGCTTCGATCTGAGCTTCGATGGCGGCACCGTCGCTGCTGCTGCCTCCACCTTGCAGATAACTGCGTGCGTTTTGCTGCAGCAGGCCCAGCGTGGCAGCGAGATTCTTTAGCAATGAGGCCGTCTGCGTCGAACGGCTGCGATTGAGTTCACCGGCCAGATCAAACAACACCGCCACCGCCTCGGGCGTACCGAAGTCTTCGTTCATCGCGTCGCGGAAGCGCGCTGCTTGCGGCTGCGACCAATCTACCGCTTGCTCGGCCACATCCCACTCGGCCAGCGCGGTATAGAGCCGGCGCAGCGAATTGCGCGCATCGTCAAGGTTAGCATCACTGAAATTAAACGGGCTGCGATAGTGCGTTCGCAGCATGAAGAAGCGGATCGTCTCGCCGTCATAGCGTTTCAGCACATCGCGGATTGTGAAGAAGTTGCCCAGCGATTTCGACATCTTTTCGTTGTCGACGTTGAGAAATCCGTTGTGCATCCAGACATTGACAAAGGGCTTGCCGGTCGCGCCTTCGCTCTGCGCGATCTCGTTCTCGTGGTGCGGGAACTGCAGGTCCATGCCGCCACCGTGGATATCGAAGTGCTCGCCGAGCAGCGCGCAACTCATCGCAGAGCACTCGATGTGCCAGCCTGGGCGGCCCGATCCAAAGGGGCTGTCCCACTTTGCATCTTCGGGTTCGCTGGCCTTGGCCGACTTCCATAGGACGAAGTCCAACGGATCTTCTTTGCCATCGAGCACGGCCACCCGTTCGCCGGCACGCAATTGGTCAAGCGATTTGCCCGAGAGCTTGCCGTAGCCTGGGAACTTGCGCACCGCATAGTTCACGTCGCCATTGGGCGCGCGATATGCCAGACCCTTGTGCTCGAGCTGGCCGATCATCGTCAGCATCTGCTGCACATGCTCGGTCGCGCGTGGCTCATGCGTTGGCGGGGCGATGCCCAGCGCGGCAACGTCTTCGTGCATCGCCTGCGTCATCTCGTCGGTGAGTTGGCGAATCGGAATGTTGCGCTCGAGCGCGCGCTTGATGATCTTGTCGTCGATGTCGGTGATGTTGCGCACATAGGTCACCTCGTACCCGGCGGTGCGCAACCAACGCGACGCCACATCGAACGCCATCATGAAGCGCGCATGCCCGACATGGCAGAGGTCATAAATCGTCATGCCGCACACATACATGCGCACGTGGTTGGGCTCGATGGGGGTGAACACCTCGATCTGTCTCGTCAAGGTGTTGAAGATGCGCAAGGTCATCGGCAGTGTTCTGAAGTGAGGTGCTCGAAGCTCTCTGAACTGCGCGTGACTGGTGATTCACCAGACTGCTTCAGGGATGCACATGAGCGTGCAACGGGATTCGGAGGGCTCGAAGCAGTGGGGCTGCGATACAATTTTGAGAGTATAGCGGGGCGGTCTCCTGCCTTGCGTTGCGCCCGCCCTGCATGTCTTAAGCGCCGGCGCACCCAACCACCTCACTCAGGAAGTTGATGTCTCGCAACAGCCATCTGCTCAAGGGCCTCGCTGCGGCGGGTCTGCTGGTCATCGCAACATCGGCTCTGGCCGACGACTACACCGAGGTCGATCGCCTCGTCAGCGCAGGGCAATTGAGCGAAGCCACGCTAAAGGCCGACCAGTACCTGGCTGCACATCCACGCGATGCCCGTATGCGTTTTCTCAAGGGCTTGGTGCTGTCAGAGCAAAGCCGACCGACCGAGGCCATCGCGGTCTTCACCAAGCTGACGGAAGACTTTCCCGAGTTGCCCGAGCCGTACAACAACCTCGCAGTGCTCTACGGGAAGCAAGGCCAATACGATCAGGCGCGCAAGTCGCTGGAGTCGGCGATCCGCACCAATCCGAGCTACGCGACAGCCTATGAAAACTTGGGCGACGTTTATGCCAAGCTCGCCAGCCAGGCCTACTCGAAGGCTTTGCAGATCGACGGGAACAATGCGAAGGTCACGCCGAAGCTCGCAATGATCCGCGACCTCTTCTCGCCGCGGGCAGCGGTGGCCACGACCGTCGCACAAGCACCTGCGGCACCGGCGCCCAAAACACCGCAGCCCCCAGTGGCAGCCCCACCGGTGCCTTCTGCGCCGCCGGTTTCAACGCCACCCGCGGCCGCACCACCGGCCCCGCCACCGGTGAAGCCCGCACCGCCGCCAGTGACCGTCGCTGCAAAGCCGCCAGCGACGCCCCCCATCGCGCCTTCCGCACCGCCCGCCA
>CAXTCD010000230.1:0-7034 GCA_964242145.1 uncultured Rhizobacter sp.
GCCCCCTGCCCACCCCTGCGCTCCTCACCTCCCCCAACGGGGCCCAAAGAGCAATTCGGTCGTTTGCTGCGCAAACATTCCTGCGATAAGCCTCAGCCCTATCGCACACGATGCGCTTTATTTCAGCTTGGGACACTCAACGTCTCGCCGTGCACGGGTGAGCCGACATCAACGCATCTAAACAAATCAGCTCTGTTCTCCCTGAAGACAGTAAGTCAAGCTCAAAGAAGCCAGATCAATAACGTTGCTGCCACGCAAAGCGTGCCCGCGACCATCAGCGCAACGAGCCCGATGCGAAGCGAGGGCACCCGGGCCCCGTTGGGGGAGGTGAGGAGCGCAGGGGTGGGCAGGGGGCGCGTAGCGCCTTCGTCATCTGACTTCGCGCAGCTGTCCGAGCGCAGCGGCCAACGGCCGCGTAGCGAGTTCTGCGCGACCCTGCCCACTCCGAGCACCGCAACGCAGTCCGGCTTCGCCGGACCTCCCCCTCCGGGTCGCCTTTTCTTTGCTTACTTTCTTTTGGCGAAGCAAAAGAAAGTAAGTGCCCTGTCGGGGGCATATCCCGACATGCAGCCTCACTGCCAGTGAGATAAACAAGGCAAGGACCCTTTATGTTCACCTGGATGGCCTGGACCCCGCCCGTCACCATTTTCTTCACCGCCATCGCCCTGATGCTGATCGCGATGACGGTATGGGAAATCAAATCCCCCACCACGTCCCGCCGCGGCTGGCTCCCGATCGAAACCACCCGCGGTGACCGCCTGTTCATCGGCCTGCTGTCCGCCGCTTACCTGAATCTCGCCTTCGTCGCCCTCAGCGAAAAGATGATCACTTGGTTCAGCCTGAGCGAAGAGCCCTCGATCTGGATCAGCTTCATCGCCTCGATGGCCGTGCTGGCGCTGGTCATGCGCAAAGGCTGATCACCCAACACCAACACCAACAACAAAACAAGCAACCGGCCTCACCTTCCCCCGCCGATTGCCTTCAACCCGTGGGAAGCCCAGAGGAGACAAGCACCATGAAGAGATTTCACCTGCGCCCGCTGGCGCAAGCGGCCGCACTGACGGTCGCCACGCTGGCTTTCGCCGCCGGCGCCCAAGCCGGCGAAGCCGAAGCCAAGAAGTGGATCGACAGCGAATTCCAGCCGTCCACGCTGACGAAAGATCAACAGGCCGCCGAACTGAAATGGTTCATCGAGGCCGCCAAGAAGCTACAAGCCAAAGGCGTCAAGGAGATCTCGGTGGTGTCGGAAACACTGACGACCCACGAGTACGAATCGAAGACGCTGGCGAAGGCCTTCGAGGAGATCACCGGCATCAAGGTGCGCCATGACCTGATCCAGGAAGGCGACGTGGTCGAGAAGCTGCAGACGTCGATGCAGTCGGGCAAATCGATCTACGACGGCTGGATCAGCGACTCCGACCTGATCGGCACGCACTACCGCTACGGCAAGATCTTGAACCTGACCGACTACATGAGCGGCGCCGGCAAGGAGTTCACCAACCCCGGTCTCGACCTGAAAGATTTCATCGGCACCAGCTTCACGACCGCGCCCGACAAGAAGCTGTACCAGCTGCCCGATCAGCAGTTCGCCAACCTGTATTGGTTCCGCGCCGACCTGTTCGCACGCGACGACCTGAAGGCGAAGTTCAAGGCCAAGTACGGCTACGACCTGGGCGTGCCGCTGAACTGGTCGGCCTATGAAGACATCGCGGAGTTCTTCAGCGTGGATGTCAAAACCATCGACGGCAAGCCGATCTACGGCCACATGGACTACGGCAAAAAAGACCCGTCGCTCGGCTGGCGCTTCACCGACGCGTGGCTGTCGATGGCCGGCGCGGCCGACATCGGCATCCCGAACGGCAAGCCGGTCGACGAATGGGGCATCCGTGCGTCGGAAGACGGCTGCACGCCGCAAGGCGCTTCGGTCTCGCGCGGCGGCGCCACCAACTCGCCGGCGGCCGTTTATGCGCTGACCAAGTACGTCGAGTGGATGAAGAAGTACGCGCCAAAAGAAGCCACCGGCATGACCTTCGGCGAATCGGGCCCGGTGCCGGCGCAAGGCCAGATCGCGCAGCAGATCTTCTGGTACACCGCGTTCACCGCCGACATGACCAAGCCCGGCCTGCCGGTGGTCAATGCCGATGGCTCGCCGAAATGGCGCATGGCCCCCGGCCCGAACGGCCCGTACTGGAAGCAGGGCATGCAGAACGGCTACCAGGACGTGGGCTCCTGGACCTTCTTCGAAGGACATGACGCCAACAAGGTGGCCGCGGCCTGGCTGTATGCGCAGTTCGTGACCGCGAAGACGACCTCGCTGAAGAAGTCGATCACCGGGCTGACCTTTGTTCGCGACAGCGACATCCGCAGCGATTACTTCACCAAGAACGCCAACAAGTATGGCGGCCTGATCGAGTTCTACCGCAGCCCGGCGCGTGTGGCCTGGACGCCCACCGGCACCAACGTGCCCGACTACCCGAAGCTCGCACAGCTGTGGTGGAAGAACGTGGCGGTGGCCGTGACGGGCGAGAAGACGCCGCAGCAGGCGATGGACAACCTGGCCGAGGAGATGGACCAGGTGATGGCGCGGCTGGAGCGCGCCGGCATGGCCCGCTGCGCGCCGAAACTGAACCCGAAGGGCGACCCGGCCAAGTACCTCAGCGACAAGGGCGCGCCATGGAAGAAGCTGGCCAACGAGAAGCCGAAGGGCGAGACCATCGCCTATGACACGCTGCTCAATGCGTGGAAGGCCGGCAAGGTGCGCTGAAGCGGGTCAGCGGCCCGGCCCCATCGGCCCACGTGCCTTCGGCAGCGGGGCCGCCTCACGCGGCCGCTGAATCGAATTCGAAAAGGCGGTAACCATCGCGCAACGGGCGCAGCAGCGTGTTCAGCAGCCAGCGGGGCAGGCGCACCCCACCTTGCGCCACCGCGTGGCCGACGATCGATTCAGCGCTGTGCAATCGATAGCCCAGCGCGCTGACAAAAGCACCAGGGTCGTCTGGCGCAGGCGTGGGCTCGCCGCCGAGTTCGCGGATCACCTTGAACAAGGGCTGGCTGAATCGCCGCGCAAAGGTCGCATCCATCAGGTCGCAGACCAGGCTGTGCCCCGGCAGCACCCGGTGCAGCGCCTGGGTCGTCTCGCGCCATTGCGCAGGCGTCAGGTACATGCTGACGCCTTCCATCACTACCGTGACCGAGGGCGTGCCGGCCCAGGGCGCGAGCCGCGCAGCGACAGTGTCGTGCGCGAAGTCGATCGCGACACGCTGCAGCGGGTTCGGCGCCTGCGCCTGTGGCAGCTGTGCCTCTTTGCGCTCGATGATCGACGGCTGGTCGAACTCGATCCAGTGCCCGCCCGACAGGCGGAAGGCCCGCGTGTCGAAGCCGGCGCCGAGCAGCAGCACGGTCAGGTCGGGTGCCAAGCGAAGGCGCTTGCGCAGCAGGCCATCGATCAGATGATGGCGGGCGGCGTTCGACGCGTTGGGCCCTTTGAAGCCGGCAAAGCGCGCGTAGATGGCCTGCGCATCGGCATCCATGAAACGCTCGGCGAGGTGGTCTCCACACACCGGGGTGATGCTGCGGGCGTCGGCCGCGCGGGCACCGCAACAGTAATAGGCGGTCTGGGCGATCGGGTCCATGGGAAGTCGGGAAGGGGAATGCACCGCGCAGTAGGCGCGATGGCCCCCCGGGTGTCAAGACAAGGGAAGGCGCGTGGACATGCAGGCCGCGCATGTTGGGTGGCGGGTGGCATGGAGCAGGCGGTAGCTGAATGGGTCGAGCTGGAACGATTGCGGCTCGATCGCCGGCTTGACGGGACCTCGGCATTCGCCCCGTTCGCTTGCCCAAAGCGCCGGTCAGCGAACCTAGAATCGCAGACCGCTGCGCACGCCTGGGGCCTGTGCGCATGCTTCAATCGGCCCCCACCCCGCCAGCGGCAGGGAATGTCCAGCAACTCAAAGGAATCTCAGACATGGGCGCGCAATGGAAAGCAAAGCACAAGGATCTGGCCGCCAATGCGAAGGGCCGCTTATTCGGGAAGCTGTCGAAAGACATCATGATTGCGGCCCGCCACGGCGCCGACCCGGCCGCCAACTCGCGGCTGCGCCTCGTCGTCGAGCAGGCCCGCAAGGTCTCGATGCCGAAAGACACGCTGGACCGCGCGATCAAGAAGGGCGCCGGCCTGACCGGTGAAACCGTGCACTTCGAGAACGCGCTGTACGAAGGCTTTGCGCCGCACCGGGTGCCGGTGATGGTGGAGTGCCTGACCGACAACGTGAACCGCGCCGCCTCCGAGATGCGCGTGCTGTTCCGCAAGGGGCAACTCGGCACCTCCGGCTCGGTGTCCTGGGATTTCGACCACCTCGGCATGATCGAAGCCGAGCCGGCCGCGCCCGGCGCCGACCCCGAAGTGGCGGCCATCGAAGCCGGCGCACAAGATTTCGAGCCGGCCGATGAAGACGGCGTGACGATGTTTCTGACGGCTGCGGCCGACCTCGACCTCGTTAGCCGTGCCTTGCCTGCGCAGGGCTTCACGGTGCTGTCAGCCAAGCTGGGCTACAAGGCCAAGAACCCGATCGACCCGGCCAGCCTGGGCGCCGAGCAACTGGAAGAAGTGGAAAGCTTCCTGGCTGCGCTGGACGCGAACGACGACGTGCAAAACGTGTTCGCCGGTTTGCACGGTTGAGGCCCAGGCACCCGACGCTGAAGATTGAGCACACGGCACGGGCGTGAGTCGCTGCGTTCAAAAAGCGGGCCTGTCAACCGGAAACACCGGCGACGGTCACGCTTGCGATGGCCCTCGTTGCCGCGGCCGGTGCTACAGCGGGAAGGCGAGGCGCGCACGAGGTGGAAAAGCGCACCCGATTCCGTCAACGCCCGAGGGTTCGGGTCGATCGTGCAACCTGTCTCCGTGAGGCGTTCATGCGGCTTTCGCCTCGTTTCGGCAAAGGTCCCAACCCGGCCGGCCGCTTCATTGCGCGCCTGATCTTCAGCGTCTTCGTTCTGAACCTGATCGTCGGCGTGATCGTCGCGCTCAGCCTGATCCAAAGCCGCAGCCGGCATGAGGAACGTGCGGCCACCGCCTCCAGGAACATCGCGTCGGGGCTCGAGCGCGAGATCTCCTCGACCTTCGAGAAGATCGACCCGGTGCTGCTGTCGGTGGCCGATGCGGTCGTGCGCACGCGGGCAGTGCTCAATGCAGATTCCGACGCGCTCGATCGCTTCATCAAACGCCAGAGTTTCCGGTCGGTATCAGCCTGAGCCCGATCGACACCGAGCAGGGCAGCATCGTGATCGCCGCCGATCCGCGACATGAGCGAGCGCCGCGCCAACGAGGCCCAGATCGCCTTCCTCGCCCACCACGATGCGTGGACCGGCCTGCCGAACCGGCTGGTCGTTCAATCGCGCTTCGAGCAGGCGGCGGCGCAGGCCGACCGCACCGGCGGCAAGGTCGCGCTGCTGTTTCTCGACCTCGACAACTTCAAGGCGATCAACGATTCGCTCGGCCATTCGACCGGCGACACGATGCTGAAAGCCGTGGCACAGCGTCTGCGCGAATGCACGCGCGAGACCGATGCCGTCAGCCGCCAGGGCGGCGATGAATTCCTGGTCGTCTTCACCGGCCTCACTGGCCTCACTGGTGGAGAGGCCGCTGGCTCGATGGTGGAGAAGCTGATGCAGCGCTTCGAGCGGCCCTGCCTGGCCGATGGCCTGGAGATCGCCACTCCGTTCTCGCTCGGCATCTCGCTGTACCCAGACGATGGCCGCGACTTCGGCACCTTGCTGAAGAACGCCGACATCGCGATGTATCAGGCCCAAGGCGCGGGCCGCAATACCTACCGCCTCTTCAGTGAGCAGATGAACACCGAGGCCGCCGAGCAAGTGCACATGCGCAACGAGCTGCGGCCGGCGCTGGAACGCAGCGAGTTCGTGCTGCACTACCAGCCGCAGATCGAGCTGAGCAGCGGCCTGGTGGTGGGCGTCGAAGCGCTGATCCGCTGGACCATCCGAAGCAGGGCATGGTGCACTCCGGCCGCTTCATACCGGTCGCTGAAGAAAGCGGGCTGATCGTGCCGATCGGCGACTGGGTGCTCAACGAGGCCTGCCGCCAGGCCGTGGCATGGCGCGAGGCCGGCCTGCCGGAGCTGTCGATCGCGGTGAACCTGTCGGCCGTGCAGTTCGCGCGCGGCAACGTCGAGCTGATGGTGTGCAACGCGCTGCAAACCTCGGGGCTCGCGCCATCCAACCTCGAATTGGAGCTGACCGAATCGATCCTGATCGACAAGGTCGACAGCGTGCTGACCACCGTCACCCAACTGAAGCGACTGGGGGTCAAGCTGTCGATCGACGATTTCGGCACCGGCTATTCCAGCCTGTCCTATCTCAAACGCTTTGCGTTCGACAAGCTGAAGATCGACCAGTCCTTCATCCGCGACCTGACCACTGACACAGAAAATGCCGCCATCGTGCGCGCGATCGTGCAGATGGCGCGCGGCCTGGGCCTGAAGACGATCGCCGAAGGCGTGGAAACCGAATCGACGCTGGCCGGGTTGCTTCAGTTCCAGTGCGATGCGGCGCAGGGTTATCTTTTCGCGCGCCCGATGGCCGCTGGCCCGTGTGCCGAATACCTCGTCGCCGCAGCCAGGCGCACACCGCGTGGCGCCTGGTCGTCGACCTATGCGCCGCTGTCCTCCGATGGCGTTCGCCTACAGCAGGTCGTGGAGCTGCTGGCGCAACCGGCGGCCTGAAGAACGCGGCCGGATCAACCCCGAGCGCTCACGCCGGCATTCACCGGCTCACCATTTGCAGCCTTTGCCTTTGACGGCATCTACCGCCAGCGGCACGACCGCCAGCAGCCCGGCGTCGGCGTAGGCCTTGCTGCAATCGTCGCGGCCCGCGTTCTTGATGCCTTCGGCCAGGGCCGAATTGCGCTCTGGCGGCGGCGCGATCAGCGATAACGCCCCTGCGGAGCGGCGGCCACCGCCCAGATCGCGGCCTCGCCCACTGGGCACACTGAGGTTGAGCGGCGCATCGCCCACCGG
>CAXTCD010000231.1:0-6949 GCA_964242145.1 uncultured Rhizobacter sp.
GGCGCCATGACCGGCTTCGGCCGCGAATGGGCCATCGCCGGGATCGCGCAATACGGTTGAATGTGTGCGTGAATGTGCGCCCGATACAGGCGGCATGATCTGCGGGTCTTGCACGTGGCTCGCTGAGCGGCGTCATTGACTAACTCGATATCGGAGCGCAAGTTATTGAAGTCAAGCCAGCCGCCTCAAAGGGCGTCTGGCTTTTCTTTTGCGCGATGGGCTTATCGTCAGCGGCAGCTTGTCAGGCGGGTTGCCGAGAAACAGTGGCCGAGATGCCGCCCGCTGCAGACAGCGGTGAGGCCTGGGCCACTTTGGCGGTACCTGTCACTGACAGTGCGGCGCGTTTGCCCGTCACGATCACTCGCTCCAACTGAATCACTGGCACCGTCAAGATGCCGGCTTTAGCGACACTGGTTGCGGGTGCGTCCTGCAGCATGCTCAAGAGGATGGCGATGGGCGCGGCAAGAAGCGCTGCAAAGGCCAAGAACGGGGCGAGGATCCGGTCGATCATGGTGGACTCCAACTGTTGCGTGGTGAGGCGCGGGAGTCAACTTTAGGCACTGTTCAAGCGCTTTCCTAGTGCGGATCTGACCGAATCAAGAAATCGCGGCAGGAACCGACAGACGGACGGATCAGACGGTGTTTTCAAGCCCGCATTGGCCCCGCTGCGATGCCAAAAACCAGACCGCTGAGCGGGGCGTTTTGCAGTTGTCTGCGATCGGTATCAGATTGGTTTGGTCCGCTCCGCCAACCAGTTCAAGGCATCGCCGCTCACCAGCGGGCTCAGGCGTTCAAGCACCGTGACGTGATAACGGTTGAGCCAGTCGATTTCGTCCGTGCGCAACAAACTGGGCTCGATGCAGCGGGTGTCGATCGGGCACAGCGTCAAGGTTTCGAATTCCAGGAATTCACCGAACCCTCCTTGCTCGGTGGTAGCGGCCGGTATGTTGAGCACCAGGTTTTCGATGCGGATGCCCCACTGGCCGGCCCGGTACAGGCCCGGCTCGATGCTGGTGATCATGCCGGGCTCCATCGCCATGTGCGGCTCGGCGCTGGTCTTCGAAATGCTTTGCGGGCCTTCGTGGACGTTCAGGAAATAGCCCACACCATGGCCGGTGCCGTGACCGTAGTCGAGGCCTTGTTCCCACAGCGGCGCGCGTGCGATCGCATCGACCATCGGTGACAGCGTGCCGCGTGGAAAGCGGGTGCGGCTGAGTGCCAGCGTGCCTTTGAGCACCAGCGTGTAGTCGCGCTTTTGCGCGGCCGTTACGGTGCCGATTGGCCAGACGCGGGTGATGTCGGTCGTGCCGCCCAGGTACTGGCCGCCCGAGTCGATCAGCAACAGGCCGCCTTCGCCTGCGGGTACTTCGATCACCGCGTGCGACTCGGGTGTTGCGCGGTAATGCGGCATCGCGCCATTGGCGTTGAAGCCGGCGATCGTGCTGAAGCTCAGGCCCACGAAACCTGGCCGCTTCGCGCGTGCGGCCGACAGCTTTTCATCGATGGTCAGTTCGGTGATGCGCTCGTGGCCCAAGGCCTGCTCGAACCATGCATAGAACTCGCACATGGCCGCGCCGTCTTGCGCCATGGCGTCACGCACATGCTGCGCCTCGATCGCGCCCTTGCGGCTCTTGAAGAGCGTGCTGGGGTTGATGGCTTCGATCACGCGCGTGCTGGCGGCCACGTTCTCGCGCAGGCCGAGGGTGATGCGGCGTGGGTCGATCAGCAATACATCGTTGGCCGACAACGCTTGCAAGGCGGCTGGCGCCTGCGCATAAGACGCCAGCTGCACGCCATCGGCCGCCAGGCTGGCTTGCACAGCGGCGGGCACCTTGCCTTCGCCCACGAACAGCGTCACGCCTTGCGGGCTGATCAGCGCGTGAGCAAGGAACACCGGGTTGTAGGTGACGTCGGAGCCGCGCAGGTTGAGCAGCCACGCGATGTCATCGACGGTCGAGATGAAGTGGTGCGAAGCGCCTTGCTGCGCGATGGCCTGGCGCACTTGCTCCAACTTTTGCGCGCGGCTGAGCGCGGCGTGGGGTGCGAGGTGCTCATAGACCGGCTCAGCCGGCAGGGCGGGACGATCGGGCCAGGCATCGGCCAGCACATCGATGTTCATGCGCAGGCGAACGTTCGCCTGATCCAGCCGGGCTTGCAGATGCTTGGCGGCAGCCAGGCCCAGCACCTTGCCATCAACAGCCACCGTCTGGCCTGCAGGCACCTGCTCGGCCAGCCAGTCGACATGCTGCGTCGAGGTGCCGGTCGGAATCTTCACCAGTTCGATACCGGAGCCCGCAAGTTCGGCCTCGGCCTGAACCCAGTAGCGGCTGTCGGCAAATACCGCCGCGCGGTCGATCGTGACGGCCAGTGTGCCCATCGAGCCGGTGAAGCCCGAAAGCCATTGCCGGCCTTGCCAATGCTCGGGCAGGTATTCGGAAAGATGCGGGTCGCTGGAGGGCACCAGCACTGCGTGGAGTTGATGGTGCCGAAGGGCGTCGCGCACGCGCTCGATGCGCAGGCGAAAGGGGGAAGTACGGGTGTCCATGGTGTGGTCCGTGGTGGCGTCTGTGCTTCACCCCGGATCATGGGTAAGCGCAGGCTGGGGCTGAGAAGCACCAATTCTAAAGAGGCGGCCGTTTCGCCGCCATGCCTGTGCGCGCTCGCCGGCCTGCGCTGGCCAGCGCAGTCGAGTGGGTCTTTCAGCCGGTGCGATCGTCGGGCGACACCACCAGCTTGCGGCGGACCATGTTGATGTGGCTGCGCAGCGAATACAACTCATCGGCATAGCTCAGTGGCACGGCGACCCGCTCGACGCCTTTCTCGATCTCGACGAGCTCCTTCAGCAACTCATCGGCCGGGCGTTGGCCTTGCGCTTCTTCGACGGCCCGCAACTGGCCGTACCAGCGGAAAATGCGCGAGCGGATGCGGAACTGGTAGAGCGGCGGCACCACGCGCGACAGCGGGATCAGGATCGCGACGATCGACACCAGCACGACCCACATGCGGTCGATCAGGTTGGCCAGCCAGAAGGGCAGAAAGCGCTGCAGGATCGGCTCGCCGTTTTGGTAATAACGCTGCGCCTCAGCGGCAAGCGGCCGTTCGGTGTTCTTTGCATTCGGGAAGTCGCCTTTGCGTTGGAACCAGCCGGCCGGGCCGTGGATGGTGTTGGCTGCCTGCACAAAGAGCTGGATCAGCGCCGGGTGCGTGCTCTTGCGCGCAACCAGCGTGGCGGTGGGCGCGACGAGGCGCACATCGTTGGGTGGCAGGTCACCTGCGAGATCGACCACGCCGCGCGGCAGCATCACCGGTGTGATGAACGAGAAACGGCGCGAGTAGGCATCGGCCTGCGCGAAGCTGAACAGCTTGACGCCCGGCGTTTGCAGCAGCATCTGCACCATCAGTGATTCGGGCGCAGAGGCAAACGCCACCGCATCGATGTCGCCGTTCAGAAAGCCGACCACCGCCGGCGTCTGCTGCTCGCGCAGCAGCGTGATGGTTTCCTTGTCGATGTGGTTCGCGTCCATCAGCTTGCGCATCAGGTTCGGTACGCCGCTGCCACGTGAGCCGATGTTGACCTTCCAGCCGGTCAGCTGCGACAGGTTGCTCAGCATGTCGCTCTTCAACAATCGTTGCGCTGATTCTTCGCGGTAGAACAGCCAGACGGGCTCGTAGAACAAACTGCCGAGCGACACCAGCGAGTCGTCGTCATCATCGTCTTCGGGGCGGCGGTCTTTCTCGTCGGCGCCGCCTTGCACGAAGGCAATGTCGACGCCTGAGTTCGGGTCCTGCAGCAGCTTCAGGTTTTCCCCCGCGCCGGCAGTCGCTCTCAATTCGACGGTGATGCCATACGGCTTCAGCAGCTGCACATAACGCTTCGCGAACTCGGCGTACGCGCCTTGTTCGACACCCGTGGCGAGAACGACCTTCTTCGGCGGCGTCGGGTCCAGCACCCAGTACGACAGGCCGAGCAGCAGCAGCGCGATGATCAGGAACGGGCCCGCCGTCGCGAGTAAATCGCGGAAAGACAGCAAGGTATTGCGCAGGGCTTGTGGCATGGTCGGGCGCTCCGGTTCGGGCCCGCACGATACCGCGTGAACGACAGCCTGCCTGCACGGTATGCTTTTCGTTTACCGCTGTTTCGGGTGATCGGCCGCTTCGCTGGCTACCACCTTCTTTCGAACTGACTGCCCATGAGACTGTTGTTGGTCGAAGACGACCGGATGATCGGCGAGAGCCTGCGCACCGCACTGCGCCAGGAAGGCCATGCGGTGGATTGGGTGCGCGATGCCGCATCGGCCCACACCACGCTGGCGAGCGAGCGCTTTGACTTGCTGTTGCTCGATCTCGGTTTGCCCGCCCGCGCCGGCCAGCCGCTGGATGGCGATGGTGGCCTGGCCGTGTTGCGCAGCTTGCGGGCCCGGCATGACACGACGCCGGTCATCGTGTTGACCGCGCGCGATGGCTTGGGCGATCGGGTGGCCGGGCTCGATGCCGGGGCGGACGATTACCTCGCCAAGCCCTTCGAACTGGATGAACTCAATGCCCGCATGCGCGCGGTGCAACGCCGCCACAGCGGCCGTGCGCAACCGCTGCTGACGCACGGCGGTGTGTCACTCGATCCGGCGACTCGGCAAGTCACGCGCGATGGCGAGCCGGTGCTGTTGTCGGCACGCGAGTTCGCGGTGTTGGAGGCCTTGATGGCGCGACCGGGCGCGTTGCTGTCGCGAGCCCAACTCGAAGACCGGCTCTATGGTTGGGGCGAAGAGATCGAGAGCAACGCGGTCTCGGTCTACATCCATCAACTGCGGCGCAAGCTCGGCGCCGACTTCATCCAGAACATGCGCGGCGTGGGCTACTTCGTCGGTACACCGAGCACGAATTCCGCGGCCAAGCCGGATGGCGCCGCATGAACTCGCTGCGCACCCGTTTGCTGCTGGCCTTGCTGGGCGTGCTGGCCCTGGTGGCGGTGCTGCTGGGCGCGATCACTTACCGCAATGTGCTGAAAGAGACCGAGTCGCTGTTTGACTATCAACTGCGGCAAATGGCCTTGTCCTTGCGCGATCAGGGCGAGATCGCGGCCGACCAGGCCCGCGCCTTGGCCGATGAGCAGTTCGACTTCGTGGTCCAGATCTGGACGGTGGATGGCCGCAGCATCTATGCGACACGCGCCCATGAGTCGCTGCCGGCGCGGGCGCTGCTCGGGTTCGCCGATGTGCCGGTCGACGGGCAGACCTGGCGCACCTTCAGCGTCGCGACTTCAGAGCGCGTGATCCAGGTTGCGCAGCCCTGGAAGATTCGCCAGCGCCTGGCTGCAAACGCCGCATTGCACAGCGTCGCGCCGTTGCTGTTTCTGGCGCCGGTGATGGCGCTGCTTGCGTGGTGGCTGGCAGCGATGACGCTGGCGCCGCTGCGCCGGGTCGTGGCTGAAGTGCGCTCCCGCGATGAGCAATTGCTGAAGCCGCTGCATGCGCAAGGTTTGCCCGAGGAGGTGTCGCCCCTCGTGAGCGCATTGAATTCGCTGCTGCAGCGGTTGGGTCAGGCCTTGGACAACCAGCGGGCGTTCGTCTCCGACGCGGCGCATGAACTGCGCTCGCCTTTGACGGCCTTGAAGCTGCAACTGCAAACCTTGAAGCGAGCGCCCGATGAGGCTGGCCGTGAAAGCGCGGTGGCGACCTTGTCGGCCGGTATCGATCGCGCCGCGCGCATCGTCGAACAACTGCTGGTGCTGGCGCGCAGCGAGCCCGGTGGGCCGTTGGCTGCGATGGAGTCGATTGACCTCAGCGAGCTGGTGCGGCAGGCAGTGGCCGACACCGTGCCGTATGCGCTGTCGCGCGGCAGCGAATTCGAACTGAAGGCTGATCTGCCGGTTTGGGTGTTCGGCGATCGGGCCGCGTTGAGCGTGCTGGTGCGCAACCTGGCCGATAACGCGGTGCGCTATTCACCGCGGGGTGCGCGGGTGGAATTGTGTGTGTTCGAGCAGGCAGGGCGCCCGACGCTGCAGGTGGATGACACCGGACCGGGCATTCCGGAAGACGAACGCGGCCGGGTGTTCGATCGCTTCTACCGCCGCGCGGCCCATGACGAAGACGGCAGTGGTCTGGGCCTGGCCATCGTTCGCAGCGTGGCCGCTCGCCATGGCGCGAAGGTCGAACTGGGTGTATCGGCGCTGGGAGGCTTGCGGGCGACGGTGCATTTCGATGCCACCGCCGCCGCTCCAGCTGATACCTGATTGCTTACCTGATCACCTTTGAGCCTTCGGGAGCCTTCTGGCTTTCGTTACCCAACTTGTCGAGCGCCGTCACGGTAGCGAAGTAGGTGTTGGCGGGCAGGTTGTTCAAGGTATAGGTCAGCGTGGTGGTGCCGGTGATCTCTATTTTTTTCGAATAGTTACCACTCGACGTCCCGTAATAGATTCGGTAGCCGGCCAGATCGTTCAGCGGCGAGCCGTCTTCATTCGTCGCCGGCGGCAGCCAGTGGACCGTCATCGAGCCCGTCACAGGGGCTGGAGCTGGGGTCGGGACGGGTGCAGGCTTCGGTGCTGGGCTGGGGGCCGGAGCCGGTGTGGGGGCCGGTGCAGGCGCGGGCGCAGGAGGTTTGGGAGCAGGTGCCGGAGCCGGTACGGGCGCAGGTATCGGCGTCACAGGCGGCTTGGGTGCCGGTGCGGGGGCAGGGACCGGCGCCGGCACGGGGGTCGGTGTCACTACAGGCGGCTGCGGAGCAGGCGCCGGCACCGGAGCAGGAATGGGTGCGGGCGTCGGCACAGGAGCTGGCACGGGAGCCGGTGTCACTACAGGCGGCTTTGGCGCAGGCGCCGGCACCGGAGCAGGAATGGGTGCGGGCGTCGGTACAGGAGCTGGCACGGGAGCCGGTGTCACTACAGGCGGCTTTGGCGCGGGCGCCGGCACCGGAGCAGGAATGGGTGCGGGCGTCGGCACAGGAGCTGGCACGG
>CAXTCD010000232.1:0-6780 GCA_964242145.1 uncultured Rhizobacter sp.
ACAGGCAGATGCCTTCCTTCTGGCCGACCAGGATGTGGTTCGGATCGTTGAGCAGGTCCGAAGCGGCGGGGGCGGTGTCAGGGCTCATCTTGGGGATGCGATCGAGTTCATCGACAGATTCCCTGCGCGCGCAAAGAAGGGGATGCGCGGAGTTTAGGCAGTCGGTGGCGCAAAACGGAAGCACTGACGCAAGTGTTTCGGATCGATGACACAGTCAATTCAACCGCCTGCATTCCGTTTCTAAAAATCGTTGCATCAGGACCCACTCCTTTGATCGCAAAAAAAGGGCCACCGTTGCGGGTGGCCCTGGGCTCATGGATTCACGCAAGTGAATCAGCGCTTGGATTTCACTTGATGCTCAGCGTGTACTTGCCGGCACTGCTGCTGGCGCTGCCGCTGTAGAACTTCGGACGCACGTAGAACTTCGCTGCTGCGCTGCCCGTGTTAGCCACGGTCACGCTGTCGACCTTGCCCGTGCTGTTTTCGCTCAGGCCGAGTTGCGAACCGCTGCTGTTGTAGACATAGAGGTCGTAGTCCGAGGTGGGGTTCGGTGTCAGCGTCGAGACGAAGCTCGCGCCGGCAGGCACGGTGACCACGTAGTAATCGTTGTCGCTGCTGCTGCTGAAGTTGCCGGTGATCGTCGAGCCGAGCGTGACCTCTTGAGCTGCCGACCGGCTGTTGTTCGGTTCGATTTCGGTGCCCGACGAAGGCAGTGGTGGATTGACCGGGTCCGGCGTCGGGGTTGGGGTGCCGCCAGTGCGCGCTGCATCGATCGCAGCGCTGGCGTCAACAATGCCTGCGCCGCAGCCGCTGCAGCTTCCAGAGAACGGGTGCACCGTCGAAACGAGCTTGGCCTTCACTTCATCCGGTGTCAGCGCCGGGTTCACGGACAGCATCAATGCCACGACGCCCGCCACATGGGGTGTGGCCATCGAGGTGCCGGCGTAGGCCGTGTAGCTGTCGCCGACCGGGCCTTTGGTACCGGTGTTGATGGTCGACAGGATGTCGTTGGCTGCCGTGCTGGAGCTGTCACCGCCCGGGGCGGCCACGGTCACGAGCGAGCCGGAGTTGGCGTAGTTGGTAGCGAGATTGCCGTTGCGTCCGGTGGCGGTCACGGTGATCACGCCGGTGCAGTTGGCAGGTGACGAGGTCGACACGTCGCGGCTCTCGTTACCGGCGGCGACGACCACGACAGTGCCACGGCTGCGAGCTGCGTTGATCGCGTCTTGATAGGTGCGAGGGCAGGCGCCGCTGCCGCCCAATGACATGTTGATCACGCGGGCGGGCGTGAGGTTCGCAGGAACGCCGGAAACGGTACCGCCCGAGGCCCAGATGATGGCGTCGGCAATGTCGGACAAGCTGCCGCTGCACTTGCCAAGTACGCGCACGGGTAGCACCTTGGCGCCGTAGGCGACGCCGGAGACTCCGGTGCCGTTGTTGGTGACGGCAGCGATGGTGCCTGCCACATGCGTACCGTGCCAGCTGCTGTTGGTGACGCGGCAGCTGGAGCTGAAATCACCGCTGGACAGATCGGCGGAGGTGATCCAGTCGCCCGGGTCCGATGCATCGCTGTCGCGGCCGTTGCCATCGTTGGCTGTCGGCACATCGGAGACGAAGTCATAGCCTGGCAGCAGGTTGGCTGCCAGATCGGCATGGCGGGTGAAGCCGGTGTCTAGCACCGCAACCACCACGCCGGTACCGGTGGCCTTGTCCCACGCCGCAGGCAAATTGATGCCGGCGGTGGCATTCGAGTAACTCCATTGCTCAGCGTAGCGAGTGTCGTTGGGAACGAACAGCGCGTGATATTGGTAGTCAGGCTCGGCGTATTCGATCGATTCGTCCGAGGCCATCAGTTCTCGGGCCAACTGGGCTACTTCCTGATTAGGCAAGGTGCGCCCGAGCTTCATGATGTGTGCGTTGTCGTTACCAACGCGCAGCAGTTGCATTTGGAGTCCGCTGCGCAACGCAATCGTTTGCGCCGTTTGGGTCACTGCAGCACGGGCCGAGGCCGTCGACGCCGTACCACTGCGGTACTTGACGATCAGGCGGTTGGTGTATTCGGTTTGTACGGTGGGCACCGATGTGGCGAGGTAAGCATTGCCAGGACCGCCGGCTTGAGCAGCCCCAGATGCGCTAAGGGCCAGCGCAACCAGAGCGCCCGCAGCGAGGGAGGCGCCAAGGCGCTTTGCTTTCAATTTCATGAGTCGTCTTTCTAAAGTGGTTCAGTGATTAGATCGATGTCGACGTTGCCGCATCTGAAGGATGCAGGAAGACAGAAATGCCTTACATGAAGTCATAACGTCAAAGTGTGTACATGCAAACATCGAGCCTGATCAATGATTTGATTCCAGTTCGAACGAACTTCTGTGGGGGAATGCGGTTGCTCTTTACATGCTTGCGTTGGACAGATGGATGAGTGCGCCGAAAAACGGCTTTTCGTCTATGAAAGGCGAGCTTCCAACAGGAACGTCGTGGAAATCCAAATCGGAAGGTGTCGAACTATTGATAGGTCAAGAGCCTCGGCCTGTGATGGCGGCCTGCCCGGGTGGTGGTCATGCAGCAGGGTGACAGTAAATGACACAGAAAATCGCCATCTGTTGGTGCATTTGTGCCAACTTAGTGTCTGCTCTTACCGAGCTAAGAAAGGCAGGTGGTGGGTCGAGGCGTCACCTGAGTGACTGACGCGGTCGCAATTGTCTGATCCCGAAGGGGTACTGAAACCAAGGCAGCTGCACTCGCGTCAATTTCTTCTGCTGCGATTTGTCATCCTTCGATCAGGCCGGATTCGGATACCAACTTGAGGCTGGAATGCTTATGGATTCAGCTCATGCGGGCGTGGAATGCAATGTTGATTCCTCGCAGGCCGGCCATGGCTTTAGCGATCGCAGTGCTACCGTCCAAATGCAAGACACCAGCTCGCGATGAAGAGCTGATTCGGTCGGAAGACGGGGTGACAGGCCGGGGCTTGATGGCGCGAGAGCTGCCTCGCATCAGGAAGCTTGGGTCGGAACTGAACGGCGTTCATTCAAGTGCGAGGCGTTCAGCGAAAGACATCGGCCTGCACGGCATGGCCATTCGCTTGCGTCACCGAACTCAACGGTTGCGGGTCGCTGATCAGGTGGCGGCAGCTCGCGCAAAATTCGCCTCAGGCAAGATCTGCGGAAGCATCACAAGGAACCATGATGACCATCGACTGGAATGCATTCACGCCGTGGCCGGCGCTGGTGGGTGGCGCATTGATCGGGCTCGCTGCATCGGCGCTCGTGCTGTTGAACGGCCGCATCGCTGGCATCAGCGGTGTACTGGGCGGCTTGCTGAAACCGGTGCGCGGCGACCGAGCCTGGCGCGTTGCTTTCGTCATCGGCTTGGTTGTGGCCCCATGGGCTTGGCGCTTGTTCGCAGAATGGTCGCAGCCGAAGGTGGATGCCGGTATGGCGACCTTGATCGTCGCCGGTCTGCTGGTCGGCGTCGGTACGCGATATGGTGCCGGTTGCACCAGCGGCCATGGTGTATGCGGGCTGTCGCGCTTATCGGTTCGCTCGGCTGCGGCGACGCTTTGCTTCATGGCGGCGGGCTTCGTGACCGTCTTCGTGCTGCGCCACGTTTTGAATGCTTGAGGTGCGACGATGACGGTTCTTGTGGCGTTGCTGACGGGTCTGGTGTTTGGGCTGGGCCTCATCGTCTCGGGCATGTTCAACCCCGCCAAGGTGCTGGGCTTTCTCGATGTGGCCGGCGCCTGGGATCCTTCAATGGCGCTTGTGATGATGGGTGCCGTTGCGGTGTCCGCAGTGGGCTTTGGCGTGGCGCGCAAGCGCTCCCGCGCTTACCTCGGCCAGCCGATGGACTTGCCGAAATCAACGCGCATCGACCGGCGCCTGATCGGCGGCAGCCTGGCCTTTGGTGTCGGCTGGGGGCTGGCCGGGTTTTGCCCCGGGCCGGCGCTGGTCGTCTTGGGAACGGGTGATGCGAAGACCCTTGTGTTTTCGCTCGCGATGGTGGCCGGTATGGGCCTCTTTGAAGTGATTGAGCGTGCAAGGCTGTCGCGGCGTCAAGCCATTGAATCGAACTGAGGCTGGCGTTGCTTCGCGGATGGTCCATCGGGCGGCTGATGCGGGCCAGGTCCGCCAGCCGGCCTGCGTGCATCTCGCTGGAACACCCGTGGTCTCGGGCTTATTGAAGAGCCGGCGGTTCATTCGAAGTGAAATCGCGCTGTGAATATTCTGGCCTGATGGCCATGCGCGATGTGTGTTGTTGTCTCGCCATGTTGCTTGCGTAAAGAGCGTTCTGCAGGGTGTCGCCGCGATAAGCCGGACCTGGGATTTCAGGTCTCACACGAGACCTAAGGAGCTTTCCGTCCATCCTGCTTTTCGCTACGGCGGGCTGCCCTGTTGCGCGCCTACGCTTCACTCGTACTGCTTTGCGCGCCATTCCAAGGTACAGCCTGGGCCGCCAACTTTGCCAACCCCATCGTGCCTGCGGGTTCAGGGGGCGCGGCCAATCCATCGGTCGTCTACAAAGACGGCTTCTATTACTGGGTGCGCAGCACGGCCAATGGCATCGGCATCGGCATTGCCAAGGCCAAGCTCTTGCAGGACATCGGCACGGTGCCGATGACGATGATCTGGCGGGCACCGAGCAGCGGCACCCACGCAAGAAAGGTCTGGGCGCCCGAGTTGCAATGCCTTCGTGGCCGCTGGTACATCTACTTTGCAGCCGACGATGGCAACAACGCCAATCACCACATGTATGCGCTGGAGTCGAACACGAGTGGAACACGCAGAACGCGCAAGGCAACTGGACCTTCCGAGGCAAGCTGTCTCCACCCCAAGACGCTTGGGCCCTCGATGGCGTCACGCTTGAGAAAGACGATGGTTCGCTGTACTTCGTGTGGTCGGGCTGGCGGGGCTTGAACGATGGATTCCCACAGCGCTTGTACATCCGCGCCGATGAGCAACCCCTACACGATCAGCGGCCACCGGGTGGAGATCTCGCAGCCGAGCTATGACTGGGAGAAGGCCGGCGCAGCACTCCAGGAAGGGCCTGCCGTGATCAAGAAGAACGGCCGCACCCACATCGTCTAGTCCGCCAGCGGCAGCTGAATGGGCGGGTACAAGCTGGACCTGTTGACCAACACCGATGGCAATGTGCCCGGCGTCATGGATCAAGAAGGCAACGCCCTTGTTCCAGAAGAACACGTCGGGGCAGGCGTATGGCGTCGGCCATAACTCTTTCGTGAAATCTCCGGATGGCCGCCAGGACTGGATCGTCTATCACGCGTTCCAGTACTCGAATGGCGGCTGGGCGAACCGCAGCATCCGCGCGCAAGCATTTGATTGGGCGGCCGATGGCTTGGGGCCAAGCGATCGCCGAGCCTTCGGGCTCACCGGCCGATGGCAGCTTTCGCATCGAGTCGTCGAACATCGCAGGCACGCTTCGTCCGACATCAGGCGGGCCGGGTTCGGCTCAATGCCCAGGTGCAACCGGCGCAAGATGCCGGGCCTGGCTGATCCGTACCTGGTGAGCTTTGAAGCGGTGAACTACCCGGGCTACTACTTGCAGCATCGTGACTCGGCCGTGTGGGTCGAGCATTCGGACAGCTCCGCTGTGTTCAAGAGCGATGCCACCAGGCGCAAGCGGCAAGGCCTCGCCCATGGCGACCGCGTCTCCTTCGAGTCCGATGGTTTCCCTGGCCGTTACCTCCTCCATGCGGACTACCCACTCTATCTGGACGACTTGAGCTCAGATCTCGACTTCAAGAATGCCGCTCTCCTGGAGCATTAGGCTTTGAGGTGCGCGAGCGTGGGGCTCGCGCACCGCCTGCAGGCGCACAGCCTCAGGGCTTGATGAAGATCACGTCGTAGCTGAAGCTCTTGGCCGATCCGTCAATCTTCACGTTGGACACTGTCACGCTGAGCTTGGTGTCGGCCGGCGCGCGTGACCAGTGGGTGGCAGGCTCGCTCAAGGTCCAGGCGATGGTGTTATCGCCGTAGCCACGGTCAAGCTCACCACTGCCGCTGACCGCGATGGTTGTGCCGGCATCGTCTTTCATCGCGACAGTTGCTGCGGAGAAATCGGCATTCGGATAAGCGAACGACCAACGCGTCGAGGGCTCGGCCACACCGCTGTCCCAGGGCACGAAACCGCGCGGTGGCCACGCCACCCCCTTGGGCACCGTGACGGCCGCATTGCGGTCACCGCCGATGACCCACAGCGCATTGCCTTGCGGTGAATCGCCGGTGCCGACTTCGCCCAGTTGGGCTTTCAGCACCCAGCGGCGATGTCCGAGCGAAGCCACGCCGCCGTCGGACACATACATCGGTACCGACCCGATGCGGCTGGCATTCAGCGTGGGTGAACCCCAGCCGATGTTGGACTTGCCCGCAGCCTCTGCACCTTCGGCGGTGTAGCACTTCCATGAGTCCGGCGGCGAATGGCTCAGCTGGTCATTGGCATCGAACATCAACGCGGCTTTCTGCGCCTTGGCGGATTTGGCGAGTGACAAAGTAAGGTCACTCGGCACCCCAGCCATGGCGCGGTAGTAGTTGGTCAGCTTGACGACCGCGTTCTTGTACGCAAGCGGTGTGTCGCCGGCATTGCAGTTCTTGACATCGCCCGTCCAGCTGAATGCGGTGTCTCGCAGCACGACATAGCCGTCCCAATAGCGCGCAACGACATCCGCCCGGTTGCTGGTGTTGATCGGATTGAAGGCGGTAGCGCTGGCTGGGCCCGGTGCTGGTGCTGGTGCTGGTGCTGGTGCTGGTGCTGGTGCTGGTGCTGGTG
>CAXTCD010000233.1:0-6758 GCA_964242145.1 uncultured Rhizobacter sp.
CGGCCGACATCCTCGGCACCCGGATCTACCACCAGCCGACCGGCGAGTTCCAGGTGTCGCTGGGCCCGGTGTTCACCAACCTGCTGCTCGCCGACGAGATCAACCGGGCGCCGGCCAAGGTGCAGAGCGCGCTGCTCGAGGTGATGCAGGAGCGGCAGGTCACGATCGCCGGCGACACCCACAAGGTGCCCTCGCCCTTCCTCGTGATGGCCACCCAAAACCCGATCGAAACCGAAGGCACCTACCCGCTGCCCGAAGCGCAGGTCGACCGCTTCATGATGAAGGTGCAGGTCGGTTATCCGAGCGAAGAAGAAGAGTTCGTCATCGTGCAGCGCATGACCGGCGAGCCGGCCAGCGTGGCTTCGGTGGCCAGCATCGCCCAGCTGGCCGAGCTGCAGCACGAGTGCCGGCAGATCTATGTCGATCCGTCGCTGATGCAGTACGCGGTGCGGCTGGTCGGCGCCACGCGCGACCCGGCGCGGCACGGTCTGGCCGAGATGGCGCGCTACCTCAGCTTCGGTGCCAGCCCGCGCGCCACCATCGGCCTGATCGAAGGCGCGCGCGCGATGGCCATGCTGCGCGGGCGCAGCTACGCTTTGCCCGAAGACGTGACCGACCTGGTTGCCGATGTGCTGCGCCATCGCCTGGTGCTGAGCTACGAAGCGCTGGCCGATGGCCAGACGGCCGATCAGCTGATCCAGCGCATCGTGCAGAAGGTGACCAAGCCCGACAAGCCCTTGGCCACCCATGCCAACCACCGCTGAGTACGTGATGGCCAGCGCAACGGCTGCCTACGATACGAGCCGCGGCGGATCGGCCGACGCGCTGCTGCGGCGCCTCGAATGGGCCGTGATCCGCAAGCTCGACGGCTTGTTGCAAGGCGACTACCGGACGCTGTTTCGCGGCGTCGGCCTCGACCTGGCCGACCTGCGCGAGTACCAGCACGACGATGACGTGCGCCACATCGACTGGAACGTGACGGCGCGGCTGCAGCAGCCTTATGTCCGCCAGTTCACCGAAGACCGCGAGCTCACCGCTTGGTTTCTGCTCGACCTGAGCGGCAGCATCGATTTCGGCTCGCAGCGCAGCAAGCGCAGCGTGTCGATCGAGTTCGTCGCAGTGCTGGCCCGTCTGTTGACGCGCCATGGCAACCGGGTCGGCGCGCTGCTCTACGGCCATCAGGTCGACACCGTGCTGCCACCCGGCCAGGGCCGTGCGCATGTGATGCACCTGATGCAGCGCATGCGGCAACACAGCGCCGCGGCATCCGCACCCGAAACGCAGCTGTCGCAGCTGCTGCAAGCGGCCTCGCCGTTGATGCGGCGGCGCTCGGTGGTGTTCGTGGTGTCCGACTTCATCAGCGCGCCAGGCTGGAGCGATGCGCTGGCGCGGCTGGCGCTGCGCCATGACGTGCTGGCGGTGCGCCTCTATGACCCGTTGGAGATGGCCTTGCCCGACCTCGGCCTGGTCACGATGCAAGACGCGGAGAGCGGCGAGCAGGTGCTGGTCGACACCCACGACGCGCGTTTCCGCGCCCGCTTCGAGCGGCTGGCCGAACAGCGCGAAACCGAGACGCGCCAGGCCCTGGCGCGCGCCGGCGTCGACACGCTCGAACTCGCAACCGATGAAGACCTCGTCGGCACCTTGATGCGGTTCATGGACTTGCGGCGGCAGCGCACCCGGCTGTCGGCAGGCGGCGGCTTGCCCGAGCATTTGAAGCCATCCCCCGTCTCTCGCGGGGCGATCGTCAAGGAGGGCGTGCAATGAGTTTCTTGTGGCCTGACCTGCTGTGGTCCTTGCTGGCCGTGCCGCTGCTGGCCGCGCTGTATGTGTGGCTGATGCGCCGGCGCAAAAAGACGACGCTGCGCTTCGCGAGCCTGTCGCTCGTCAAACAGGCCATGGGGCCGGGCTCAAGCTGGCGCCGCCATGTGCCACCCGCCTTGCTGCTGCTGGGCATTGCGACGCTGCTGTTCGCCAGCGCCCGGCCGACCTCGATGGTGACCTTGCCGCTGCAGGAAGAGACGATCATTCTGGCGATGGATGTGTCGGGCAGCATGCGCGCGGCAGACGTGCTGCCCAACCGCCTGGCCGCAGCACAAGACGCTGCGAAGGCGTTTCTGAAAGAGCTGCCGCGCAGCGTACGCGTCGGCGTCGTGTCGTTCGCCGGAACCGCCGCGGTGGTGCAGGCACCGACGCAAAGCCACACCGACATCATTGCCGCCATCGATCGCTTCCAACTGCAGCGCGGCACGGCCATCGGCAGCGGCATCGTGCTGTCGCTGGCCACGATCTTTCCCGATGCCGGCATCGACCTGTCGCAGATCACCGGCCAACGGGCGATGCCACCGGCGCCCGGCGACAAGCCCGCGCCCGACTTTGTGCCGGTCGCGCCCGGCTCCTACAACTCGGCCGCCATCATCCTGTTGACCGATGGCCAGCGCACGACCGGCCCCGACCCGATCGACGCCGCCAAGATGGCCGCCGACCGGGGCGTCAAGATTTACGCGGTCGGCATTGGCACCAAGGAAGGCGAAACCATCGGCTTTGAAGGCTGGTCGATGCGGGTGCGACTCGATGAAGACACGCTAAAGAACGTCGCCAACCTGACCCGCGCCGAATACTTCTACGCCGGCACGGCGCACGACCTGACGAAGGTCTATCAAAGCCTCAGCTCGCGCCTGGTCGTCGAGAAGAAGGAGACCGAGATCAGCGCGCTCTTTGCCGCTGCGGCAGCATTGATGATCGTGGTGTCGGCGGCGCTGTCGGTCTGGTGGTTCGGCCGCGTGGCTTGAGCTCGCTGAGCCGGTCACTCATCCGGTTAGCACTTCAGCGTTCACGCCTGAAGGTGGCCCAGATTCAAATGCAGCACGCGGCTGCAGCGCGCTGCCAGCGATTCATCGTGCGTCACCATCACACAGGCCATGCCCTGCTCACGCGCCAGGCCCAGCAGCAGTTCGAACACGCCATCGGCGGTGCGCCGATCGAGGTTGCCGGTCGGCTCATCGGCCAGCACGCAGGCAGGCCGGCCGGCCAGGGCACGAGCAATCGCGACCCGCTGGCGCTCGCCGCCCGACAGCTGCGACGGCCGGTGATCGACCCGCGCCGCCAGGCCCACTTGCGCCAGCACCGCACGCGCCTGCTCGCGCGCCTGCGCAGAAGGCACGCGGCGGATGCGAAGCGGCATCGCAACGTTGTCGAGCGCGGTGAATTCCGGCAGCAGGTGATGGAACTGGTAGACGAAGCCGAGGTGCTGGTTGCGCCACTCGCCCTGAGCCGACGCGCTCATCTGCGAGAAATCGCGCCCGGCCAACTGCACCACGCCTTGCGAAGGCGCTTCCAGCCCGCCCAGCAGATGCAGCAGCGTGCTCTTGCCGGAGCCCGAAGCGCCGACAATCGCCAAGGTCTCGCCACGCTCGACCTGGAGGTCGACGCCTTGCAGCACGGCCACGTCCAGCCCGCCCTCTTCGAAACGCTTGTGCAGGCCCTGGGCCCGGATCACCGGCTCACTCATAACGCAATGCCTCCGCGGGTTGAACGCGGCTGGCACGCCAGCTCGGATAGACGGTGGCCACGAAGGACAGCAGCAGCGAGATCAAGGTGATGGGCACGATGTCGGACGACTGCGGCTCGCTGGGCATGCGGCTGATCAGGTAGACGCTGCTCGGCAGGAAGCTGGTTTGCAGCACGCGCTCGATGAAGGGCACGATGCTGCCAATGTTGAATGCGACCAGCAGGCCGAGCAGCACGCCGCTCAAGGTGCCGATGACGCCCGAGGCCGCGCCCTGCACCATGAACACGCCCATGATCGAGCGCGGGCTGGCGCCGAGCGTGCGCAGGATCGCGATGTCAGCACGCTTGTCGGTGACGGTCATCACCAGCGTCGAGACGAGGTTGAACGCGGCGACGGCCACGATCAAGGTCAGGATGATGAACATCATCCGCTTCTCCAGCTGCACCGCGGCAAACCAGTTGCGGTTGGTGCGGGTCCAGTCGCGCACCAAGACCTGCGGGCCCAGCTTGGCCGCCACCTCAGAGGCCACTTCGGGCGCGCGATGCAAGTCTTTCAGCCGCAGCTGGATGCCGGTCGGCCCTTCGACACGAAAGAGCTTGGCCGCATCGTCGATGTGAATCATCGCGAGGCTGCTGTCGTATTCGTAGTGGCCGGAGTCGAACACGCCGACCAGCGTCAGCTGCTTCAGGCGCGGCACCACACCGGCCGGCGTCACTTGCCCGCCAGGCGCGACGATCGTGACGTTGTCGCCCTTGCGCACCCCGAGCGAACGCGCGAGTTCGATGCCCAGCACGATGCCCCATTCACCCGGCCGCAATTGGGCCAAGGTCGTGCCCTTGAGCTGGGCGGCGATGTCGGTGACGGTGGCTTCTTCCTGCGGCGAGATGCCGCGCACCACGGCGCCGCGCATGTCATCGCCGCGAGCGATCAGGGCTTGCGCAGCCACGAAGGGCGCGGCGCCAATCACCTCCGGGTGCTGGCGTGCGCGCGCCACGGTGTCGTGCCAATCGGGCAAGGCGCCGCCCTGGGCATCGGTCACTTCGATGTGCGCGATCACCGAGAGCATGCGATCGCGAACCTCTTTCTGGAAGCCGTTCATCACCGACAACACGATGATCAACGCGGCCACGCCAAGCGCAATGCCAAGCATCGAGACGCCGGAGATGAAGGAGATGAAGCCGTTGCGCCGGCCGGCGCGGCCCGCGCGCGTGTAGCGCCAGCCGATTTGAAGTTCATAGGGCCAATTCATGGTCGGCGGATGCTACCTGAGGGATGGCAATGAAGACTGGCAGGCGAACCACAAAACGCCATGGCTCCCACCGATGGCGACGACACCATGGAGACGACACCATGGAGATGGCCCGCGCGCTCAAGCCGCAAAGCCCGGGCTGAGCAGTGTCAATGACACAGAAACCAATGACACAGAAATGCGCAAGCTTCAGGTTCACAAGCTTCAGATGCGAAAGATTCCACCCGAAGACCTCGGTGCGTCAGCACACCCCGAGTTTCGGCCAGCGGCTTATCGCTCGATGCGAGCGTAGGCTGAATGGTTGTGGATCGACTCGAAGTTCTCGACATCGACGCTGTAGCGGCCAACGCGCGCATCAGCGTTCAAGCGCAACGCGACGTCGCGCACCAGGTCTTCGACAAACTTGGGGTTCTCATAAGCATGCTCGGTGACCCACTTTTCATCGGCACGCTTGAGCATCGGCCAGATCTCGCTCGATGCCGACTCTTCGGCAAACCGCACCAGCTCTTGCCAGCTCAAGTCACCGACCAGCTCAGCGCGAATCGTCACGTGCGAGCGCTGGTTGTGCGCGCCGTAGTCCGAGATTTCCTTCGAGCAAGGGCACAGCGATTTCACCGGCACCAACACTTGCGACCACACGGTCGTCTGGCCGTTCAAGCTCTCGGCAATCCAGCTGCCCTGATAGTCGAGCAGGCTTTCCAGCCCCGACACCGGCGCGCGCTTGCGGATGAAGAACGGGAACCGCACTTCGACCCGGCCTTCGGTCGCATGAAGCTTCAGCAGCATCGCTTCGAACTGCAGCCGCAACACCGCGGCGTCCAGCGGCTCGGTCAGCGCATCGAGCCAGGCGACAAAGCGCGACATGTGCGTGCCCTTCTGTTCGGCCGACAGCGCCACCGCCATGTCCCACATGCCGATGCTGGGCTGCACCGTGTTGCCCATGCGCACTTGCAGCGGGTATCGAACGTCTTTCACGCCGACCCGCTGAATCGCCAGATGGCGTTCATCGCGCTCGCTTTGCGTGTCGGGGATGGGCAGCGCGTCTTTCGGATGGCTCATGTCATTCATACAAAACTTCACCGCACGCTGCTTCTGTCAGGCAAAGCAAGCGAATGCGCGTCATTCCTTTCGAGTCGCAAGGATGACAGCATTCGAAGCGCCTTGCCGTCAAAAGGGCATGGGCGCAGGGTTCAAAGCATTTCAGTGATTGGCCGCAGGCCTTAAAAGCGAAGGCCTTGCACCGAAGCGCTTCAGGATCGATTGCTCGATGCCGGCGGCGTCCAGGCCGCACAGGCTCAGCAGCTTGGCCGAGTCCCCATGCTCGATGAATTCATCGGGCAGGCCGAGCGTCAGCACCGGCACGTCGATGCGCGCGGCCTGCAGGGCCTCGATCACCCCGCTGCCCGCGCCGCCCATCAGACAACCTTCTTCCACCGTCACGATGGCATCGTGCTGCGCCGCAAGTTCGGTCAACAGTTCGACATCGAGCGGTTTGATGAAGCGCATGTTGGCGACGGTCGCGTTCAGGTTGTCGCCAGCCGCAAGCGCCGGGTACAGCAAGGTGCCGAACGCAAGGATCGCGATGCGCTCGCCACGGCGGCGCACTTCACCGCGGCCCCAGGGCAAGGTCGTCAGCTCCGGCTTGATCGCCACCCCCGCGCCACTGCCACGCGGATAGCGCACCGCCGTCGGGTGATCTTGGCGAAACGCGCTGGTCAGCAATTGGCGGCATTCGTTTTCGTCGGCTGGTGCCAGCACGCTCATGTTCGGAATGCAGCGCAAAAAGGCGATGTCATACACGCCGGCATGCGTTGCGCCATCGGCACCCACCAGGCCCGCGCGGTCCAGCGCGAACACGACCGGCAGGTTCTGGATCGCCACGTCATGGATCAGCTGGTCATAGGCGCGCTGCAGGAAGGTCGAATAGATCGCAACCACCGGCTTCAGGCCTTCGCAAGCCAGGCCTGCGGCGAAGGTCACCGCATGCTGCTCGGCAAT
>CAXTCD010000234.1:0-6695 GCA_964242145.1 uncultured Rhizobacter sp.
GGCGTGGCCAGTTCCATCTCGCGCACATAAGCGACCTGAATGCGCTCAGGCATCGCGTTCTGTGCCGCGAAGGCCTCGGCGTACGAGGCCACGCGGTCGGCCACACAGCCGTGCGCCGCCACCACCGCGAGCACCAACGAGACGGCCGCCACAAGGCGGCGCGTGGACCGCCGTGTCAGGGCGCCTGCCATGCCTGCCGCAGCGCCTGCGCGGCTTTCAGCAGTTTGTCGGCAGAGGCTTCGAGGCTGATGGCGCCGCTGTCGGTGGCGGTCGGCACTTGCAGGTCGATGCTGCGAACGCGCTGGTCGCGCACGACGAGCAGCTGCACGTCGCCCTTCGGTGGCAGCAGGCGTTGCATCTCATCGAGCCGGCGAATGCGCCATTGGTCGACCGCCAGCACTTCGTCACCGGCCGACAGCCCGGCCGCTTCGGCCACGCTGCCGCGCAACACCGAGTTCAGTTTGATGCCGCTCAACGCGCTCTCGGAAGCCCGCACGCCCAGCCGCTGCGCAATGGTCGGCGACTGCGCCTTCCAGTTGACGCCGAAGCTGTTGAACAGCGCGCGCAGGGGCAGATCGTCGGTGCCGTGCACCCAGGCTTTCAGTTCGGGCTGGAATGATCGGCCGCCGACCTGCTTCAGCGCCTCGGCAATGTCGGCCTCGGTGATCGGCCCACCCTGGCTGCGCTGCCACAGCAGCCGCATCACGTCATCGAGCGTGCCCTTGCCTTCGCTGCGCAAGGTCAGGTCGAAGGCCAATGCGACCAGCGAACCCTTGGTGTAGTAGCTGATGGTCGAGTTCGGCGTGTTCTCGTCGCTGCGGTAGTACTTGACCCAGGCATCGAAGCTGGCCTGCGCCACGCTCTGCACCTTGCGCCCTGGCATGCCGAGCACACCGCTGACGGTCTTGGCCAACAGCTTCAGGTAGCGCGGCTCGTCGATCAGCCCGGCGCGGCGCAGCACCAGGTCGTCGTAGTACGAGGTAAAACCTTCGAAGAACCACAGCAGCTCGGTGTAGTTCTCCTGCGTGTAGTCGTAGCGCCGGAACTCGCCGGGGCGCAGCTGCTTGACGTTCCAGGTATGGAAATACTCGTGGCTGATCAGCCCGAGCAAAGTCACGTAGCCTTCGCTCGACTCGCTGCGCCCGCGCTGCGGCAGGTCGCGCCGCGCCGCAATCAGCGCGGTGCTGGCGCGGTGCTCGAGGCCGCCATAGCCATCGTCGACGGCATTGAGCATGAACACATAGCGCTTGAAGAAGGGCTTGCCGGAGCCGGCCACGCCCTTGCGCGGCGCCCCATGCCAGAAAGCGATCTCGGTCTCGCAGATGCGCTTGGCATCGGCCAGCAGCCGCTCGCCATCGAAGTCGGGCAGCGCACCGGCCACGACAAACTCATGCGGCACACCCGCCGCCTTGAAC
Source organism: uncultured Rhizobacter sp. (assembly GCA_964242145.1). GTDB lineage: Bacteria > Pseudomonadota > Gammaproteobacteria > Burkholderiales > Burkholderiaceae_C > Rhizobacter. The sequence goes on from CAXTCD010000234.1 coordinate 1,416, forward strand.
TCGCCGCGCCAGAAGCTACCCAGCTCCACCGGATGGTCGACCAGCTCGTCGTAATCAGCGGCTTCGTAGCGGCCCTGGCCGCGCGCATCGACCTTCAGCGCCGGCAGCGAGGTGGCGACCTGCCATGCACGCGGCAGGCCGCGCAGTTCCATTTGATGCGGCTCGGCCTCGCGGCCATGCACGCGCAGGAAGACGCCGGTGCCGTTGAAGAAGCCGCGGTTGACATCGAGAAACGCCGCCCGCACCGAGGTGTCGAAGGCGTAGACGAGATAGCTCACCGACAGCGCGGCCTGGCCGCTGCAATCGGCGACCCAGTTGGCTTTGTCGAGCTGGCGCAACGGGATGCTGCGGCTGCCTTGCCGGGCTTCCAGGCCCGACAGGTGGCGGGCGAATTCACGCACCAGGTAGCTGCCAGGAATCCACACCGGCAGGCTGAGCTGCTGCTGGGTTTCAGGCTGGGGAACCGTCAGCGTCACGCGGAAGAGATGGGCGTGCGCGTCGGCAATGTCGAGTCGATAAGAAATCATCAGCGGCCAGGCAGTAGAGGCGATCTGCGATTGTCGCCCCCACGGCCCGGACTGCGCTATGACTGTGGCAAGAAACGCATCAGAGCCTGGTGATCAAGGCTTGGTCATCAAGGCTTGGTGTTGGTCGCGTTGCCGTTGCTGGCGGCCACGAGCATCTTCTCGATCTGCTCGGCGGGCAAGGCGCCGGGGTTGCGTGTGCCGTCGGCAAAGATCAGCGCCGGCGTGCCGTTCAGGCGGTACTTGCGGCCGAAGGCGACGTTGCGCTCGATCGGGGCCGCGTCACAGCTGGTGCCCATGTTGCGCACCGGGGTCTTGTTTTCGAGCATCCAGCCGAGCCACGCCTTGGCCTGGTCTTTCGAGCACCAGATGGCGGCCGATTTCTGCGGTGAATCGCCGCCCAGGATCGGCATCAGGAAGGTGTAGACCGTCACGTCCTTGATCTTTTGCAGGTCGGCTTCGAAGCGGCGGCAGTAGCCGCAGTTCGGGTCGGCGAACACCGCCAGGCGGCGTGCGCCGGTGCCGTTTTTCCACACGATCGCGTCTTTCAGCGGCAGTGCGTCGAAGTCAATCGCGGTCAGCTTGCTGATGCGGGCCTCGGTCAGGTTGATGCGGCTGCGGGTGTCGACCACCGTGCCTTGAATCAGGTGGTTGCCGGATTCGTCGGTGTAGACCACCTCGGAGCCGATGCGCACTTCGAAGATGCCGGGAATCGGGGTTTTGCTAACTTCATCGATCGGCGGCAGGTTGCTCAGGCGCTCGGCGAGATTTTTGCGAATCTGCGCTTCATCGGCCGAGGCGGCCTGGGCCATCAATGCGATGGCCAGGGCCAGCAAGGTGCGGCCTTTGAAGCCCGGGGTAGAACGGATGGCAGGGGACATGGTGGTCTTTCAGGAGCCGAGCGCGCGGGCGGTCAACCAGCGCTTGAGCGGCGGGAGGTGATTGAGAAGAGTCAGGCCTCGATTGCGAAGTTCCCGGACTGTGGGCTGCTGACCGGAGAAAAGCCGTAACAGGCCGTCAGTGATGTCACCCATGGCTTGCGTGGGCAGCAATCGATCGCGTTCATAACGGCGCAGCAACCGGGCATCTGACAACGCACGCCAAGGCTCGCGCTGGGCAATCACCGAGTTCAGCGCCGCCACGTCGGCCAGACCCAGGTTCAAGCCCTGGCCGGCCAGCGGGTGCACCACATGCGCAGCGTCGCCGAGCAGCACCCAGCCGGGGCCGCACCAGGCCTGCGCCCGCGCTCGCATCAGCGGCCAACTGGCCCGCTCGCTGCGCAGGCTCAAGGCGCCCAGCGTGCCGCCAGTGGCCTCGGTCAGCGCTTGCTGGAACGCCGTGTCATCGAGTGCCAGCAATTCGGCCGCGCGGTCTTCGGGCAATGACCACACCAGCGCATGCGAATGCGCCGGCTCGGGTGAATCAAAAGGCAGCAAGGCCAGCACGTCGGGCGAGCGGAACCATTGCCGCGCGGTGTTCTGATGCGGGGCTTCGCTGACGAGCCGCGCCGCGATCGCCCGGTGGCCGTAGTCGACACGATCCCAGGTGATGCCCAAGGCCTCACGCCCGGCCGAGGCCTTGCCTTCGCACAGCGCCAGCAGCGTGGCTTCCACCGGCTGGCTGACCACGGTCACGTGGGGCGCAAACCTGACCGCTGCGGCCAGCGATTGCTCCAGCACCGTGGCGTCGGTGATCCAGGCCAATTCGCCGACCCGCTGTTGCCAGGCCGAGAAGGCCAGCGTGCCGGCGCCGCCGTCACCAGCGGCCGATCCGCCTTGCGCACCGGCGGCGCGATCGCCTTCGATGCGCATGTCATAAACCGCGGTCGCCGCATGGGCAGGCAAGGCCTCCCAAACCTTCAGCCCGCGCAGCAGCGCCACCGAGGCGGCATTCAGCGCATAGGCGCGCACATCGGCCGGCCGCGCCGAGGCGTCAGCCACCAGTGCGACCTGCAAACCCTGTCGCGCCAGCGACAGCGCCAGACTCTGGCCCACCACCCCTGCACCGCGCACGCACACATCGAAGCGTTTCATAGCATTTCATTGTAGAGACGCAATGCCCCGAGGCATGGCAGGCAGAATGAAAGGCTTTCATCCTGTTGACGGACCTTTGGCCCATGAAATCTTCCTCCTGGCTTCGAAAGCTGCTGATCGGCCTGGGCGTGCTGGTGCTGCTCATCGCCGGCACCCTCGCCTACCTCGTCGCCACCTTCGATGCCAACGCGTACAAGGGCCTGGCCATCGACTGGGTGAAGACGCACCGCGACCGGACGCTGGCGATCGACGGGCCGATCCAGCTGTCGGTTTTTCCGCGGCTGGCGGTGCAGCTGTCCCGCATCAAGCTGAGCGAGAAAGGCCGCGCCGAGACCTTCGTCTCGCTCGACGAAGCCTCGCTGTCGGTCGCGGTGCTGCCGCTGTTGCGCAAGCAGGTGGTGGTCGACCGCGTCAGCGCCAAGGGTTTGAAGCTGCGCTTCGTGCGCGATGCGCAAGGCCGATCCAACATCGATGACTTGTTGGCCCGTGTGCCGGCCGATGCGGCCACGCCCGAAGCCCCGGCGGCCGGCGGCCAGGCGCTGGGCTTCGATGTCAGCGCGATCCAGCTCGAAGCGCTTCAGCTGAGCCTGCGCGACGATCAGGCCAAGCTCGCCGGCGACATCACCTTGAATGAGTTCAGCATCGGCCGGTTGAGCGACCAGGTCGAATCACCGGTCAAGCTCGATGCGCAACTCGTGCTGACCAGCCCGGCGGTTCAAGGCCGGCTGACCGGCGACACCCAGCTGACGCTGCAACTGGCCACCCAGTCGGTCAGCCTGCGCGACATGCAGCTGGCCTGGAAGGGCAACGTGCCCGGCGCACAAGACCTCAACGCCAAGCTGAAGGGCGCGATCGCCTATGACGGCGCGAAGGGCACGGTGCAGGCCGACGGCATCGAGCTGGGCCTGGGCGCCACCTTCGGCACGACGCAGCTGGCCGATTCGAGCGTGGCGATCCAGCATTTCAGCTACGACCCAGCGAAAAAATCGCTCGCGCTGGCCAAGCTGATCGTCAAGCTGACCGGCACGCAAGCCGGCAACCCGCTGAATGCCGACATCGACTGGCCCGAGCTGGCCGTCAAGGGCGAGACCCTCAACGGCAGCCCGCTCAGCGGCAAGCTCGCGCTGAAGGGCCCGAACGCCATCGATGCGAGCTTCAAATCGGCCGCGCCCAGCGGCAGTTTCGAGCAGATCAAGATCCCCGGGTTCGAAGCCACGCTGAAGGCGCAAAGCGGCCCGCGTGAAGTCAGCGGCACCGTGCTGGCGAACCTGCTGCTGCAGGCCGACAAAGGCGCCATCGCGATCGATGGTTTGAATGCGCAGCTGCAAATCAAAGAGCCTTCGTTGCAGCCACTGGCGCTGGCCATCAAAGGCAAGGCCGATGCGTCTTCGCAGGCGGCGCATTGGGCACTCAACGGCCAGATCAACAACAACCCGTTCCACAGCGACGGCAGCGCGATCTTCGCGACCACGCCGCTGAGCCTGAAGGTCGCGGCACGCTTCGATGCGCTCGACCTGAACCGCCTGCTGCCCGAAGCTGCGGCGGCCGCATCAGCGCCTGTCAACGCGCCGCCCAGCAGCATCGACACACCGGTCGACCTGTCGGCCCTGCGCGCGCTGCAAGGGCAGTTCACGGTGCGCATCGGCCAGTTCGCTTACCAAAGCTACCGCGTCAGAGACGCGGCGTTCGACGCCAACCTCGAAGGCGGCATGCTGCGCGTGACCCAGCTCGCCGGCAAGGCCTGGGGCGGCGCGCTGAACGCCACTGCGTTTGCCGATGCGCGCGCGAGCCGCATCGCGGTGAACGCCACAGCCACCAATGTCAACGTCAACGCCTTGCTGAAAGACGTGGCCAAGAAAGACATCCTCGAAGGCACCGGCCGCGTGACGCTCGATGTCGACACCACCGGCCAAACCGTCAACGCGCTGAAGTCGGCCTTGAAGGGCAAGGCCGCCCTGCAGTTGCGCGACGGCGCCATCAAGGGCGTGAACCTCGCGAAGAGCGTGCGCCAGGCCAAGGCCACGCTGGGCCTGAAAGCCGCCGACGATCGACAAAAGGCGAGCCAGACCGAGAAGACCGACTTCTCCGAACTGACGGCCAGCTTCGTCATCACCGACGGCGTCGCGCGCAACAACGACCTCGATGCGAAAAGCCCGTTCCTGCGCCTGGGCGGCGAGGGCGCGCTCGACATCGGCAAAGGCCGCATCGACTACATCGCCCGCGCCACCGTGGCCTCAACGAGCAAGGGCCAGGACGGCGCTGACCTGTCGGCGCTGAAAGGGCTGACGATTCCCGTCAAGCTCACCGGGCCCTTCGAGGCGATCGACTGGAACATCCAGTGGTCCGCAGTCGCCGCATCGGCCTTGAAGAACGAGGTCGGTGCCAAGGCCGAAGAAAAGCTCAAGGCGCAGCTGCGCGACAAGCTCGGCCTGCCGGCGCCCGCCAGCGGCGCAAGCGGTGTCAGCCCCTCCGATGCAGCGAAAGCCAAGCTGAAGGAAAAACTGAAGGGCTTCTTCAAGTGAGCAGCACATGAGCAGCAACCGCGCCGGCTTCAGCGTGATCGTTCTGAGCAGCGACAAAAAGGGCATCGAGCTGGCGTTCTGGAAGGACCAGCTCTGGGTGCAAAATGATGGTGATCAGGAGCCGCCGAATGGCACGCTGTTCACCCACGGCGAAGGCACGGCGTTCAACACGACGACTGGGCTGATCAGCTACATCCTGGC
>CAXTCD010000235.1:0-6664 GCA_964242145.1 uncultured Rhizobacter sp.
CGCACTCCAGCGTCTCTTCATACGCCTTGCGCTGCGAGTCGTTCATGATGTCGTAGACCATCTCATGAACCTGCTTGTGCTCCAGCGGGTCGACATTGATGCGGCGCACGTCGCCATGGACACGGATCATCGGAGGCAACCCAGCCGAAAGATGCAAGTCGGACGCTTTGTTTTTGACCGAGAACGCCAGCAGTTGGGTGATGTCCATGTGTCTTCAAAAAGGGGGTTGGGGAGCCCGCACACACCGGCGCGCAGCGCCTTGATATAGGCTCGGCGGATTATGGCGACGATTGCGGCGAACATACAACAAGTGCACCAGCGCATCGGGCGGGCCTGTGTCGCTGCGCAACGCCCGGTGCGAAGCGTCACGTTGCTGAATGTCAGCAAGACTTTTCCCGAAAATGCGGTGCGTGAGGCCTTCGAGGCCGGTGAGCGGTCCTTCGGCGAAAACTACGTTCAGGAGGCGCTGGACAAGATCGCTGCGTTGGCTGATTTGCGCGATCGGATCGAGTGGCACTTGATCGGCCCGTTGCAGAGCAACAAGACGCGGGGGGTCGCCGAAGCCTTCGATTGGGTGCACAGCGTCGATCGTTTGAAGATCGCCGAGCGGCTGAGCGAGCAGCGCCCAGCCGCTCACCAGCCGTTGCAAATCTGTTTGCAGGTCAACATCAGCGGGGAGGCCAGCAAGAGCGGCGTGATGCCGAACGAGTTGCCGGCGCTGGCCCACGCGGTGGCTCGCTTGCCGAGGCTGCGCTTGCGCGGCCTGATGGCCATCCCGGAACCGATGGGCGATGACGAGCAGCGGCGTGCACCTCACCGTGCGCTTCGTCTGCTGCAAGAGCAACTCGTGCGCGACGGCCTGCCGCTTGACACCTTGTCGATCGGCATGAGCGCCGATCTCGAAGCGGCGATCGCCGAAGGCTCGACGATGGTGCGTGTAGGCACCGCGATCTTCGGTTTGCGCTAATTTAGATTCGGCTGATGGCTCGTAAATCGGAGATTAATGCGGCCGATCATCGAATAGCGTAGCGACTTGTCCTTTGACTGGCGTCCGTTTCTGGCGCTTTCGTTTCATGTTTTCGATGCCTTCCCCCCGCGCACGCCTGCCTTGGCCCTATCGCCCTGAAGCCGAGGTGCTGACCCATCTGCTGGAGTCATCGGGCAGCGCACTCGATTGGCCGGCCGCTTTGTCGGCAGCGACGCCCTGGGTGCAGGCCGTGCGCGACAAGCCGGCGCCGTTCTGGGCGATGGAATCGCTGCTGCGCGAATATCCGATCTCCAGTGCCGAAGGCCTGGCGCTGATGCGGCTGGCCGAGGCCCTGCTGCGTGTGCCCGACACCGAAACCGCGATCGCGCTGACGGCCGACCAACTCGGCAAGGCCGAATTCGATGGCAGCTCCGGCGGCCCGCACAAGATGCTGGCCAGCCTGTCGGCCAGCGCGATCACCTGGTCGAAGAAATTGCTGCCAGATGCGCAGGGCGAGGCGGGCCTGTTCAAACGCCTGGGCGCGCAGACGGTGGTCGGTGCGACCGTGCGGGCCATCCAGCTGCTGGGCCGGCAGTTCGTGCTCGGCCGTTCGATCCGCGAGGCCATGAACGAAGCCTCAGCGGCGCGCGCTGCGCAGCCAGCGCTGCGCTTCAGCTACGACATGCTCGGCGAAGGCGCCCGCACCGAAGCCGATGCACAGCGCTATCTCGCGTCTTATCAAAACGCAATCGGATCCTTGGCGCGTGGCGATGTCGCGGCCGCACCTGAAACCTCGGACGGCATCTCGATCAAGCTGAGCGCCCTCTTCTCGCGCTATGAAGATGCGCAGCGCCAACGCGTGTTCGCTGAACTGCTGCCGCGCGTCTGGCTGCTGATCGAGGCGGCCGCCCGCGCCAACATCAACCTGACCATCGATGCCGAAGAAAGCGACCGGCTGGAGTTATCGCTCGATGTGTTCGATGCATTGGCCGCCCGCATCGCGCAAGACATGCCGCAGTGGCGCGGCTTCGGGCTGGCGGTGCAGGCGTACCAGACGCGCGCGCTGCACGTTGTCCATGAAGTGGCGCGCATCGCAAGAAAACACGACCTGAATTTCATGGTTCGGCTCGTGAAGGGCGCGTACTGGGATGGCGAGATCAAACGCGCCCAGGAGCTGGGCCTGGACGGATATCCGGTCTTCACCCACAAGCACCACACCGACATCTCTTATCTCGCCTGCGCGCGCGCGCTGATCGGCCATGCCGATGTGATCTACCCGCAATTCGCGACGCACAATGCCGGCACCATCTCGGCGATCCTGCAGATGGCACGGCGTGCCCATGCCGCATTTGAGCTGCAGCGTCTGCACGGCATGGGCGAAGGCGTGTATCGCGAGGTGATGAAAGACCGCGACATCCCGGTGCGCGTCTATGCGCCGGTAGGCGAGCATCGCGACCTGCTGGCTTATCTCGTGCGCCGTCTGCTGGAGAACGGCGCCAATTCGTCGTTCGTTCACCAACTGGCCGATGAGCAAGTGCCGGTGGCGGCCTTGCTGGCCTCGCCGTTGACGCCTACCGGCGCGTCGGCCTTGCCTTTGCCGCGTGCCTTGTACGGCCCGGGCCGGGCCAACTCACGCGGCGTGGATCTCGCCTGCCTGGCCGAGCGCGAATCGCTGGAGCACGCGATGGCAAGTACCCGTGTCGATCCGGTGCGCGAATCGGCGATTGCCGAAGTGACGGCAACGATGCAGCGGCTGCAGCAGGGCTTTTCCGGTTGGAATGCCACTTCGTTGCCCGAGCGGGCGGCCGTCTTGCGCCGCGCCGCTAACGCGTTAGAAGCGCGCACGCCCGAGTTCTGCGGCCTGCTCGTTCGTGAGGCGCACAAGACCTTGGGCGATGGCGTGGCCGAGTTGCGCGAGGCGGTGGACTTCTGCCGTTACTACGCCGATCAGGCCGAGCTGCGCCTGGCGGTGCAAACGCTGCCCGGCCCCACCGGGGAAAGCAACCAGCTGCAGTTGCACGGCCGGGGCGTTTTCGTTTGCATCAGCCCCTGGAATTTCCCGTTGGCGATCTTTGCCGGCCAGGTGGTGGCCGCGCTGGTGGCGGGCAACGCGGTGGCAGCCAAGCCCGCCGAGCAAACGCCCGCGGTGGCGCAACGCATGGTCGCGCTGCTGCATGAGGCCGGCGTACCGCCCGACGCGCTGGCGCTGTTGCACGGTGCCGGTGAAACCGTCGGCGCCGCGCTGGTGGCCGATGCGCGAACCGCCGGTGTGTGCTTCACCGGCTCGACGGCGGTGGCGAAAATCATCAACCGCACGCTGGCCGCAAAAGAGGGCCCGATCGTGCCGTTGATCGCCGAGACCGGTGGCATCAACGCGATGATTGTCGACAGCAGCGCGCTGCCCGAGCAGGTGACCGATGCGGTCGTGCAAAGCGCATTCCGCTCGGCTGGCCAGCGTTGTTCGGCGCTGCGGCTGCTGTGCGTTCATGAAAGCGTGGCCGATGGCGTGATCGAAATGATCCGCGGCGCCTTGCAGGAGTTGAAGCTCGGCGACCCGGCGTTGCTTGACACCGATGTCGGCCCAGTGATCGATGACGAGGCCTTCCAAAATCTCAACCGGCACATCGCTCGCCTCGGCCGGGAAGCTCGGCTGATTGGCCGCGCGCCGATTTCTGTGTCACTGAACGCCGCATGGCCGCGCCTGATTGCGCCGGTGGCGTTCGAGCTGCCTTCGGTACAGGAGGTCAAGCAGGAGATCTTCGGGCCGGTGCTGCACGTCGTGCGCTGGCGCGGCGAGGTCGATGCGTTGATGGCGCAGATCAATGCGCTGGGCTTCGGCTTGACCTTGGGCATCCAGACGCGCATCGACAGCCGCGCCCTGCGCCTGGCGCAAGCGGCGCGCATCGGCAACGTCTACGTCAACCGCAACATGATCGGCGCGGTGGTCGGCGTACAGCCTTTCGGCGGCGAAGGCCTGAGCGGCACCGGCCCGAAAGCCGGCGGGCCGCATTACCTCTATCGCTTTTGCGCCGAGCAGGTGGTGACGATCAATACCGCGGCTGCAGGCGGCAACGCGGCCTTGCTGGCGGGCTTGCACGGCGCCTGATTTGCGGCGCGTGGGCCGGCGCGCCACGCGGTAGAACGCGCCCGATCAATGCCCACCGTTTTTCTCCATGCGTTTCTTGATGTCTCTCATGCGGGCCTCCTCCCTGGACAGCGGCACGCCTTTCGGTGAAAGCAGGTAGGGCCCGTCGGGGATCGCATCAGGGCCTGTCATCAGCGCTTGTTCATGAGCCTTGCGAACCAGTGGCAGGTACTCCGGTGATGCGCGTGTCATCACCGCGCTGATGGCGCCACTGATGGCCTTGGAAAGAAAGTCGCTGCCATTTTCACCTGGCGTGTACTGGATCTTCTGGCTGGATGACCAGATCTCGGTGCCATCTCTGGCCACCATGCGGTAGTCGAGGGCCACGGTCACGGTGGTCGACAGCACGATGTATTTCGCGTCCCAGCGATTGATCGTCACGTACAGCACGGCATCGGCACCAAACAGCTTGGCCAGGTCGGCCGGTGGTTGCCGCTGCACCTGCTCGGGCTCATAAAAGCCTTCCTGCTCCAGCACCACCTTGACCGTGTTGACGGGGAACACGTAGTAGCCCTTCTCGGCCAATGGCACCGTCAGGCTGGGCAGCAGCTGGTTCGGCGCGCTGACGTCCAGGCTGCGGTTGACGGCAGGCACCACGAGGATCGAGCGAGGTGCTGCGATCTCGAAGGCGGTGGGGCCCGGGGGTGGCGGTGGCGGCAGGGTGATACAGCCCGCCAGCAGCAGGGCCATCGCGGCCAGCACACAGATTCTCGTGATGCGGCTCATGGCCGGGCCTGCGCTTTCGCGGGTTCCGAGCTCTGCTGAGCCCGGCCTTGCTGGCGGCGCTCGATGGTCTGGATCAATGAATCCATCAGGCCTTTGCTTTCAGGCCAGGCATCACGCTCCTTGCTGTAGTACGCCACGGCCCGGCCGGGGTCATTGGCCTGCAGGTACAGCGTGCCCAGCTCGGCGTATTCACCCGGCGGCACCTTGCGGTTGCGCTTTTCGATCTGGCCGATGTTCTGCTCGAGGTCCTTGCGCAAGGCGCCCACTTTCTTTGGCGATTCATACGACTGGGACAACAGCTCGTCGTACGAGCCCCATTGGTAAAGGCCGGTGTCCTGATGGGCACAGCCGGCCAGGGCGGCGGCTGCCGCCAACAAACACAGAGTCTTCAAGACGCGCCCCTCAGCCGATCAGGAAAGCGCGCGTCACGCCGTCACCGAGGTAGACCCGTTCGTTCAGCACCGCGGCGCCGCCCTTGATGACTTGCACGACGTGATTGCCGCTGAGCACACGCAGGGCACCCTGGCCTTCGATGAAGTCGCCCAGGCGGCCGGCGTCCAGCCCATCGACCGTCACGCGGGCGTCCAGCGTGGCCGGGTCACGCGCTTCGGTCTTGAACGTGATGGCAGGCCGCAAATCGGCCACGCTGTGCTTTTCGGTCGGGAACTGGATGGCGCAGCCGCCGCTCAGGCCGAACAGGGCGGCGGCCAGCACGATGGAGTTCATCTTCATCACACGCCCTCCTTCACTCGCACGACGAGCTGTTCATTCTTGAAGCCTTGCAGCGAGCCGCTGACGAGGCTGGCCACCGAGCCTTCGTTGACTTCGGCATCGCCGAAGTTCGAATCGACCCGCAGTTCGGCGACTTTCTTGCCTGGCAAGGTGATGTCGAAACCGGTCTGCGGCGACTTCACCTTTTCACCGGTGGTCTGCACGGTGAAGGTCATGCCGGGCCGGATGCCCTGCGACTTGCCGCCGGCCAGGAAGATGCGGCCCTGGTCGTTCGACAGGATGTAGGTCTGCCAAGGCCGGCGTGCCATTTCGTTGGACAGTCGGTTGACGGCTTCCGAGATCGCCTGGCGGATGGCCGAATCGTTCAAGGTGCCGTCATAGCTGGCTTGCGAACCGAAGCCGAGCACCGAAGCCGACTCGGTCGACGACTCGCCGGCGCCGGAGGTCGCGAAGAACACATGGCCGGTGTTGACGTCCACCACGCGCAGATCCACCTTCGCAAAGGCCACCTGCTTCTTGCTGTTCGACAGGAAGCTGGTTTCACCCACCGTCTTGCGGCCGAATTCCGACAGCGAGCCGATCAGCAATGCATCGACCCCGACGAGATTCAATGCGGTGCCGGTGAGCGCGCTTTCGTCTTTCAGGCGACCGATGTCAGGCCGCTCAAACACGAGGTAAGCGCCGGACTCGGTCAGCGCCTTGCTCAGCAGGTCGGTGACTTGTTTGCCGAGCGGGTCGTCTTGCCGGTCACGCAACAACGATTGGCCGTAGCTGGTTTCGTTGCTGATGCGGCCGAGGGCGATCTTGCGCTTGAGCGTGGGAGCTGCAGGCGCAGCGGCTGTCACGGCGGTTTGCGCCTTGCGTTGGGCCTCGCTGGGCTGGGCCGATTCTTGGGTCACCACGTGCGGTGTTTGCGAAGCGCAGGCGCTCAATAACAAAGCGCCTGCCAGGAGGCTGAATCGGGGGCTGAATGGAATGCGTGTGCGTAAGCGGGCAGGCATGGAGGCTTGACGAGCCATGTGATGAGGTTCCCTGAAGAAGGCGCCGCAGCAGGAGGCCGCAGCGCCTTCAATTTTAGGTGGGTCTTGCTCACG
>CAXTCD010000236.1:0-6562 GCA_964242145.1 uncultured Rhizobacter sp.
TGATGGCTTGCTCCAGTCCGAACAGCAGGCAGTTCAGGTCGATCGGTAGCAGCGAGGTGGTCTCGATGCTGGAAAGACGGCCCGGGTCGGCGCACCAGCGGCTGCTGAAATCCCAGCCGCTTTCGGCCGCGGCGCGCAGGTCGCGATACACCTGCTTCGGATCGCGTTCGCTTTGCTGCGCGGTATGAACGTCTTCACGGTAAGACTCTTCGCGCGGTTCGTCGCGAGCGTCCCAAAAGCGGTTCAGCACGCTGCCGTCCGCCAAGCGAACCACATGGGAAGTTGCTTCACCGGCCGCCAGCGTGTCTTCGCCCGCCATCCAATAGGCATGCTCGCGCTGCAGTTGCGCCAGATGGCGCGCGTAGACGGGAGCCGGCGCCTCGGGCGCCAAGCTTTCCAGCATCTTGAAGAAGAAGGGCGGCTGAGAGCGGCTGAGGTAGTAGCTGCGGTTGCCGTTCGGTACATGGCCGTAGCGGTCAATCAGCGACGCGAAGTTGGCGACCATCGCCTCGGCCAGCGCGCTGTGGCCTTCATCGATCAGACCCAGCATCGTGAAATAGGTGTCCCAGTAGTAGATCTCGTTGAATCGCCCACCGGGCACGACGTACGGGTGTGGCAGCGGTAGCAGGGTTTCTGTGTCACGCGGCTGAAGGCCGATACCGGCGGCGATACCGGGCGGGCGCGTCAGTTGCGGCCACAAGGCGCTGATGTGCTGCTCGACATCGCTGTGCGGCACGGCGGCATCGTGCGAGGCCGCGTGTTCCGGTAACTGGAAATGGGCGGCGACGAAATCCGCAAGCGAAAAGCCTGTCGCGGATTTTTCAACGCGGTAGCGCGCCAAAATCGACGCTGGCGCCTCCTTCGCGACCGCATCGACAAAGGTCTTGCAATCGTTAAAGAGGCCGCTCACCTGCACGTCGACGAAAAGCTCGCCGTAGCGATCCATGAGCGTGCTGGGTGGCAGCGCCAGCGGTTCGTCGGCGGCGAAGCGGGGTGCCAGCGGGGGCAATGCAGATTCCGGGCGTGCGGCGGTGCTGCTGTTCAGGAAGTTGGTTGCTTGTCTCATGTGGGCAGATTGTCGGCAAACCGGTTCGACGTCACACCCATTTGCGAAGTCATTTGCAATTCACCGAATCGCCTGTTGCGCATTGGCTGCGCTCGCCTCGCGGCGTTGCGCCGTGGTTTATGTGAGACAGGCCCTGCAGGTCAGGGCGCCTTGCTGTGGGTGATCGGCGCACCTCTAGGCGCAGTTTCTAGCTGCCCGGAGTTTTCATGCTGAATCCGTGAGGGCGATCTGTTGATTTCTTCTGGTGATCGCTACGCCATTTCAAGAAATTCTGACTTTCCAATGTTTGACGAGAAGTGTGGGGAATGCGGGTTGTCGTCGTTTGACGAGTCGTGCGGTGAGAGTTTTTTTGAAAGCTGATGAAGAGACTAACCATGTAGATACGCACATGAACGTGCCGATGTACTAACTGATCAAATGAATGTATTAAAACAAGTCATGACAACAGTCATTTTGGCAAGCGATGCGCGTCACCGTATGTTCACGCCTTTCAACCCAACCCTTTCTTCATGAAAAAACTGATGACTGCTTTAGCTTTGGTTTTGTGTGGATGCAGTGCTTCAGGCCAGAACCTCACCACGTTTCAATGGAAGAACGCGCCGAAGTCATCGACTGTGACGGCGAGCAAGCTCCATGTGCAAGTCGATGGCGGCACCGATTTCTGGCGCGTGACGCACTATGGCTTCACTCGCGACAACGGGCACTTTTTCTATCTGGAAAAGGAAGGCGACTTCATCGCCAAGGTGAAGGTCGTGGGCCAGTACCGCGAGCTGTATGACCAGGCCGGTTTGATGATCCGCCTGGAAGAGAAGAACTGGATCAAGACCGGCATCGAATACGTGAAGGGCGTGCAGAACGTCAGCGCGGTCGTCACGCGCGATGTGTCTGACCGGTCGGTGGTGCCGCGCCAGGACAGCCCGCCGGCGGTGTGGCTCACCTTGCTGCGCAAGGGAGACTTTGTCGAGATCCAGTATTCGTTCGACAACGAGGACTTCAAGATGCTGCGCCTGGCTTACTTCCCGCCGACACCGGGCAAGAAGGTGCAGATCGGCCTGATGAGTGCTGCGCCGGATGGCAAGGGCTTTCCGGTCGATTTCGAAGACTTCTCGGTCGAAAGCGTGGTCGATCCAAAGTGATCTGAGACCGAGACGGGCCGGCCCATGCCGTCAAGAAGTGAGGTCTGGCCGCGTCGATGAGCGGATCATCGGGCGGGCCCGCAGGGGGGCCTGTTCTGAAGGCTGACGAGCGATGTGAGGGCGATTGGCCTTAGCGATATTTCGCGTACACCCGTGTATTGCGCATCGTGCCGTCCGGGTCGCTTCTTTCATGCTCGATCGTCTTCTCCAGCGCATAGCCGGCGCGTTCGCAAACCAGGCAGCTGCGCAGGTTGGCATCATCGGGCAGCGCCACGATGCGCTGGATGGACAAATCATTGAATGCGAAGGCCGTGATGGCCTTGACGGCTTCGGTGATCAGGCCCTGGCCGGAAAAGCGGGTGCGGCCCCAATAGCCGATCTCGCATTGCGCCAGACTCCAGATGAATTCGTGGACGCCGCTGCTGCCGATCAGCGTGTCGGTGCCCTTGAGAAACAGCAGCATCGGCAAGGAGGTAAGCGCGCGATAGCTGGCCTCGCCTTGGCGGCAATACTGCTCCGAGATGTCGAGCGAAGGCGCTTCCATCGCCCAGGGCAGCGAGGCCGGAAAGGCTCGCAGCTCCGGCAAAGACTCGACTACAGCGGTATGCACGTACACGCCATCGCCCGTTCGCGGGCTGCGCATCAGCAGGCGCTCGGTTTCGAACTGGAACGGTATGTCGGTGTGTTCGTTCTCAGGCATGGCGGCAGCGGCGGGTCTTTGGGCCCCGAGTCTACGGGCGGCATGAAGGCTTTCGGTGCTGTCGGTGTGATGGCTTCCTCGATGAGCGGCGTCTCGGTCGAAGCAAGGCCGGCGCCGATGGAATCCATTCGCGTGCGGACGATGCAGCTGCTTTGGCTTTGTTCGAAGTGGTTGCCAGCGGATTCAGGCGCTCGCGTAAGGCTCCCAGGGGCGCTCGTTCTCATCGATGCGCAGGCGCTTTCCTAACGCTGGAAAGGCGCGGTGCGAGCAGCCTTGGCGGTCGCAGACCTTGCAGCCCGCGCCAATCGGCGTCGTCACGCCGGGGTCGCTGAGCGCGAGGCCTTTGGCGTAGACCAGCCGCGAGGCATGGCGCACGTCGCAGCCCAGGCCGATCGCGAAGCCGCGCGCTGGCGCGCCATAGCCGCCGGTGGGCCGCGACACGCTGCGCGCGATCCACAGGTAGGTGCGGCCGTCGGGCATGCTGGCCAACTGTGTCAACACCTTGCCGGGCTGCGCAAAGGCTTCGTAGACGTTCCACAGCGGGCAGGTGCCGCCGGTGTGGGAGAAATGGAAGTCGGTGGCCGATTGGCGCTTCGAGATGTTGCCGGCACGATCGACCCGCACGAAGAAGAAGGGCACGCCCGGTGCGCTGGGGCGCTGCAGCGTGGACAGCCGGTGGCACACCGTCTCGAAGCTGATGCGAAAGCGCTGGGCGAGCAGGTCGATGTCGTAGTGCAGCTCTTCGGCCGCGGCCAGAAAGCGGCCATAAGGCAGCACCAGTGCGCCGGCGAAATAGCTGGCCAGCCCGATGCGTGACAAGGCGCGCGACTCGCCGTTCGCGAAGCGGCCTTCATCGGCCAGCTGGTCGATCAGGCTGCCGGCTTCGAGGTAAGCGAGCTGGGTGGCGAGCTGAAAAGCCAGCTGGCCGGGCTCGGCGGCGCTGGCCACCGACAGGACGCGCCGCTCGGTGTTGAAGCTGCGCATCAAGCCGCGGGCGGCGCTGCCCTCGGCCAGCGCTTGCGTGCTCACGCCATGAGCGCGGGCGAGGTGGGCTTCAAGCAGTGAGGCCACATCGCGGGCGTTGACGGTGGCGGCGCCGGGCGAGGCATTGGTGGGCCCGCCGGTCGTCACTGTGTCACGCGCTATCTGTCTGAATTCCTTCGGTGTCGGTTGGTCGCGCAGCAGCGATTCATGCAAGGCCTCGGCCTTGTCGTCGAGCGCGGCGATGTGGTTGTGCCTGGCATAAAAGAACTCGCGCACCTCTTCGTGCGATTGCGGGGCGCGCGCGGCGAGGTTGCCGGCCGGGTCGCCCAGGCCGGCGGCCAGCGCGGTCAGACGTTCTTCGGCGTCTTTGCTGCGGCGGTGCAGGCGGATCAACACCTGCGCCAGCGACGGCATTTGCTGCGCCATTGCCGTCAGCTCGGCCTGCGGTACGCTGCCGGCGCCAGCCGCTTCAGCGATCACGTCTTGCAGCTGGGCGGTCAGGCGGGCTTCCTCGGCCTCGGAGAAGAACTGCAGATCGACACCCAAGGCCGATTGAAGGCGCAGCAGCACCGCCACGCTCAAGGGGCGCTGGTTGTTCTCCAGCTGGTTCAGGTAGCTGGCCGACAGGCCAAGCTGCTGCGCCAGCGCCGCCTGGGTCAGGCCGCGCTGCTCGCGCAGCGTCTTGAGGCGAACGCCCATGAAGGTCTTGCGCATCCATGCTCTCTTCGCAAACATTGCAAACCGGAAATCGGACTTCGCAATTCCTTGCGAAGAATTGCTTGCGAAGAGCATAGGCGAATGCAAACATTGCAAACATGCCGAGCTTGAACACCTTGCTCCATGCCGCACTGTGTCAGCTTGCAGGCCGCTCTGCGCCGGCATTGGCCCTGATGCTCGCACCGCTGTTCGCGGCGGCTAAAGTCAGCGCCGGGCGAGGCTAAAGGCTGTTCTTTCTGATCTGCATCGTCTTTGGGTCCGATGCCCATTTCGGACGCCTATTTCGGACGCCCATTTCCAGCGACGGGCCGATGACCCGATCCAGCTCCTCACACTGTCGAGAAAGTGACCTTCATGAGCGAAACCGCCGCACCGGCATTCAAACCGAAAAAATCCGTCGCGCTGTCGGGGGTCACGGCCGGCAATACCGCGCTGTGCACCGTCGGGCGCAGTGGCAATGACCTGCATTACCGCGGTTACGACATCCTTGATCTGGCCGAGGCCTGCGAGTTCGAAGAAGTTGCCCACCTGTTGGTGCATGGCAAACTGCCGACCTCGGCCGAACTGCGCGCCTACAAGGCGAAGCTGAAGTCACTGCGCGGCCTGCCGGCGGCGGTGAAGGCGGTGCTGGAGCAATTGCCGGCCGCGGCCCACCCGATGGACGTGATGCGCACCGGCGTGTCGGCGCTGGGCTGTGTGCTGCCGGAGAAAGACGACCATGCCGCGCCTGGCGCGCGCGATATCGCCGATCGGCTGATGGCTTCGCTCGGCTCGGTGCTGCTGTATTGGTACCACTGGGCGACCCATGGCAGGCGCATCGAGGTCGAGACCGATGACGATTCGATCGGCGCGCATTTCCTGCACTTGCTGCATGGCGCAAAGCCCGGCGCGTCGTGGGAACGCGCGATGCATACCTCGCTGATTCTTTATGCAGAGCACGAGTTCAATGCCTCGACCTTCGCGGCACGCGTGGTGGCCGGTACCGGCAGCGACATGTTCTCGGCGATTGCCGGCGGCATCGGCGCGCTGCGCGGACCGAAGCATGGCGGCGCCAACGAGTTCGCTTTCGAGGTCCAGAAGCGCTATGACAGCCCGGCCGAAGCCGAGGCCGACATCCGCCGCCGCGTCGAAGCCAAAGAGGTCGTGATCGGCTTCGGCCATCCGGTCTATACCCTCAGCGACCCGCGCAACGAAGTGATCAAGAAGGTCGCGCGAAGCCTGTCGGAAGAAGCGGGCTCGACCAAGATGTTCCAGATCGCCGAGCGCCTTGAGCAGGTGATGTGGGACGCAAAGAAGATGTTCCCGAACCTCGATTGGTTCAGCGCCGTCAGCTATCACATGATGGGCGTGCCGACCGCGATGTTCACGCCGCTCTTCGTCATCGCTCGTACCTCCGGCTGGGCGGCCCATGTGATCGAGCAACGCCAGGACAACAAGATCATTCGCCCGAGCGCCAACTACACCGGCCCCGAAGACCAGGTGTTCAAGCCGATCGGCGAGCGCGCCTGACGACGCGAAGTCAACGCCCGACTCCCTTTTTCGAAGCGTTCGCTTCAGGTCGCCTCAAGCCTGTTTCAACTCTAAATTTCAAGGCCCGCCGCCGACGTTGGCGGCCTCTCAACCCATCTTCACCCACAACCCACGCCATGTCCGCACACATCAGCAATGTCCGCCCCGAACCCGATCAAGTCCTTGCCGACATCGCCGACTATGTCATCGGCTACCGCATCGAATCGAAGCTCGCCTATGACACCGCACGCCACTGCCTGATCGACACTTTGGGCTGCGGCCTCGAAGCCCTCGAATACCCCGCGTGCACCAAGCTGCTCGGCCCGATCGTGCCGGGCACCATCGTGCCCAATGGCGCCAAAGTGCCCGGCACGCCGCATCAGCTCGACCCGGTGCAGGCCGCATTCAACATCGGCGCGATGATCCGCTGGCTCGACTTCAACGACACCT
>CAXTCD010000237.1:0-6529 GCA_964242145.1 uncultured Rhizobacter sp.
AAGAACTGGCGCATGGTCAAGGTCGCGACGACCAAGGCCCAGCGCAAGCTGTTCTTCAACCTGCGCTCGATGAAGCAGAACCTGAAGGAAGACGCGCTCGATGGTTCCACACACCGCTCGACGCTGACCCAACGCGAGATCGACACCGTCGCTCTCGCGCTGAACGTCAAGCGCGAAGAAGTGCTGGAAATGGAAACGCGCCTGTCCGGAGGTGACATCGCCCTGGAGCCGCAGACCGACGATGGCGAAGAGAGCTATGCGCCGATCGCTTATCTGGCCGACGACAGCACCGAGCCGACCCGCGTGCTGGAATCGCACCGCCGCGACTGGCTGGCTGGCGATGGCATTGCCCAGGCGCTGGACGCACTCGATGCGCGCAGCCGCCGCATCGTTGAAGAGCGCTGGCTGAAGGTCAATGATGACAACACCGGTGGCATGACGCTGCACGATCTCGCCAGCGAGTACGGCGTCAGCGCCGAGCGCATTCGCCAGATTGAAGTGGCAGCGATGAAGAAGATGCGCAAGGCACTGGCTGAAGAAACCATGTAAGCCGTTTCGGCTTGCCAAACCCAACGGCCCCACGGGGCCGTTTTTCATGTGTGCTGCATTTCAGCCAATTCACGGTGACATAGTCAGTTTGGTCGACTTCGTCTCGAAGAACGCCATCTCCAGGCTCGATTGCGCAGCCGGCAGAGCCGCCGGCCGCCGCCCACTTCAAGCCGCCGCGCTGACTTGCCGCGTTGCGGCATAGGTGTCGCCAACCATCATGCGCACGATCTCGTCGCCATCCGTGTCGCGGGTCGCGCGCTCGCCCACCATCTCACCGCGGCGCATCACCGCGATGCGATCGGCGACGCCGAAAATGTCATGCAGGTTGTGGGAAACAAGAAGCACCGCAACGCCTTGTGAACGCAGGCCCCGAATCAGTTCCATGACCTTGCGTTGCTCGGGCACGCCGAGCGCTGCCGTCGGCTCGTCCATGATCAGCAGCTTGGCGTTCCAGTAGATGGCGCGCCCGATCGCAATTGCCTGGCGTTGTCCGCCAGAGAGCATGCGTACCGGGCCGGTCAGCTTTTTTTCGGGGATGTGGATGTCCAAACGCTCCAGCACCTCGCGCGCCACCGCAGCCATGCGCGTGCGGTCGATCACCGGCAGCCCGAACACGCGCTTCATCGGTTCTCGGCCGAGAAAGATGTTGCTGCCGACATCGAGGTTGTCCGCCAGCGCCAGATCCTGATAGATCGTCTCGATGCCACGCGTGCGTACGCCTTGCGGATCGCCCGCTGGAGACAACTCACCGAGGAATCGCACCTCCCCGGCGCTAGGCACATACACACCGGAGATGACCTTGATCAAAGTCGACTTGCCCGCACCGTTGTCTCCGGCCAATGCAACGACTTCCCCGGCATGGACCTCGAAGTCCACGTTGCGCAAGGCCTCCACGCCGCCGAAGCGGATCGACGCGCCGCGCACCTGCAGCACGATCTGGCTTGACTGCGCCGATGGCTGGGCCGCGCTCATGCTGCGTTCCCCAGGCGATCCTTGGTTTGATCGATCAGCACCGACAACACGATGACGGTACCGACAGCGATGAACTGCCAGAAGGCATTGACGTCGATGAAGATGAGCCCGAACTGGATCACCGCAATGATCAGCGCACCGATCAGGCTGCCGATCAGATTGCCCGTGCCACCAAACAGACTCGCGCCACCGATCACCACGGCGGCGATCGAATCGAGCAACAGCGATTCACCCGCATTGGCTGCCCCGGCGCTGTAGCGCGCGGTGTAGACGATGCCGCCGATGGCTGCGAACGCCGCCGACAGCATGTAGACCCACACGAGATGACGCCGCACGTTGATCCCGGCGCGCGCGGCCGACTGCGGGTTGCCGCCGATCGCGTAGGTGTACTGGCCGAACCGAGTTTGCGAGAGCACGATGTGCATCACCAGCAATAACAGCAAGGTGATCACGACAGGCACCCAACCGGTACCGATCCAAGCCAGGCCCGGGTGATCGACCGGCACCGTCATGCCGCTGCCCGCGGCCAGGAAGCCGGCACCGCGCGTGACGCCATACATGCCCAGCGTGCCGATGAACGCCGGCACGCCCAGCCGCGCAATCAACATGCCGTTGACCCAGCCGGGCACCATGCAGACCGCGACGGTGGCTGCGCTCACCAGCGCGAGCATGCCGTTGCCGGCGCCGCCGAGCGTGAGGAACTGGGCCGCGCACACCGCCGCCAGGCCCATCACGAAGCCTACCGACAGGTCGATGCCCGCAGCGATGATGACGAAGGTCTGGCCGATCGCCAGCATCAGCGGTGCGCTCGCAGCCAGCAAGATGGCTTGCACGTTGTAGAGGCTACCAATGAACGAACGGCCGACACGCAATTGCGCCCAGACCTCGAAGAAGGTGATCAATGCGCAGAGAAAAAGCCAGGGCCACAAGCGGCTGATGAGCGCGAGCCGCTCCAGCCGGGCAGGAGAAGACGTAGTCATTCGAATGCTCAGGAAAGACGCGGGCGAGGCCTCGCGGAATGACCGCCTCGCGCGCCATGCGCGGCGGTCAGCCAATCAGTTAGCGTAAATGAATTTGCGGACTTCGCCGTCGTCTATGTTGCCTTTGTCCATCACGACAAAGCCGGTCCCGAAGGTGGGCGGCACAGCCTTGCCGCGCACGAGATCGACCGCGTACTTGACGCTCATGTAGCCCATCTCGGAAGGCTTCTGAGCGACGGCAATGTCGACCAGGCCACTCTTCAGATCCTGGTCGATGCCGGGAACCGCATCGAAGGTCACGACCTTGATCTTGCCGGTCTTGCCTGCGTTCTTCACGCCGGCTGCTGCGCCTTTGCCGGAGAAAGTATTGGCCGCAAAGATGCCCGCGAGATCGGGGGTTCGGGCGAGCACGGCGGCCACATGCGCCGCGGCGCGGTTGGCATCGTCTTCGTTGTACTGTGTCTCAAGCCGCTTGATGCCCGGATGCTTCTGAATCTCTTCCTCGAAGCCCTGCAGGCGTTGATCGGTCGAGGAGATGCCTGGCTTGTTGTTCTCGACATAGACCGAGCCTTTCTCGCCGATCGCCTTGGCCAGCGCACGCGCCGCGATCCGCCCACCCTCGACGTTATCGGACGAGACATAGGTGAAAGGAAAGTCGGCGTTGCCCGAGCCGGTGCGGTACTTGCCGGTGCCGATGTAGGTGTCGACCGTGATCACCTTGATGCCGGCGTCCGAGGCTTCCTTCAGCGGCTGGATCAACTGCGTCTTGTCGACCGGCGCGATCACGATCACATCCGGGTGCTTGCCGATCAGCGCCTTGAGAATCGGTACCTGTTCGGCCGTGTTCCAGGCCTTCGGAATCTGGAACAGCAACTCGGCGCCAACCTCCTTGGCGGCCTGTTCGGCACCGCGCTTCATCGTGAAGTAGAACGGGTCGACCACGCCGGGCAGCAGCGCAATCACCGGCTTCGCGGCATCGGCGAGGGCCGCGCCTGCAAGGGACCCCAGCAACGCGCCAGCCACTGCGGCGCGCAAGACGTTTCGTCGTGGGCTCATGAATATCTCCTGGTGTTTTTGAACATCGGCGGCCCTTGGTCAGACAAGGCCCGCGCCAGGGTATGCCAAGCGAATCGTTTGGAAATTGGGGTAAACAGCGCGTTGTCGACGCTGCTCCACACCAGGCTCCCTGGCCATTATGTGAACTGTGTCAGAGAGGCCGCGCGCCGATCCGGTAGCGGATCTCGCAGGGCACACCGGGTTGCAAAGCGATGCCTCGCAATGCGAGCGGATGTCCGGCGGGCGGTACCGCGATGCGCCCGAGATCGAACGCCCCGTTGACGGGCTCGACGCCGATGGCCAGATGGCGCCCGCTCCATGGCGCATGCTGGCGCCCTCGATGGCTGATCCAGAGCATCGCGTCAGGTAACAACGAGCGATCCCAATCGAGCTCAAGACGCCAGCCCTGATCGACATAGTTCAGACCGATGGGCCCGGTGATGCCGCACAGCTGAACCAGATCCTCGCTGTCGATCGCTTGCGGAAAAACAGTCAGGTCCACCGGGTGGCCATCCATGCCTGGCACATGGCGAAGTTCGGAGAACTCGCGATCGGGCGCGAGCCGACTTCCTTCCGACACTTCACGCACCGGGTAAGTCAAACCCGGCCCCGCATGGGCCAGGTCCAGCTCGACACGGCCGAGGTCCAGCCGCAAGGTCGGATGAAGCGCGACTGGCAGAACACACGACTCGCGAGCTTCGATCCGAAGCACGATGTTCAGTGCAGGCGAATCGGGTACGGCACGCACGATGCGCGTTAGGCGCTCGATGCGGGACTGATCGGGATAACGGATCGTCAGCCCGAAACTCCCGGGTTCGGCATCGGAAAGCCAGTCCCATTCATGATGCGACGCATGGCCATGTCCGCACTCATCATCGGCAACCACCGCCGCCCAGCTCGCAGGCAAGCCCTTCGGCCGATCGGTGCGCCCGAAAGGCACGCAGGGCCACTCGCCTCGCAAGCGCTGAAGAATGCCGGGCAGCTTGCACGCGGTCGCCTCGTCCGCCCACGGGGCGACGTGCATCGGAGAAAAATCCGGGTGGCCCGGCGCGCGGAAGACCACCGGCGCCAGCATCGCCGCGAGGCGTTGCAGCTCGGCTTGACCGTGGGGCCAGTGGATGGATCGGGTGGGATCGTGAGCGGCCATTGGCGGTCTCTGCACTGAAGGCACGAGTCGTGTTGGCCGGCGTGTCGATCAGCGTGCCAGGGCCGATCGGGCGCCCTTTACATCAGGTCGATGTGCGCGGCGCAGCCGCTTTCAAGCCGACGTGGCCAGCAAGGCCTTCAGATCGGCGGTCAAGGCGTCGGCCCCGCTGCCGTAACGCGTGAACAGGCGCAGCTTCCCGGTGGTGTCGAAGACGTAAGAGCCCGCGGTGTGGTCCATCGTGTAAGAGCCCTCGGCCTTACCGGGCACCTTCGCATAAAACACCTTGAAGTCTTTGGCGATTGCGGCCGTCTGCTCCAGCGTGCCGTGCAACGCGAGAAAACTCGGGTCGAAGCTGGCCATGTAGGCCTTCAGGATGTCGGGCGTGTCACGTTCCGGGTCGACCGTGATGAAGACGCCCTGCACCCGGTCGCCGTCTTTGCCGAGCGCCTTCTTCACGCCCGCCAGTTCAGCCATCGTGGTCGGGCAGACGTCGGGACATTGGGTGTAGCCGAAGAAGACGACGGTGACCTTGCCGACGAAATCAGCCGGCGTGCGCAACTTGCCGTTCTGGTCGGGCAGCGCAAGGTTGCGGCCGTATTCGGCGCCGGTGATGTCGACCGCCTTGAAGCTTTGCGGCTGCACGTTGACCTTGCCAGACACCATCGATGAAACCCAGTCGCAGCCGGACAACATCAGGCAAGCCGACAGGCCTGCAAGCAGAACGGCAGACACGCTCGATCGAAGTTGGATGCTCACAGCAACGGGCCCAAGTAGTGATCCACCAGCAGCGCGCCGAACAGCAGCGCCAGGTGAAGGATGGAGAAACGGAAAGTCTTGCGGGCGAACTCATCGGAATACACACGCCACAGCTTCCATGCGTAGCCGATGAAGCCCGCGCCGAGCAACATGGCCGACACCAGATAGATCACGCCGCTCATGCCGAAGATGAAGGGCAGCAGCGTCGCTGCGAACAAGACCCAGGTGTAGAGAAAGACGTGCAGCCGCGTGAACTCGGCACCGTGCGTGATCGGCAGCATCGGCAGGCCGGCCTTGCGATAGTCTTCCGCGCGGTACAGCGCAAGCGCCCAGAAATGCGGCGGCGTCCAGAGGAAGATGATCAGGCACAGCATCATCGCCTCCGGCCCGATATCACCTCGCATCGAAGCCCAGCCGAGCACCGGCGGCATCGCGCCCGACGCACCGCCGATCACGATGTTTTGTGGCGTCATCGGCTTCAGCACCACGGTGTAGATGACGGCATAACCCACAAAGGTAGCGAAGGTCAGCCACATCGTCAGCGGGTTCACGAAGACATAGAGCAACAGGCTGCCCGCCACGCACAGCGCGACCGAGAAGCTCAGCGTCTGCCGGTTGGTCAACTCGCCCTTGGCGGTCGGGCGCCAGGCAGTGCGTGACATCTTCGCGTCGATGCGCTGCTCGACCAGACAGTTGAAGGCCGCCGCCGCAGACGCGACCAGCCAGATGCCCAGCGTGGCCGGCAACACCACGCGCCAATCGGGCACGCCCGGCACGGCGAGCAGCATGCCGATCACGGCGCAGAAGACGATCAGCTGCACCACGCGCGGCTTCGTCAGCGCATGAAACTGCTTGAACCGTGACGGCGTCACGAGAGCGGGTGCGGGGGTGGTCAGGGTTTCAGACATGGGAGGTAACGGACGATTTTAAGTGGCAAGCGGTGCTTGGCGCGACCGCGCCAGCATCACGGCCAGCAGGGTGATCAGTGCAGCCGCACCCGCGGTATGGGCCAATGCGGCGATCAGCGGCCAGCCCAGCACCACATTGCTCAGCCCGCTGGCGACCTGCC
>CAXTCD010000238.1:0-6487 GCA_964242145.1 uncultured Rhizobacter sp.
ATGCCCGAAGCCTTAGCCCCGTCCCTGGTCACGCCGCCGACCCCGCCCGCCGATGCCGCTTGGCTAGGCAAGCAGTGGCCCAACCGTTTTGCCCAATTGGGCGACACCTTCTTCACTGCGCTGCCACCGCAAGGCATTCCTGCGCCGCATTGGGTGGCGTGGAGCCGATCGTGCGCCGAACTGCTGGGCTGCCGCGATACCGATTTACCCGCTGACGATGCGTGGCTGCAAGCGTTCAGCGGCAACGCCGTGATGCCGGGCATGCAGACGCTGGCCAGCATCTACAGCGGCCACCAGTTCGGCCAATGGGCCGGCCAGTTGGGCGATGGCCGGGCGCTGCTGCTGGGCGAGATCGACGGCCCTTCGGGCCCGCAGGAAATCCAGCTCAAGGGCGCCGGGCTGACGCCTTATTCGCGCAGGGGCGATGGCCGGGCGGTGCTGCGCTCGTCGATCCGCGAGTTCCTGTGTTCGGAAGCGATGGCCGCGCTGGGTGTGCCGACCACGCGCGCTTTGTGTGTCACAGGCTCGGCCTTGCCGGTGCGGCGCGAAGAGATCGAAACCGCCGCAGTCGTCACGCGGGTGGCGCCGAGCTTCATCCGCTTCGGTCACTTCGAGCACTTCGCGCACACGGCGCAAGACACCGACGCGTTGAAGCGCCTGGCCGATTTCGTCATCGCGCACCATCACCCCGCCTGCGCCGATGCCGCGCAGCCTTATCTCGCGCTGCTGGAAGCCGTGACGCGCCAGACCGCGCTGCTGATGGCACATTGGCAGGCGGTGGGCTTTTGCCATGGCGTGATGAACACCGACAACATGTCGATCCTCGGGCTGACGATCGACTACGGCCCGTTCGGTTTTCTCGATGGCTTCGACCCCGGCCACATCTGCAACCATTCCGATCACCAAGGGCGTTATGCCTTTGCTCGCCAGCCCAGCATCGGCTTCTGGAACCTGCATGCGCTGGCGCAGGCGCTGCTGCCGCTGATCGGGCCGGGCAGCGATGGCAGCCATCCCGAGCAAGCCAGCCGAGACGCGCTGGCCACGCTGGAGGTCTACAAAGGCAGCTTTGCCGACGCGATGGCCGCCCAGATGCGCGCGAAGTTGGGCCTGGCCGAAGCCCGCGAGGGCGATCAGCCGCTGATCGACGGCCTGCTCCAGCGCATGGCCGCCGAACACACCGACTACAGCATCCTGTTTCGCCGCCTGGCCGGCTTTGACAGCAGCGACGCCGCCATGAACAACGGGCTGCGCGATCTGTTCATCGACCGCGAAGGCTTCGACGCCTGGGCCGCCCTCTACGCGCAGCGCTTGCGCGCCGAGGGCAGCATCGATGCGCAACGCGGCGTTCGCATGAACCGCGTGAACCCAAAATTCATTTTGCGGAACCATCTGGCCGAAGTCGCAATCCGACAAGCCCAGCAAGGCGACTTCAGCGAAACCCGGCGATTGCTGGACGTGCTGCAGCGCCCGTACGATGAACAAACCGAACATCCTGACTGCGCGGCGTATGCCGATTTCCCGCCCGGCTGGGCACAGGCGATCGAAGTCTCTTGTTCGTCGTGAACACGGCGGCCCGCAAGGCCGGGCAGCCGCAGCCACCCGGCCCCGGCGATCACCCGTGATGGCACCCTCTTCCACCCCGTCATCTTTTCTTCATCTCTTCCAGGAGCAGCCATGAGCGATTACAAAGTCAAGAAGACCGATGCCGAATGGCGCGCGCAACTCGACCCGATGCAATTCCAGGTGGCTCGCCAATCGGGCACCGAACGCGCCTTCACCGGCAAGTACTGGGATCACTTCCAAGACGGGCGCTACAACTGCGTGGGCTGCGGCACGCCCTTGTTTGCCTCTGATACCAAGTTCGATGCGGGCTGTGGCTGGCCGAGCTATTTCGAGCCGATCAACAGCGAAGTCGTCGAGCGCATCGTCGACAAGAGCCATGGCATGGCGCGTGTCGAAGTTCGTTGCAACAACTGCGGCTCGCATCTGGGCCATGTGTTCGAAGATGGCCCCGAGCCGACCGGTGAGCGCTTCTGCATCAACTCGGCAGCGATAGACTTCAAGCCCTCACCTTGAGTTGCGTTAGCGCCATCCACCGATGAAGTTCCTTCTTGATTTCCTGCCGCTGCTGCTGTTCTTCGGCACCTTCAAATATGCCGATGCCCACAAAGAATGGGCGGCCAGCTTTGCCAGCAACCACCTGAGCGCGCTCGTCTCCGGCGGCGTGGTCGGTACCGAAGAAGCGCCGGTGTTGCTGGCCACGCTGATCGTGATCGTGGCCACCATCGTGCAGGTTGCAGTGCTGAAGGCCACACGGCGCAAGGTCCATCTGATGCTGTGGATCACCCTGGCGCTGGTCGTGGTGCTGGGCGGCGCGACGGTCTGGTTCCACAACGCGAGCTTCATCAAGTGGAAGCCCAGCGTGGCTTATTGGGCGATGGGCCTGGCCTTGTGGCTGAGCCAGATCGGTTTCAACAAGAACCTGTTGAAGGAGATGATTGGTGAGGAAGTGCAACTCCCGGCGGGCGTCTGGCAACGCCTGAACTTCGCCTGGATCGCCTTCTTCGGCCTGATGGGCCTGCTCAACCTCTATGTCGCCTACAACTACAGCACCTCGACCTGGGCCACCTTCAAGGCCTTCGGCACCACCGGCCTGATGTTCCTGTTCATGATCGGCCAGGTGATCTACCTGAGCCGCCACATCCAGGAAACACCCGATCGCAGCGTGGCTGCGCCGGACAAGCAGGGCTGATCGAACATGCCCGTCGAAGCCCAGGAAATCGAATCCGTGCTGCGTGAAGCCTTGAGTCCGCAAACGCTGGCCATCATCGATGACAGCCACTTGCACGCAGGCCATGCGGGTGCCCGCGAAGGTAGACATTTCACCGTGAAAATCGTCAGCGAGCACTTCAACCAATTGTCACGCGTGAAGCGACATCGCCTCGTATATGATGCCCTCCGCTTTCTGATTCCGCGCGGCATTCATGCGCTCGCCATCGACGCCCGAGCCCCGGGCGAAAGCTGACGAACACAACGCAACTCCGGCCATCCCGGCCAGCGGTGTTGCGCAGTCATCCAAGAATCCTCTGTTGAAAGGCCCCAAGCCCATGAAGAAGCTGTCCCTTGTTGCCCGTGCTTCGCTGCTGGCAATGTCTGTTGCCCTGCTGAGCCCCGTTGCGGCGCAAGCCCAGAACATCGCTGTCGTGAACGGCAAGCCCGTTCCGAAGGAGCGCGTTGACTCGCTGCTGCAGCAAGCCACGCGTCAGGGCGGCCAGCCGCGCACACCAGAACTCGAGCAGCAAGTGCGCGACGAAGTCGTGCTGCGCGAAATATTCATGCAGGAAGCCGAGAAGCGCAAGCTGACCTCATCGGCCGACTACAAGGCGCAGATGGAGCTGGCCCGCCAAAGCATCCTGATCCGCGAGCTGTTCAATGACTACACCAAGAACAATCCGGTCAGCGACGCTGAACTGAAGGCCGAGTACGACAAGGTCAAGGCACAGTCTTCGGGCACCGAGTACCACGCTCGCCACATCCTGGTCGAGAAGGAAGAAGACGCCAAGAGCCTGATCGTCAAGATCAAGGGCGGCGCCAAGTTCGAAGACCTGGCCAAGGCCAACTCGAAGGATCCGGGGTCGGGCCAAAACGGCGGCGACCTCGACTGGTCGAGCCCCAGCTCCTACGTGCCTGAGTTCTCGAAGGCACTGACCGCGCTGAAAAAGGGCGAGCTGACCGAAACCCCGGTCAAGACCCAGTTCGGCTATCACATCATCAAGCTCGAAGACACCCGCGAAGCCAAGTTCCCGGCCTTCGAAGAAGTGAAGCCGCAGATTCAGCAGCGCCTGGGCCAACAAAAGCTGGCCACCTTCCGCGACGAGATCAAGGCCAAGGCCAAGACCGACTACAAGTTCGCCCCGCCTGCCCCGGCTCCGGCTCCGGCCAACTGATCCAGCAAGCGGCGATGATTCGCCGCTGAGCAGATCCCCGAAAGGCGCCTCACGGCGCCTTTTTTCATGGCGAGCCGCTGTTTGATGCCGGCGCCCGAGTCCTGCATTGGTTTATCAAGACTGCGCGGCTTCAGATGTGCTCGTATTGAACTCTTGCATCGAGAGGCACGCCCCGGCAAGCCGAGTCATGCCTCTCATCTAAAACGTTAGGCTTCATATCCGAGCGACCACGGTCATCGTGTCATCGAACACCACGCTCTACCCGCAACCCTAGGTGTCCCATGCCAACTCACACCCTCACCCTGAACTCGCTCCGAAGTATTCTGGGCGCGGGGATCGCCCAATTCACTTTGACGGCTGCAGCGCTCGCCGCAACTCCAGCACCCTACGTCCTAGAGAACACCGAGGTCATCGCCACCCCTGCGTCGCGCTTAGATCGGACTTATGAGATTTATGTGAGTCTGCCTTCCGAGTACGCAAAGACGACCAAGCGATACCCAGTTGTCTACGTCACCGATGCGCCATATGCCTTTCCTCTGATCCGCGCCATTGCTGGGCGAGTTGACCGACACGGTGTCGGATTGGAGAGCTTCATCTTGGTCGGCCTCAGCTACGCCAAGGGCGAGAGTGGCGCAACGAGTCGCAATCGCGACTACACCCCCACAGATCGCGCACGGGATCGCAAAGCACCCGAGGCCGTCTACGGTCAAAGTGCCACCTACCTGGATTTTCTTGAACGGGACGTTCTTCCTCTGGTCGACAGCCGGTATCGAACTGAACCCAAGCGTCGCATTTTCGTAGGCCATTCATATGGCAGCCTTCTCGGGCTGCAAGCCCTGCTGGAGCGGCCCAACATTTTCAGCCACTACATTCTCGGAAGCCCATCCTTCTGGTTTGATCAAGAACAACCCTTCGTCGCGCTCAAGCACCACACCCAAACTTCCCGCGATCTGGTCGGCAAAGTGCGCTTCTACGTGGGTGGGCTCGAGCAACCTACACGCACTCGACCCGACGAAATGAACATGGTGGCGCTGATGAATCGCTACGTGACTGCACTGCGCGCGCGGCACTGGCGCGGACTGGATGTAAAGGCGACCGTCCTAGACGGGGAGGATCACGCCACTGTGTTTCCACGACTGGTCACTCAGGGTCTGATTTGGGCATTGCCGAAGCAAGATTGAAGATGCACGTCATCATCACAATGATGCGGCTCATCCCTTCAATCGAGGTATGCCCTGACAAGCCGAGTCACGCCTCTCATCTCAAACGTTAGGCTTATCAGAGAAAGTCATCCAGTGAAGTTCCAGCCCAACTATCGCGTTCAGGCGCTTGGAGGCAACGATGTTGCTGCCATGCGGGAAATGCTCGCCACATTTGGGGAGGCCTTTGACGATGAACAAACCTACAGGCAGGCTCAGCCAGATGACACCTACCTCCAAGAGTTGCTATCGAGCCCATCGTTCATTGCCATCGCTGCGTTGTCAGAAGCAGCCGTTGTCGGTGGGCTTGCAGCGTATGTACTTCCCAAGTTCGAGCAAGCTCGCTCCGAGATTTACATCTACGATCTGGCCGTCCTGGAAAGCCACCGTCGCCAGGGCATTGCCACCGCACTGATTGCCGAGCTTCAGAAGCTGGCCACAGCCAAAGGCGCTTACGTCATCTTTGTTCAAGCCGATCACGGCGACGCTCCGGCGATCGCGCTGTACACCAAGCTCGGAGTTAGAGAGGATGTTCTTCATTTCGACATTCAGCTTGGCGAAGGCGGTGCCTGACCGGTGGATCGAAAAGATGTGCCCCGGAAGGGCACGGTACGCCTCTCATCTCAAACCTTGGATTGCACGAAAGCCACTTCGATGCAGCTCTTTCGGCTACTTTGCTTTTCCGCTTTTCCGCTTTTCACTTTGATCTTTGGTTCGCATCGGCCATCGTGGCGCGGCTCCGATCTCGACCGCCTTCCCACTCGTTCAGCCCTGGCCAGTCATGCCGAATCACTGTGCGTGGTCCTTCAGTACCCGCATGATTTCCTTCTGCGCATGCTTCCTGCGTACTTCCTTCAGCAGACTCCGCAGCTTGGGCTCATTCCGGTCGCGCTGAATAGCCTTATCTGGGGCATCGTCCTTTCCGTCCTGTGGTACCTACTGTCTGCCAGAAGAAGAGGATTCACATGCCATTGCTCATCTCCTATGGAACCTTGCATCCAGAGAATTTTCAACTCACGACCTTTGGCAGGCTTCTCGTTGGACATGAAGATGCCCTCGTCCGGCTTGAGCAGTCCATGGTCAAAATCGTAGATCAAGCGGTCGTGGCGACCTCTGGGAACCGCAGCATCCGATCATCGAACTCACCGGCGACGCGGCAAACCGAGTGCCCGGTACGGGCTTTTAAATCAGCTCGCCCTGGGCGAGCACGCCTGGGTTGATATCGATGCCCAGTTTGCTCGACGCGAGTAAGGCCTGGACAGCGCGAGCCTAACCCTTTGCAGGGACAGTCATAGTCAACAGCGTGTTTTGACATTGTCAAGCTGAACCAGCTTTCGTTAT
>CAXTCD010000239.1:0-6427 GCA_964242145.1 uncultured Rhizobacter sp.
GCCGGCCACAACTTGAGGATGTTGGTGCAGGTGTTGGCCGTGCGTGTGCATTGACACTGACTGCTTGCACGTTCAAGCGCAGCGCGCGTGCGGCACTGCAGCCCATTGAGGACGGTGCTGTTCGCGCCGATCGAGATTTGAGCCACCCTGCCGATCGAATATTGAGCCAGGGTCGAAGCTGACTTTTTCTTGATGATCAGCTGTGGATAAGTGTATGTCGTTGCTCTATTCTTCGATCTCCTGGCTGCAGTGTTGAGGGCGCGTGGGAAGACGCGCAGGGCGTAGCCCGTAGCGGCTTTCCACGCGCGGCGTTTTCGATCAGGCCGTGTCCGGCGGCGCCTCGGGTTTGATGCCCTTGCGGTCCTGCTCACGCGCTTTGATGGGTTTTTCGCCACCGCCGTGCTGTGCAGGAACCGGTAGCTCTCGTTGCCCGTCTCGACGATGTGGCAGTGGTGCGTGAGCCGGTCCAGCAAGGCCGTCGTCATCTTCGCGTCGCCGAACACCGTCGACCATTCGGCGAAGTCCAAGTTGGTCGTGATCATCACGCTGGTGTGCTCGTACAGCCTGCTCAACAGGTGGAACAGCAACGCCCCACCGGCCTGGCTGAAGGGCAGGTAGCCCAGCTCGTCGAGGATGACGAGGTCCATGCGCAGCAAGCTCAGCGCGATGCGCCCGGCCTTGCCTTGTGCCTTCTCCTGCTCCAGCGCATTCACCAGATCGACCGTCGAGTAGAAGCGCACGCGCTTGCCATGCCGGGTGATGCCCGACACGCCGATGGCGGTCGCCAAGTGCGTCTTGCCGGTTCCGGGTCCGCCGACCAGCACCGCGTTCTGCCCGGCTTCGGTGAAGGTCAACTCGGCGAGTTGATGGATCAGCTTGCGATCCACCGGCGAGCCGTCGAAGTCGAAGCCAACCAGGTCGCGATGCACCGGGAACTTGGCCGTGTTCATCTGATGACTCACCGAGCGTATCGCACGGTCCGTGGTCTCGGCCTGCAGCAGGTGTTCGACCAACCACCGCGAGGTGTCCAGGGCATTGTTGCCGCCTTGCTCGACCAGATCGATCCACGCGCCGGCCATGCCGTGCAGACGCAAGCCTTTGAGTTCGACCGTCACGTCACGCATGATCGGTCTCCTCGGTGTCGTTCACCGCGCCGGCCGGCGCACGCAGGCTGTCGTAGCGCGCCGTGTTCGCCAGCGGCTTCGTGGCCACCTGCAGCGTCGTTGCTGCGCTCTGCGGTGTCGGCGCCGCGTTCAGCCGCCCCAGCACGTTGACCACGTGTTCGACGCTGACCTTGCCAGGCGGCCCGGTCTCCAGCGCGAGTTCGACGGCCACGAGCACCGCATCCAAGCCGGCCGTCGGCACGATGGCCACACCTGCGCCATCACGCGGTCGCCCCCAGGCCTTCTGAGCAGCGCCCGGCGCAGTTGCTGCAAGGGCTCGGGCATGTCCACGAACGGCGCGCCGTTGCGCAGCGCACCCGGCTTCATCTGCACCAGCGGGATGTAATGCTCCCAGTCATAGCGGGTCTGCCCTTCGCCCGCCAGCCGCTCGTGCTGGGCGACCACGGCCACGCTGCCCGGATAGAGCCGCGTGCTGACCCGCTGGCCGACCCACTCGCACGGCACCGAGTAGCGGTTCCTCGCGATCGACACGAGGCACGTGCTCGACACCCGCGCCGGCTTCTCGACGTAGCCATCGAACGGCGCGGGCATCGGCATCAACTCCGCCCGTTCGTGCTCAAGCATCTCGGCCACGCTGAACTGCTTGTGCTCGGGATGCCGGACTTCGCACCACAACGACCGACAACGATCGGCCAGCCACGCGTTGAGCTCGGTGAACGAGCCGAAGCGCAGTTTGGCCGCGTCGATCCAGATGCGCCCGCGGCTGTCCTGCACGTTCTTCTCGACCACTCCCTTCTCCCAGCCCGAGGCGACGTTGCAGAAGTCGGCATCTCCAGGCGAGTGCGCGCACATCACGGCGAAGCGCTTGTTGACGGTGCGCCCCTTGCCCTTCAAGACCCAAGTCGACGGCGGTCTTCATGTTGTCGTAGATGCCCCGGCGCGGCACGCCGCCGAGCGCGGCGAAGCTGCGGGTGTGGGCGTCGAACAGCATCTCGTGGCCTTGGCTTGGATACGCCACGAGCCAGAAGGCGCGGCTCGCGCACAGCTTCATGCGCGAGACCTGCAGCCGGTAGTAGATGCCGCCCACGAACAACCCCTCTTCGCTCCAATCAAACTGGAACTCCTCGCCGAACTCGAAGGCCAGCGGCACGAAGGCGTTGACCGAGATCGCTTGGCCTTTGCCTTCTCGCCACGCCCTGATGAAGTCGGTGACGCGGCTGTAGCCGCCGTCTTAGTCGGCCGATCGGATCTCGGCGTGCAGGGCACGCGCCGTGCCGGGGTCGATGGGCGTCGGCCTTGAGCGCCAGCTCGATCGCCTCGTGGAACGCGGTGAGCTTGCCTGGCTGCTTCTCGCGTCGGTACTTCGGCGCACCCTCGTGCGGCCCCTCCAGCCACTTGGCTACCGTGTTGCGCGACAGCCCCGTCATGCGCGCGATCTCGCGCTCCGATTTCTTGCCCCGACTTCGCAGTCGCCCAATCTTGCCCATCCTGTCCATGGTGATCATTCCTCGTCCCCCTGCCTGTGGATAAGCCACCGCAGGGTAGGTTGAACACCTGGCTCACTTTTGGATCGGCACAGCCCTCATAAGTGGCTCAGTTTTCGGTCGGCGCCAACAGACGGTGCTTTCCTGGCTATCTGCAGATGCGAGATCTCTGCTGTACCTTGGCCTACTGTGCTGATTCGGCACACGGTGTGGAACAATTGGCACTCCAGCTTGTCACACCTGCTGACTTCCAACGAGTGGAAACCAATTTGGTCCTGTACGAGTACCCCTTCAACGAGAGCATTCGCACCATGTTGCGGCTCGAACACCTGTTCGATCGCCTCGGTCGACTGATGCCGCGTGACGAGGTGGTTGACCATCACTACGCGCTGGCTACCTTGTTCGAGATCATCGATGTCGCGTCACGCGCGGACCTGAAGTCTGATTTGCTCAAGGATCTGGACCGTCAACGCAGCGTATTGGAAAGCTATCGCGGCAATCCTTCGATTTCTGAGCAGATGCTGGATCAGATCATTGGCAAGGTCGATCATGCGTTCAATGGGTTGAACCAGCTGTCGGGCAAGGCGGGCCAAGCCTTGAACAGCAATGAATGGTTGATGAGCATCCGCAGCCGAATCAGCATCCCAGGCGGCACTTGCGAATTCGACCTGCCTGCTTACTACGCATGGCAGCAGCGCGAGCCGTCTCGGCGGCGCGCAGACCTGAGCCAATGGGTCAATACCTTGATGCCGATGGCCGAAGCCTTGAAGGTGCTGTTGGGTTTGCTGCGCGACTCTGGTGTGCCGCATAAGGTCATGAGTCAGGGCGGGCAATACCAACAAAGTTTGCCGGTCGGTCGAAGCTACCATTTGCTGCGTTTGCGCATTGATCCGGCCAGCCAGATGGTCCCTGAAATCAGCGGGCACCGCCTGATGGTGCTGGTGCGGCTGATGCGGCAAGAGCCTGACGGCCGGCTGCGACCCGGCGGCGCCGATACCTCGTTTGAACTGACCTTGTGCTCATGACCGAATCTCGCCAGACCACTCGCATTGTCAAATGCCCGACCTGTGGCGGAGACAGTGTCTATGCAAGCGATAACCCGTTTCGCCCTTTCTGCAGCGAGCGGTGCAAGAACGTTGACTTTGGCGCCTGGGCGTCAGAGAGTTATCGCGTGCCGGCTCCTGCACCGATGCCCGAAGATCCAGAATCGAGCGATTCGAAGCACTGATCGGAAGCGTAGGTATCCGTCACGCCCACGGGTCAATGAAAGGCATCAGTGCATCGCTGTGCTTATCTGCCAAGGGCCAACTCTTCGAGAGGAACTTTCTTCCAGTCGTCATCGGTCAATGCGCGTTTCAGCTCCAGTGCTGCCGACACCTTGTGCGACACAAGCTTTGCCGACTTTCTGAGGTTGTCGAGATCGCGCCGATGCAGGTGCTCCTTTGGGCTGCGGCTGAAGCAGCACAAAGTGCCGTAAGTGCTGCCATCGGGCAAAACGATGGGCGTGCTCAGATGAGCGCCGACCCGAAAGCTGGTTGGGGGCAAGTTGTAGGACGCTGGAAGGGATGCCGCGTCGGTAACGAGTTCAGGCAATCGACCATCGACCACCCGCTGGCAGAACGACTCTTCCAACGGGTTGGAGGCGCCGACAGGAATATCGGGTGCGTCTTGTACGCTATCGACATAACGGAACACCGCTTGCCATCGACAAACTCCGAGACGAACACTACTTCCATCTCCAACTTCTCTCGAAGCAGCCGAAGAACTTCCGGCACGGCCCGATCGATGGCCTCATTAGAATCATCGGCGGTGGCAATCAGCAGTTCGGAGATCAGAACAGTGACATCCGGCGTTCCAGTCGGCGTATTGAAGGATTTCATGTGCGGCTCACAGACAGTGGCAATGCTTTGATTCTCGGCACTTTGTCAACTGCCTGTGAAAGCCTGACATGCTGTTGTGTCTACACCTTCAATCGCCAGAACAGCGTGGCCATCGTCGCAAGCAGGCAAAGGGCTGATAAACCCAACGACCAATGGACTCCGATCAAGCTGCCAGCCAGGCCAACCGTCACGCCGCTGAATGCGCGCAGCCCCAAGGCTGACATGTTGAAGAGGCCGATCACGCGGCCGCGCATCTCTGCGGGTGCGTTGATCTGAACCAGCGTCTGCGCCATGCTGCTGAACGAAAGCTCGAAGAAGCCCGCGAAGAACAGCAACAGCAGCGCCAGCGGATAGGCCTTCATCGCTGCAAAGGTGCCCAGTGAGAT
The DNA here is from genome assembly GCA_964242145.1 of uncultured Rhizobacter sp. Lineage (GTDB taxonomy): Bacteria > Pseudomonadota > Gammaproteobacteria > Burkholderiales > Burkholderiaceae_C > Rhizobacter. The sequence goes on from CAXTCD010000239.1 coordinate 4,875, forward strand.
GGCCCATAGCATGGCCAGGATCAGTGCAGTGCGCGGCTTGGCGGGGAGCAGCCCTCGCCCCTCCAGCACGAAGCCGGCAAGCAAAGCACCCGCGGCATCGGCGGCCAACAGCATGCTGTAGAGCACGCCGGGGTCGCCATGGCCAAGGTCGTGTGCCAACCCTGGCATTTGGGCGTGGTAGCCATTGCCGATGAAGAAGGACGCTGCACCGGCCAGCAAGGTCATCGAGATGATCAAGCGGTTGCCGGAGATGTCACGCAGCGTTTGCATGATGTCGGCCAGTCCGCGCACCGCGCGTTTGACCATCACCGGCCCTTGCCGAAAGCGCGGCCCGTACGGTGCTTTCCAAAGCCACAGCAGCAGCGGTAGATAAAAGAGCGCATTCAGGAAGATGCCGTGCGATGGCCCGATCGTCAACATGATCAGGCCACCGATGGCCGGGCCGACGAGTACACCCAGGTACCGTGCGGTCGCATTCAGTCGGACCGCGCTGGGCAATAGTTGCGGCCCGACGATGTCATGCAGCAGCAGTTGGCTTGATGTCTGCCAAAGCACGCCGGCGCATCCATGCATCACCAGCAGCACCATGGCGTGCCAAATCTGCAGGCTGTCGGTGACGAAGAAGTAGCCCCAACCCAGTGAGGCCGTGATGAACATCAGCATGCCCGCTTGGATCAAGCGGCCAGGGTCGACGCGATCGGCCAATGCGCCCACAGGCACCGAGAACAGCAGGAACGGCAGCCAGTGCGAGACAACCGCAAAGCCACCGAGCGCGGGGGACTGGAACTTCTGAAAGGCTATCCAGTAGCTGATCACATGCTCGATGTTGTCGGCCATCATCGACAGCATGTATGTCACGAAATGGATGCGGTATCCCGGCAGCCGCAGGGCGGCGAACGACTGCCGCGGTGCCGCTCTAGTCTTACTGTGTTAACAAATTCAAGGCATTATGCGCACTTCTTCAGGCAAGAGGTGAGCCTTGATGGAAGAGCTTCGCGAGTTTGATCGGTACATGGCGCATCTGAGTGAGGGCTTGGGCCACGCAGACCGGCACGCCGGGCTGCGTGGGTATTGCACCGGCCTGATGTCGCCACTCAAGCGCAAGAGCGTGGAGCCGATGGCGTCGCACCTGGCGCCAACGTCCACGCGCTCGCGACACCAGTCGCTGCACCATTTTGTGGCCGATTCGGCCTGGTCCGACGAGCAGATGCTGTTGCGCGTGGCGCAATGGGTCGTGCCGGCGATGGACTTCCATGACGGCGGGTGGTGGATCGTTGACGACACGGGATTCCCCAAGCAGGGCACGCACTCGGTGGGTGTGGCCCGGCAGTATTGCGGGATGCTGGGCAAGCAGGACAACTGCCAAGTGGCGGTGAGCGTGACGCTGGCCTGCCAGACGGGTAGCCTGCCGGTGGCCTGGCGGCTTTATTTGCCCAGGCAATGGGCTGACGATGCGCTGCGACGCGAGAGGGCCGGCGTGCCGCAGGACGTGGCGTTCCTCTTGGCCAGGAGGTGTCGCTGCAGCGCATGGTCTTCGAAGCCAAGATGCGCTG
>CAXTCD010000240.1:0-6381 GCA_964242145.1 uncultured Rhizobacter sp.
CGGCCTGCAAGATCGATGGCCGCCGATGATGATGGCGTAGGCCGGATCCAGCCGCTTGGCGATGTCCTGCACGCGGCCGGTCAGCGTCGGGCAGGCGTAGCTCGGGTCGTTGGCAGCGGCATCGCGGCCCTGCACGCCGCCCTCGTGCATGACGGCTACCAGCACCTGCGCGCCCTCGGGCAGGGCAAGCAAGGCACCAAGTGCCTGCGGCTCGAACATCGAGACCCAGCCAAGGCCCAGTTGCTCCACACGCGCAGCAAGCCACAGGTTTTGCACTGCGCAGCCCAAAGTGCACAGCGCCATCTCGCGCGGCATCGTGCGGCGGCCAAACAAGGTGCCGTCGTCGGGCGCCAGCACCACGGCGATCAGCTCGGCGCACTCGCGCAGGCCCTCGACCTTCAAGCGCAGGAACTCCGCGGCCCGCTCGCCCAATGCCTCGGCCGTGGCCAGGCGTTCGGCATCGACAAGCACGGCGATGCACTCGCGCAGATTGCAGTCCAGCACCCTCACGAAGCGCCAGGGCTGCATCAAACCGACCGAGGGCGCCGCATGCGCGGCCTGCAGCAGGCGCAGCAACTGCACCTCGGGCAGCGGCGGCGCCGGCACGAAGTGGCGCACGTCGCGCCGCGCGGCGAGCAGCCGGTAAAAGGCGGCGCGCTCGGCAGCGTCGAAGCACGCGGTGGTGCCCGCGGCGAACTCAGCAGCGTCGGCAGAGGCGCCGTCGAAATTCAACATGCTGAAACGATGGCTCAGCCCTCGACGTCGGCGGCCGGCTCAGCGGTCTCGGCTTCGGCCATCGGCTCGGCCAGCGTCGACTCGATGTAATCCGCCGGCAGCGAATAACGCTTTGCCAGCACGGCAATGCTATCGCCTGCGGCATGCGCTTGGGCCAAGGCTTCCAACCAGCCGTTGAGCCCGGTCGACAGCGAACGGCCGGGCTTCTCGCCATCGCGCGTGGCGCCGCCCTCCTCCAGCTCGTATTTGTTGGCATAGCCGCGCGGCGTGACCATCAGGCCGTGGCGCACGAAGGTGTGGCTGTTGCCGATCAGCACCGTGGTCAGCATGCCGATCTCGCACTCCGACATGTGGTCCAGCGTCGTGAACTCGATCCGCTCACGCCGGCGGTAAGCACTCTTGACGATGGCCACCGGCGTGTCGGCCCGGCGGTGGCGCAGGAAGAGGCGCTGCGCCTCGACGATCTGCCGCGTGCGGCGACCGCTCTTCGGGTTGTACAGCGCGACGACGAAGTCGGCCGAGGCCACCGCATCGAGCCGGCGCGCAATCACCGGCCACGGCGTCAGCAGGTCCGACAGCGAGATTGCGCAGAAGTCGTGCGTCAGCGGAGCGCCGACGCGTGCTGCGCAGCTGTTCAGCGCCGACGCGCCCGGAATGATCTCAACCTTCACCTCGTCATCGGGCGTCCAGCCGGCCTGGAACAGCACTTCGTAGGTCGGCCCGGCCATGCCGTAAACACCGGCGTCGCCCGACGAGATCAGCGCCACCTTCTTGCCTTCGCGCGCAGCCTCCAAGGCGCTGACGGCGCGGTCCAGCTCTTCGGTCATGCCCTTGCGGACGACTTCCTTGCCTTCGAGCAGGTCGGCCACCAGCTTGATGTAGGTGACATAACCGACCACCGTATCGGCTTCGGCAATCGCCTCGCGGGCGCGCTGCGTCATGTGGGCGACGCTGCCGGGGCCGATGCCGACCAGCATGATCTTGCCCACCGTGCGACTGGTTGCTGCGCTTTGGCCGTTGTCGGAAGCCGAAGCGTCCAGGCCGGTGGTTTGAATCACGGCGCTGTGGGCCGGAAGGGTCGGGGCGGTGCTCATCGCGGAATCCTTGCAATCGAAACGGTGGCGTGGCGGCCATCGGAGCCACGGTGTTTGTGTTTTTCAATCAGCAGCTCGGTGGCGGCTGCGCCGCCCTCGCCTGCGGCCAGCAAGGCGGCGGCTTCGCTGACCGAAGGCGTGCCGGTGTACTTGCGCACCGTCTCCGACGGGTTGGGCACCGGCACGCCGGCCAGCTCGGCCGCGCTGTAAAAGCGCACTGCCCAGCCGCGCTCGGCGGCGAGTGCCAGCAGGCCGGCTTCGTCGGCCTTCAGGTCGATGCTCGCGACCGCCGCCACGGCGTCCCATGGCACATCGGCCAAGGCCAGCGCCTCGCCAACCGCTTGCGCCAAGGTGGCCGCCGGCGTGCCGCGGTCGCAGCCGAGCCCCAGGCTGACCGTCAAGCTGTGGGGCGAGTTCATTGATGAACCGTCATTCATGGGGCTGCCGCCGAGCGGGTCACGCGACTTGGCCGAGCGGCGGCCGGTAGACCACCAGGCGCTCGTTCAGCTGCACCCAACGCGCTTCGTTGACTTCGGCGTGCGTGACCCACAGCACCGCCTTGAATCGTTCGAGGTCCACCGCTTCGAAGCGATCGAAGCGGTGGATGTTGGCCGGCAGCGGCGTCGGCCGCGTCCACCAGTTCGGGCTGCCGGCCTCCTGCACGACGGCGATCGGCTCGCCGTTGACCACGTGCGCCGAGACGCGGGTGATGTTGATCTTCGGCGCCTCGACCTTCCAGCCCAGCTCGCGGCCGAGGATGTCGACGGGGATGGTCTTGCCGACGTCGGAGGCGGTCGTCAGCACCGGCGTGGCGTGCAGGATGTCTGCGATCTGCTGCGCCATCGCGTTGGCGCCACCGACGTGGCCGGACAGCACCGGGATCACGAACTCGCCGGCATCGTCAACGACGACCACGCCGGGGTCTTCGTCCTTGCTCTTCAGGTGCGGAGCGATCAAGCGCACCACGGCGCCGAGCGAGACGAAGAAGACGATCTGGTCATAGCGGGAGAACAGCGTGCCGATCTCGTCCTTGAAGGCGCCTGTGTAGGCGGTCAGGGTGTTGGGCAGGCCTTGCATGGCTTCGCCGAATTTGGCGGCGACGCAGAGATGGGCTTCGGGGAGGGATTTCGCCAGGGTGGCGGCTTGGGAGGCGCCGTGTTTGGTGATGGCGACCAGGACGATTTTTGCGTTGGGGGTGTTGGGCATTTTTGATTCGGGGTTGGGCTCGGGCGCTTGTCTTAGCTGTGGGGAATGGTGGTCGCAGGAGGTGCTGATGTTTTTTGTTTTTGTCGGGCTGCGCTGGTTTGAAGCAGGTCGGGATATGCCCCCGACAGGGCAGTCCCTTTTCTTTGCTTCGCCAAAGAAAAGGAACCAAAAGTTCCGAAGGCGTGTGCACTCATTTCGCGAAGCGAAGTGACGGGCACACAAAGGCGACCCTGCGTCCTCGGTCCTCGCTGCGCGAGGACTGCCTTGCGCTGCTCGGGTGGACCGGGAAGGGGCTCGAACTCGCCCTTCGGGCTCAGACAATCGCCCCTTCTTTTTCCGGTCCACCCTGCGCTGCTCAGCGAGGCCCAAGGGGCCCGAACACCAGACTCGCCTCGCTGCGCATCGGCATCTAAGGCCCGATAGCCACGTTGAGCGGTGAACTCAACCAACACGCTTGCTTCGCTTCCAACCTGAAGCTTATTCATCGCTGCCTGCTTCAGCCATTTCAGCCGGCCGATCGCTTATCTCTTCTTGCGGCAAGCTCGTCTTCTTCTTGCATCCCTTGACGCGCTCGCCGCGTTCTCGGCCGGGGTTTTTGACCAGCATCAGTGAGAGGTAGTTGACCTTTTCGCCGCGCAGCGTGCGCACGTCGGTCACTACCCGTCCTTCGGGGGCGCCGGCTTTTTCGATGAAGCAGGTGTGGGCGATCAGGCCTCGGCGTTCCAGCAGGTCGATCAGTTCATCCATCAGCGGCTTGACCTTCATCAGCACCAAGGTGTCGAAGTCGTCGAGCAGGCGCTCGACCATCTCGACGCCATAGGCGGCAGGCACGATGGCCACGGTGTCGTCTTGCTCGGAGAACGGGATCTGCAGTTCGGCGCAGGCGGCGTGGAAGGAGGTCACGCCGGGCACGATGTCGATCACGAGGGTCTCGTCCAGGCCGCGCAGCGTGCGTGACAGGTGGCCGAAGGTCGCGTAGGTGCTGGCGTCGCCTTCGACGAGGAAGAGCACGTCGCGGCCCGACTGCAGCACCGGCAGCACCGCTTCGGCGGCGCGCAGCCAATGGCGGGCGAGCTTCTCGACGTCGTGGGTCATCGGGAACAGCAGCGGCTGGTGGCCGTCGGGCAAGGCCAGGCCGCTGCGTTGCACGATGCCCAGCGCGTAGCTTTCGCTCTTCGTGCTGCGGATCGGGTAGGTCCAGAGCGCATCACTGCGCTGCAGCTGGGCCCAGGCCCGGCGTGTGATCAGTTCGGGGTCGCCGGGGCCGAGGCTGACGCCGATCAGTTTGCCGATCGCTGGAGGTGTCGAATTGGATAACGTCTCATCGACAGGCATGCTCATGCTGCCCTCCGCTGCGCGCAGACCAGCCACACCGGGTTCTCGGCCGCCATGCGGTGCATGTGCAGGATCGGCTTGCTGCGCGAAGCTTGCAGCTGCAGCATGTCCCATTCGACACCGGCCGCTTTCAAGGTTTCGACCGCAGCGCTCAGGTTCTCGATCGTCACGAAGTTCATCACCAGCCAGCCGCGAGGCTTCAAACGTTTCAGGATCAGCTGGATCAGCTCAGCCAGCTCGCCGCCCGAGCCACCAATGAACACCGCGTCGGGGTCGGGCCAGGCATCGAGGCCCACCGGCGCCTTGCCGTGGATCAGCGTGTGGTTGCTGAGGCCCATCGCGCGCCGGTTGCGCTGGCCGATCGCGGCGTCGTCTGCGTTCTTCTCGATCGCGTAGACATGGCCTTCGCTGCACAGACGGGCCGCTTCCAGGCCGACCGAGCCGGAGCCCGCGCCGATGTCCCAGACGATGCTGTCGGCCCGCAATTGCAGGCGGGCCAGCGACACCGCTCGCACTTCGTTCTTCGTGATCAGGCCCTTCTCGGGATAGCGTTGTTCGAAGCTTGCGTCGGGCAGGCCGAACAGCACCGGCCGTGCCCGCGCCTGCAGCCGCCACAACAGCATCACGTTCGGGTCGGCAAACTGCATCTGCGCCGCCTCGCTGACGCTCAGGTCGGCCACCACGCGCTCCTCGGGTTGACACAGTCGCTCGGCCACCGCGATCTGGAATGCATCGCCCAGCCCTTCAGCGAGCAGCATGCGGGCAATACGGTCCGGCGTGTTGTCGGGGCTGGTCAACACGGCCAGGCGATCGTGCTTGCGCAGGTCTTGCAGCAAGGCATAGAGGCCGTGCTTGGCATCGGCCCCCTCGGCCCACTCGCCCGCGTCGCGGCTGTGCACCGACGACAGCTTCATGTCTTGCCACGGCAGGCCGAGCCGCGCGCAGGCCAGCTGAATCGTCGACAGGTTGGGCAGCACCTCCAGCGCCTCGATGCACAAGCGTGACGCAAGGTAGGCCGCGATGCCGTGACACAGGGGGTCACCGGTTGCGAGCACCACGCAGCGTTGGCCGGCCTCTTGCGCAGCGCGCACCCATTCCGGCACCTTCGACAAGGCGCCGGTCAGGTCACGCTGCTGCGCGCCGGGCGCGATCTGCGCGGCCAGCAATTGCAAGGTGCGCGTGCCGCCGATCACCCATTCGGCCTGCTGCAGGTGCGCAAGCGCCACTGCGCTCAGGCTGGCCACGCCATCGTCCAACACGCCGATCACGCGGCAACGCTCGCCGGCGAAATCGCGGCACAGCTCGCCGACGATGCCACCCTTCGAAGCCGCATCGTCGGCGAGAGGTGCGCTGTCGCGGGCCCGCAGGGCCAGGTCGTTATGCATCGGAATGCCCATCAGGAAACAGCCTCCGCCAGCTTGCGGCCATCGAAGTCGCAGACCAGCACGGTCAAATGAAATTTGTTGGGGTAGCGGCCGATCACGGTGTGCACCACACGCTCGGCCAAAGCCTGGTGGAATTCGAGCACCAGGCCCAGCGCCTCGACGCGCTCGCTGGCATAGCGGGCGGTCTCGGCGTTGCGGATGTCTTCGCACACCTCGGGCGGCACGCCGATGCCGGCACACAAATCGGCGAGCAAGCCGGTGTCGACCTCGGCGCGGCCGGCATGCGTGATGGTCTCGCCCTGCGCGATCTTGGTCAGCTTGCCCACCATGCCGCCGATCACGACGCGTGGCAGCTTCCCCTTCACCGCGGCATCGAGCGCATAGCGCAAGAAATCACCCATCTGCACATAACAAGCTTGCGGCAGGCGGGGCAGCTCTTCCATCACGAACTTCTCGGTGCGCCCGCCGGTGGTCAGCACGACAACGCCTGCACCCGTGGTCGCGGCCACCTGCACGCCTTGCACGACGCTGGCGCGATAAGCCGCCGTCGAATACGGCCGCACGATGCCCGTGGTGCCAAGAATCGAGATGCCACCCAAAATGCCGAGCCGCGCGTTCAATGTCTT
>CAXTCD010000241.1:0-6312 GCA_964242145.1 uncultured Rhizobacter sp.
ACCGAAGACTCGACGATCGCCGACATCGCGGTGGGCACCAATGCCGGCCAGATCAAGACCGGTTCGTTGAGCCGCTCGGACCGCATGGCCAAGTACAACCAGCTGCTGCGCATCGAAGAAGACCTGGGTGACGTGGCCAGCTATCCGGGCCGCGGCGCGTTCTACAACTTGAGATAAGACCACCCCGATAAGGTCTACCCCGAGACGCTGCGCGCCTTCTCCCGTTCAGGGGCGGCGCCAGCGGCCCGGCCAGGCCGGTTCTGCGGCGTCCGCTTGATCATGAAACCCGTCTTCTGAACCTTTCATGCGCCTCGTCACCCTCGCCCTGCTGGCCCTGATCGGCCTCGTGCATGTCGAACTTTGGTTCGGCCGCGGAGGTGTGCCGCGCGAGATGGATCTGCGAGCCAAGGTGCGGGCGCAAAAGCACGACAACGCGGTGGCGCGCGCCCGCAACGATCAGCTCGATGCCGAAGTCAGCGACCTGAAGGAAGGCCAGGAGATGGTCGAAGAAAAGGCGCGCTACGAGCTGGGCATGATCAAGCCCGACGAGATCTACGTTCAGGTGTCGACGCCCAAGCGCTGAAATGGCCACGGCCACTTCAGCCTTCATGCTTTCGGCTCACCCCCACCTTCCAGACCGCGTTTGATGGACACGCTGCTGCAGGCCTTGCAGCCGATCTTTGCCCCCGCCTTCACGCTGTGGGCGTCGCCCTTCACCTGGCTGGAGATCGTCGCCTTCGTGCTGGCGATTGCAATGGTGGTGTTCAACATCCGTGTCAACGCCGCCGCCTGGCCGCTGGCAATCATCAGTTCGCTGCTGTATTTCCTGCTGTTCTGGAACTTCAAGCTCTATGGCGATGCCAGCCTGCAGATCGTCTTCGCGCTGCTGGCCGCCTGGGGCTGGTGGCAATGGCTGCGCGGCCACACTACAGACGGCTCGGCGCTGCAGGTGCGCGTGCTGGGCTGGCGTGGCCGGTGGGTGGCACTCGGATTGCTGCTGATCGGCTGGCCGCTGACCGGCCTGTTCCTGAAAACCTATACCGACACCAACGTGCCATGGTGGGACGCCTTCCCGACCGCGGCCAGCCTGATCGGCCAATGGCTGCTGGGCCGCAAGTACGTCGAGAACTGGCCGGTGTGGGTGGTGGTCAACATCGTCAGCGTTGCGCTGTTCGTCTACAAGGGCTTGTGGCTGACGGCGCTGCTGTACCTGATCTTCATCGCGATGGCGGCTGCCGGCTGGCGCGCCTGGCATCGGCTGACACTGGCTTCATCCGTCGCGACGCCCGCCACTGACGCGCCATGAGCCTGATCGTCGCGCTGCTCGGCGCCGAGAGCACCGGCAAGACCACGCTCGCGGTCCAGCTGACCGAAGCGCTGCGCGGCGAAGGCCGCTCGGTGGGCCATGTCAGCGAATACCTGCGGGCGTTTTGCGATCAGCATGGCCGTACACCGCATCAACACGAACAAGTGGCGATTGCCGCCGAGCAGACGCGGCGCATCGAAGTGGCCGCGCAAGCGCATGAATTCGTGATCGCCGACACCAGCGCGATGATGATCGCGGTCTACAGTGACTTCGTGTTCGGCGATGCGAGCCTCTACGCCGAAGCCGAGCGCGCACAACAACGCATCGGTCTGAGCCTGCTGACTGCGCTCGACCTGCCCTGGCAGGCCGATGGCCTGCAGCGCGATGGCCCGCAGGTGCGCGAGCCGGTGCAGGCGCTGGTGCGGGCCTCGTTGCGGCGCTCGGGCGTCGGCTACTGCGTGGTCTCTGGCACTGGCCCGGCGCGCCTCGATGCCGCGCTGCAAGCGGTACGACACACGCTGAAGGCGCCGGCCGCGGCCCACGAGGCCGCCGCCAACCCGCGCTGGCAATGGGTTTGCGAACGTTGCGACGATGGTGCCTGCGAGCGCCATCTGCTGCCGCGAGGTTGAGCTGACGCCGCGCCATCGGCCCGACCGGCTTGATCGCGGCCTGATCGCGGCGTGATCTGTGGGCATGACACAGTCGGTGTGACACAGTCAGCTGAGCGGACCGAGCCCTGCGCGTTGTTGCTCGTCGACCCATGGAGGTCAGCCCATCACAAGCCGAAATTCCACCATCGGGGAAGCGGCCAAATAAGCAAACCCGTGAGCAACCCAAGGCGCGATTCAAGAGAAAGAGCGCGCCAGTCGACACCGGCCCGCCCGATTGCTTCGCAATCGGTTCGCCGCGTCACTGACGCAGCAACAGGCCGCTCAGTGCATGCCGCCCGTCCCGGAGGAGGGCTTGATGCGGCGCATCACCATCGCCGCCATCGCGATCGAAGCCAGCAGCGCCGGCACCGCCGCGAGCAGGAACAACAGGTTCCAGCCATAGTGGGCCGAGACCAGGTAGCCGCCGATCAACGGGCCGATGATCGAGCCCAGCCGGCCGAAGCCCATCGCCAGGCCGACGCCGGTGGCCCGTACCGCTTCGGGATAAAAATAAACACCGAGCGCCGGGAAATTCATCTGTCCGCCGATCACAAAGGCGCCCACCACGAACACCGCCGCCAGCGCCAGCATCGCTTCACCCAATACGTTCTGGCCAAGGAACGCCGTCAGCACGCCACCGATCGCAAAGCACAACGCGACCGGCACGAACGGGCTACGCCCGCTCAGCAGGCTCGACAGGGCCAGCGCGCCCAAAATGCCGCCGAGGTTCAACGCAACACCGGCCACCGCCGCGCGCTCAGGCGACATGCCATGCATCGTCAGCACCGTCGGCGTCCAGCTGATCAGGAAGTAGCTCATCAGCAGGATCAAAAACGCCGCCAGGCAGATCAACGCGGTGCCCAGGCCGCGGCCATCGGCCACCAGCTCGGTCAACGGCTTCTTCGCCAGATGGCGCACCCGCGCGCCATGGGCATCCTTCAATTCATTGACCTGCGTAAAGGCGATCGGCAGCAGCAGCAGCGAGAACACCCCGCCGCCGATGAACACGCCGCGCCAGCCGGTGTGTGACATCACCGCCGCCGTCAATGCCCCGCCCGCCACCGCGCCCACTGGAAAGCCAAGAAACATGCGCGTGACCGTTGCGCTGCGCCGCTCGGGCGATGAATGCTCTGCCGTCAGCGCCGAGATCGCCGGGATCGCGCCGCCCAGGCCAATGCCGGCCAGAAAGCGCCACAGCATCAGTTGCTGCGGATCGTTGGCGAAGGCGCACAGGATCGTGAACACGCCGCCGATCAGGATCGACAGCAACAGCAGGTTCTTGCGGCCAAAGCGATCGGCAGCCATGCCGATCAACACCGTGCCGACCATCGCACCGGCATAACCGGCCGCGAAAATCGGGCCGAACGCGCCGCGCTCAAGATGCCATTCGGCCGAGATCAGTGGCGCAATGAACGACAGCATCAGCGTGTCGTAGCCATCGAGCATCGCAATCAGAAAACAAACAATGGGCACCACGCGGTTGCGCAGCGGTGGGGACAGACTGCCCGGCACGCCGGCCGTCGTCAGGGCTTCACTCATGGTCGATATCTCCTGTGGGTCTTCCTGTTGTTCTGACAGATGCGGTGGGGCAACCGCCCTCAGCGCCGGTGCAAGCCACCGGGCCTTCAAAGCCGGCATGGGCCCCGTGGCAACACCCACCTCAAGCACAGCTCGCTTCGCAGGCCTGCGAAGAACTCCGGATCAGAGGCGAGGCGCGTACCTCGTTTGTCTCGGTAAGCCGGTGTGGGCTCGTTCTTGTTGTTAGCCATTGGGACGAGAATATGAGCCTGGGTTCATATCGAGAAATACAATATAGCAGCCTCGATTAATACCCGAATGCTATGAGCAAGCAACGGCGGGCCTTGCAGCCGCATCACCGCAGAGAACAGGCGATCGCTTCAAGGGAATACCCCTGAGTCGGATCCGACCCATTGCGTCCTGAGTCTGATCGATAGCGCTTCGTTCGAACCCCACCTTTTGGTCGCAGTGCAGGTCCGGTAGAAGGGCCTCAAGCCAAAGCAAATGCATCAAAGCGGGGCTGTCAGGCAGAACGCGACGAGCGAGTTGAAGCAACTGAGCCCGTTCGGCGCGCTGGAGTTCCGCCGCCCGCCGGGTCGCCAAGGATTGAAAAACGTCCACATCCTTTCCAAGCGTCACGCTCTTTCCAGATCGAAACGCTGCAGCGACGCCAGCTCCCGCGCCCTCTGAACAGCATCGATAAGATGCCAGCTCACCCGTTCGCACATCAACCGTCTCATCAGGAGCCACCATGTTCACCGGCATTGTCCAAGGCGTCTCGACGATCAGCGCGATCACCGATAACGAAGGCCTGCGCAGCTTCACGATCGACTTTCCGCCCGGCTTCACCGAAGGCCTGACCCTCGGTGCCAGCGTCTCGGTCGACGGCGTGTGTCTGACCGTCACCGAGATCGTCTCACCGACACAAGCCCGCTTCGATGTGATCCTGCAAAGCCTCTCGGTCACGACCTTGGGCCGCTATGTGATCGGCAGCCGCGTCAACACCGAACGCGCCGCGAAAGACGGCGCCGAGATCGGCGGCCACCCGCTGTCCGGCCACATCGACTTCGCCGCGCAGATCGATACCGTTCGCACCTCCACCCACAACCACATGCTGCGCGTTCAGGTGCCGCCTGCGTTTCGCCGCTACATCTTTCCGAAGGGCTACATCGCAATCAACGGTGCCAGCCTGACGATCGCCGAAGCCGACCGCACGGCCGGCTGGTTCGAGGTCTGGCTGATCCCGGAAACGCTGCGCATGACGGTGTTCAGCCAAAAGCAGGCCGGCGATTGGCTGAACATCGAGATCGAACGCGGCACACAGGTCATCGTCGATACCGTCAAAGCCACCGTCGAAGAAACACTGGGCCGGCTCGCCCCCGCCCTCGAAGCCTTTCTCGCGCAACGCGGCGTCGCACTGGATGACTTCATTGCGCCTTTGACACTGCCACCGCGCTGAGTGGCACGCTGAAGTCCCTGAGGAAGAAGGCGAAAATCAAAAGCACGCTGTAGCCACCCGCATGACTTGAACGAGGCGGGCCTTGCCTCCCGACATGACTGACGCAACAGGAACCAAACTGATCTGTCATGCCGATCAATGACTGGAGGCGAGACCTGTTCAGATATTTTTCATATACCGCACATTCATCACATTAGCTTCTTAAAGTCGCTTTCTCTAAAGCCGCCTCTTTTCACCGCCTTGCCATGCAACGTCGACAAATTCTCCTCAGCGCGTCCTTCATGGCCACCGGCTGTGCGGGCTTGGATCGGTCGATGGGGTTGTTCCTGACGGCAAGCTCTCTCAGCGCTTGATTCCTGCGAGTCCCAGTGAAGGATTCAACTTTCCTTATCTGCTGCAAATGCCAGTGGGCCCGTCCGGCACCTTGCGGCCTTATTTGATCGTCGAAACCAACAACTCCGGCCCGATCTCTGCACAGTCGCAGCCGCACATTCAGCCCGCCAGCGAATTGGCAAGAAATGGCCTGGGCGGCAGCGTCGCGCAGGCGCTTCGGCTACCGCTGCTGATGCCCATCTTTCCCCGAGATTCCGATCTGTACACGCACAGCCTGGGCCGCTCCACCTTGCTGACCGAACACGCCCTTCTTCGCCGGCTCGACCTGCAATTGCTGGCGATGAGCCGCAACGCCATCGGCAGGCTGCGAAGCCAAGGCGTCGCTGCACAAGACAAGCTGCTGTTGACCGGCTTTTCCGCCTCGGCCATGTTTGCGACCCGCCTGGCCCTGCTTCACCCACAAGCGGTTCAAGCCGTTGCGGCCGGTGGATTGAACGGCTTTGTGATCCTTCCACATGAACAACTGTCCGGGCAGGCGCTGCGTTATCCGCTGGGAACCAGCGACTTGCAAGCCGTGGCTGGCACAGATTTCGACGCGGCAGGCTGCCTTCGCTTACCTCAGTTCCTGTTCATGGGCGAGTTGGACACCAACGATGCAGTCGACTTAGATGACTCTTATGACGATGTCGACCGGCAAGTTATCCACTCACGGGTCGGAAAACGGATGATGCCGGACCGTTGGCAGGCCTGCGAGCAGCTCTATGCGCTGGCAGGCGCTTCCGCCCGGTTCTTGACTTACGCGGGCATCGGCCATGGCACCAACGGGCGCATCCATCGCGAGGTCGCTGACTTCCTGCGCAGCGCCACGTCTTGGTCCGTGCCGCCAAGCGCGGAACGCAAGCCGGAAGAACTCAGACGCCCTCGTAACGCCTGGGCATACCCACCATCCACCGCCCTCAGCTGACCGATCCCATCACGACGAACACGACGATCGCCGCGCCGATCGCGAGGTTGGCGGTGACCCAGACGCGGATCGAGCCAAGGGC
>CAXTCD010000242.1:0-6291 GCA_964242145.1 uncultured Rhizobacter sp.
GAGCCGATGGCGCACGCCAAGCGCCTGCTGCGCCGCCTGCGCATGCCCAAGGGTGTCGCGCAGGCGGCGCAAGGCGCTGAGCTGCCGGCGGTGCGGGCGGCCTTTGTCGTGCGCGACAACCTGCGCCAGCGCCGCGCGATCGAGCGCAGCTACATCGATGCGATCCGCAAGGCGCAAAGCCATGTCGACCTGATCACGCCGTATTTCTACCCCGGCCGGGCATTTCGGCGCGTGCTGCGTGCCGCCGCCCGGCGCGGTGTGCAGGTGCGGCTGCTGCTGCAAGGCAAGGTCGATTACCGCATCGCTGCGCTGGCGGCACGCGCGCTGTACGACGAACTGCTGAGCAGCGGCGTGCGGGTGTTCGAATACACGCCGGCTTTCCTGCACGCAAAAATCGGCGTGGTCGATGGCGAATGGGCGACGGTGGGCAGCTCCAACATCGACCCGCTGTCGCTGCTGCTGAACCTGGAAGCCAACATCATGATTCGCGACGCCGGCTTCGCCGCCGCGATGTCATCGCATTTCGATGCCGCGGTGGCGGTATCGCGCGAGATCGACCCGGCGCAGGCTCGCCAACGCTCGCTGCGCGGCGTGCTGCGCCGCGGCTTCGTGGCCTGGGCCGCACATCTCTACCTGCGCGTGGCGGGCGCGACCGGGCGCTATTGATGAGGGCGACGTGATGAGGGCCACGCCGCTTCGCTGCCAGCCGGCAGGCCGCACCGGGCTTTGCGCGCTTTGTTTGCAGATAGGGAACGGCTCGCGCCCATGGACCTGATCGTTCAACGGCCCGAAGGCCTTTACTGCCCTCCCGGCGATTTCTACATCGACCCGTGGCGGCCGGTCGATCGCGCGGTGATCACGCATGCCCACGCCGACCATGCCCGCGTGGGCCACGGCCATTACCTCGCCGCCGCGCCGTCCGAGGGCGTGTTGCGCTCGCGCCTGGGCGACATCACCTTGCAGACTTTGGCATACCGCGAAACGGTGCGGCATCACGGCGTTCAGCTCAGCCTGCACCCGGCCGGCCATGTGCTGGGCTCGGCCCAGGTGCGCATCGAGCACGAAGGGCAGGTCTGGGTGGCTTCGGGCGACTACTTCGTCTCCGGCGCGCAAAGCGATGCGCGCGAAGACAACCTGACCTGCGAGCCCTTCGAGCCGGTGCGTTGCCATTGCTTCATCACCGAGTCGACTTTCGGTTTGCCGATCTACCGCTGGCAGCCGCAGCGCGAGGTCTTCGATCAGATCAACGACTGGTGGCGGGCCAATGCCGATGCCGGCCGCGCCAGCCTGCTGATGGGCTACAGCTTCGGCAAGGCGCAGCGCATTCTGTCGGGCGTCGACCCCCGCATCGGGCCGATCATCGTGCACGGCGCGGTCGAGCCGCTGAACCGCGCCTACCGTGCTGCCGGTGTGGACTTGCCGGTCACCCTGAACGTCAACGAACTGAGCGACAAGGCCAGCTTGCGCTGTGCGTTGGTCATCGCGCCGCCTTCGGTGCAGGGCTCGGCCTGGAGCAAGCGTTTCGGTGATTACAGCGATGCCTTTGCCAGCGGCTGGATGCAGCTGCGCGGCGCGCGCCGCCGCCGCGCCGTCGACCGCGGCTTCGTGCTCAGTGACCACGCCGATTGGCCGGGCCTGCAGCGCGCGATCGCAGCCACCGGTGCCGAGCGCGTCATCGTGACCCATGGCTACGAAGCGATCATGGTGCGCTGGCTCGAATCACAAGGCCTGCAGGCGAACGCATTCCAGACCGAATACGACGACGAGCGCGCCGATGTGCAGAAGCCGGGTGCGCCATCCAGCGAGCCGAACGAAGCGCCGCGCTTGCAGGCCTCCGATGAAGTTCGAGGTCCAACCGATGCCGAAGCCGATGACGCAACGGACAGAACCGACGGAACCGACAGAACCGACGGGCGCGACGGCGCCAACGACGCCGAGCCTTCCCCGCGATGAAGCGCTTCGCGCAACTCTTCAACGAGCTCGATGCCAGCACTGCGACCATCGCCAAGGTCGATGCGCTGAAGCGCTACTTCGCGCAGGCGGGTGATGCCGATGCCGCGTGGGCGGTCTACTTTCTCTCCGGCGGGCGGCCGCGCCAGGTGGTGCCAACCGGGATGCTGCGTGGCTTGGCGCAGCAGCAGGCGGGCGTCGACGAATGGTTGTTCGATGAGTGCTATCAGGCGGTCGGCGACTTGGCCGAGACCATCGCCCATGTGCTGCCTGCTGCGCGCCAGCTCAGCGATGTGGGGCTCTCCGAATGGATCGAGCAGCGCTTGCTGCCGCTGCGCGATGCGGCGTCACAGCTGCAGGCAGAGCGCATCACCGCGTATTGGGACGAGCTCGATGCCACCGGCCGCTTCTTGCTGATCAAGCTGATCGGCGGTGGCTTTCGGGTCGGTGTCAGCAAGCTGCTGGTGCAGCGCGCGTTGGCGGCGCATGCCGGGCTCGACGCCAAGCTGGTGGCGCAACGCATGATGGGTTTCACCGACAAGACCGCACGGCCCGATGCCAAGGGCTATCGCGCACTGATCACGCATGACGCGATGCAAGCGGCCGACTCGGGCCAGCCCTATCCCTTTTTTCTGGCGCACGCGCTGGAGCTGCCGCTGGCGGAGTTCGATGCGCGCCTGGGCCCGCCGAGTGATTGGCTGATCGAGTGGAAGTACGACGGCATCCGCGCGCAGGTGGTGCGCCGCGCCGGGCAGATCTGGATCTGGTCGCGCGGCGAAGAGCTGGTCACCGAGCGCTTTCCGGAGGTCGTGGCGATCGCCGGCCGCTGGCCCGATGGCACCGTGCTCGATGGCGAGATCCTGGTCTGGAAGGAGGCCGGCGAAGCGCCGCATGCAGATGCGGCTTCCCTCGATGCATTGCCTGCCCATGACGCGGCACTTGTGGCACCTCGGCTCACCGGCCGCCCCGCACCGTTCAACCTGCTGCAGCAGCGCATCGGCCGCAAGACGCTGAACAAGAAGGTGCTGGCCGAAGCGCCCGTCACCTTCATGGCTTACGACCTGCTTGAGTGGCAGGGTGTGGACGCGCGTGCGTGGCCGCAGCGGCAGCGGCGCGAACAGCTGCTGGCGTTGGCGGAAGGCGGTGGCCTGAAGGTTTCCCCCGCCGAGCAGCGCGCCAGCTGGGCTGAGCTGGCCGAGCTGCGCGAAGAGTCGCGCGGGCGCGGTGTCGAAGGCTTCATGCTGAAGCACCACGACTCGCGCTACGGCAGTGGCCGCACCAAGGGGGATGGCACCTGGTGGAAATGGAAGATCTCGCCATTGAGCGTCGATGCGGTGCTGATCTACGCGCAGGCCGGCCACGGCCGCCGCGCTAGCGTCTACACCGACTACACCTTCGCGGTCTGGAACCGCCAGCCGCTCGATGCTGCCGAGGCGCAGGCGGTGATCGATGCGATCGAGCGGCGCGAGCCCGCGCAGCCTCAGGCGCTGCAGCTGGTCTCGTTCGCGAAGGCTTATTCCGGCCTGACCGACGAAGAATTTCGCGAGGTCGATCGCGTGATTCGCGCTACCACGCTGGAAAAGTTCGGCCCGGTGCGCAGCGTCAAACCGACGATGGTGTTCGAGCTGGGCTTTGAAGGCATCAACCTCAGCCCGCGCCACAAGAGCGGCATCGCAGTCCGCTTCCCGCGCATGCTGCGCATTCGTTTCGACAAGCCGCTGCATGAGGCTGACACATTAGCTACCCTTCAAGCCTTGATGCAACCAGGTGCGTGACATGGCGAGTTTTGACTACGATCTCATCGTGATTGGTGCAGGCAGCGGCGGTGTGCGCGCCAGCCGCATGGCGGCCCAACGCGGCGCGAAGGTGCTGCTGGCCGAAGGCGGGCCGCTGGGCGGCACCTGCGTCAACGTCGGCTGCATTCCGAAAAAGCTTTACAGCTACGCCGCGCACTATGGCGAAGCGCTGACGCAAGCGCGCGGCTTCGGCTGGCTGACCGAGAAGACGGCCTTCGACTGGAACGTGCTGAAGCAAGGCCGAGCCGCCGAGATCGGCCGGCTCAACGCCGTCTACCGCGGCCTGCTCGAAGGCGCTGGCGTGCAATTGCTGCAGGGCTGGGCGCGGCTGGCTGACGAGCACACGGTGGTCATCGACTGCGAAGGCGGTGAGCAGCGCCTGAGCGCCCGCCACATCCTGCTGGCCACCGGCGGACAGCCGATTCCGGCCATCGGACCCGGGCAGGAATGGGCGCTGCGCTCCGATGACATGTTTGACATCGATCCCTTCCCGAAGCGGCTGGTCGTCGTCGGCGCGGGCTACATCGCCTGCGAATTCGCATCGATCTTCCACGGCCTCGGCGCGCAAGTGACGCAGCTGCATCGCGGGCCACAACTGCTGCGCGGCTTCGACACCGAAGTGGCGAACTTCGTGGCCGCCGAGATGCGCAAGAAGGGCGTCACGATCCACCTGAACACGACGATCACCGGCGCCGACAAAGTGGGCAGCGTGCAAAAGCTCGAGCTGAGCGACGGCAGCGTGATCGAGGCCGACGCCGTGCTTCACGCCACCGGCCGCAGGCCCTGCACGAAGCGCCTCGGCCTGGAGGCTTTGGGCATTGCGCTCAATGACGACGGTAGCGTGCCGGTCAATGGGCAACTGCAGACGAGCGTGCCGGCTGTCCATGCGATCGGCGACCTGATCGGCCGCAAG
This sequence comes from uncultured Rhizobacter sp., assembly GCA_964242145.1. Classification (GTDB taxonomy): domain Bacteria; phylum Pseudomonadota; class Gammaproteobacteria; order Burkholderiales; family Burkholderiaceae_C; genus Rhizobacter. Next base: position 4,660 of record CAXTCD010000242.1, read on the forward strand.
GCCTTGACGCCGGTGGCGCTGGCCGAGGCGATGTACCTGGTCGACCTGCTGTTCGGGCCGGCCGCCGGCAAGGCGCCGCGCCAGCCGATCGATTACAGCCTCGTGCCCACGGCGGTGTTCACGCACCCGACGATCGGCACCGTGGGCCTGAGTGAAGAGGCTGCGCAGAAGCAATACGGCAGGGTGCGCGTCTATCGCAATGAATTCAAGGCGCTGCGGCACACCTTGAGCGGCAGCAGCGAACGCATGCTGATGAAGATGCTGGTCGACGACGCCAGTGACCGCGTCGTCGGCATGCACATGGTCGGGCCTGACGCCGGCGAGATCATTCAGGGCTTTGCCGTGGCCCTGCAGGCCGGCATCACCAAGGCCGTGCTCGACCGCACGCTGGGTGTGCACCCGACCGTTGCCGAGGAGTTCGTGACGATGCGCGAAGTGCTGCGGGTGACTTGATGCGCCGGCCGATCACTTCGTGCTTGCATGCTGAAGTCAACCCGTTTCCGTCAGCGTGTGGTCAGCGCCTGGTCAGCGGCTTTTCAACAGGCTCTCGACAGGTGCCGCGATCGCCAGGGGTACCTTGGCGCGTGACAGGCGCTTGTTCAGGTCGACCGCAGGCATCGGCCGACCGAGCAGATAACCTTGTGCTTCATCGCAGCCGAGGCGGCGCAAGGTGGCGAGCTGGGCCTCGGTTTCAACCCCTTCAGCGACGACATTCAAGCCCAGGCTGTGCGCCATCGCGATCACGGCTTCGGTGATGGCGATGTCGTCGGCGTCATCGGGCAGGCCGCTGACGAACGAACGGTCGATCTTCACCGTCTGTGCCGGAAAGCGCTTCAGGTAAGACAGCGAGGAGTAGCCGGTGCCGAAATCGTCGATCGAGATGCAGATGCCCAGACTGTGCAACTGCTGCAAGACTTGGTTGGCACGCAGCGGGTCGGCCATCAGCACGCTTTCGGTCAGTTCGACCTCCAACAGATCTGCGCTCACGCCGTGCAGCGCCATCGCTTCGGTGAAGTCGCTGATCAGCGTGTCGCTGGCGAACTGCCGTGCCGACAGGTTCACCGCCACCGCGGGGGCCACCATGCCCATCTCGCGCCATTGGCGGATCTGGCGGCACGCCGCCTGGATCACCCAGCGGCCGATCGGCACGATCAGCCCGCATTCTTCGGCCAGCGGAATGAACTCCATCGGCGGCACCAGCCCGCGCGTCGGGTGGGCCCAACGCAGCAGGGCCTCGACGCCAACCATCCGCTCGTCGCCAATGTGGATCTTCGGCTGGTAGTGCAGCAGGAATTCACCTTGCAGCAAAGCTTGCTGCAAATCGGCTTCCATCTCGAACTGCTTCGAGGCCTGATCCGCCAGCTCGGCGGTATAGAACTGGACGTTGTTCTTGCCCTTGCCTTTGGCCAGGTACATCGCGGCATCGGCATGCTTGAGCAGCGTTCCGGCGTCTTCGCCATCGGACGGGAAGATGCCGATGCCGATGCTGCCGGTCACGAGCAAGCGATGCTCCTGGATCAACAGCGGCTCGCCGATCGCAGCCAACAGCTTGTGAGCGATCATGGCCAGATCGGCGGGCTCGGCGTCGCTTTCGAGCAGCACGACGAATTCGTCGCCGCCCAGGCGCGCCAC
>CAXTCD010000243.1:0-6287 GCA_964242145.1 uncultured Rhizobacter sp.
CTTCTGAACCGTGCCGATCAACTCGGCCACGCGGCCGTAAGGCACGGTTTTGTCAGCGCGCAGCTGCACTTCGGTCTGCGGGTTTTTCTTGGCCGCATCGGCCACCCGCTCGGCAAACACCAGTGGCGTGACCGGCTCGTTGCCAAGGTAGAGTTGCCCGCTTGGGTCGATCGCCACCGCAATGAAATGCGGCACATCGCTGGTGGCCGCGGCATCGCTCTGCGGCAGATCGAGCTTCAGGCTGGAGCTCATCAGCGGCGCGGTGATGATGAAGATCACCAGCAGCACCAACATCACGTCGATCAGCGGCGTCATGTTGATGTCGCTCATCGGCGGCGGGCGGTTCGCGCGTTCGAGGCGGCCGAAGGCCATGTCATGGACCTCGATGAACAGCGCGACAGGTCGAGATCATTGCGCGCTCGTTGACGCGGCGGCGTCGCCCGCCATGTCGGCCATCATCTCGCGCAGGTCGTGAGCAAAGCCTTCCAGTTCGGCTTCGCAGGCGCCGACGCGCTTGTTGAACACGTTGTAGGCCAGCACGGCAGGAATCGCCACCGCCAGGCCGGCCGCCGTCATGATCAGCGCCTCGCCGACCGGGCCCGAGACCTTGTCGATCGTCAAGGTGCCTGCGGCCGACACGCTCAGCAGCGCGTGATAGATGCCCCACACCGTGCCGAAGAGGCCGATGAACGGCGCGGTGCTGCCGATCGAGGCCAGCGTCACTTGGCCGAACTGCAGCTGCGTCAGCACGGCATGCAAGGCGTCGCGCAAACGCCGTGTGAGCTGCGACTGCACATGGCCACGCGATTCGAGCGTGCCGCCGATGGGGGTCGCCATTGCCGCCGTCAACAGCGGGCTCAGCACGCGTTCGCGATCGAAGGCCGACAGTTGATCGCGCCCTTCATTCAACGAAGGCGCGGACCAAAAGGCCGCAACGGCGCGGGAAATGTCTTGGCGCACACGGGCCAGCAGCCAGCCCTTCCAGAGAATCAGCACCCAGGCGCTGACCGACATCAGCATCAACAGGCCCGCGACACTGGCGGTGACGGCGTCGCTCTGTTGCCAGAAATGGGCGAGGCCACTCATGGGTTGATCAGTTCGGTTGATCAGGCGAGGCCGAGCACCGCGTTCATGTCGAACAGGCCACGGCTTTGACCGGCGAGAAAGCGCGCGGCGCGCAAGCTGCCTTGCGCATAGGTCGCGCGGCTGCTGCCCTTGTGGCTGATCTCGATGCGCTCGCCGGTGCCGGCGAACATCACGGTGTGGTCACCGATGATGTCGCCGCCGCGGATCGTCGAGAAACCGATGGTCGAAGGGTCGCGCTCGCCGGTCACGCCTTCACGGCCATAGATGGCGCAGGCTTTCAGATCGCGCCCGAGCGCAGCCGCCACCACTTCGCCCATCGCCAGCGCCGTGCCACTGGGCGCATCGACCTTGTGGCGGTGATGGGCTTCGATCACTTCGATGTCATAGCCTTCATTCAAGGCCCGTGCAGCCATGTCGAGCAGCTTCATCACGACATTGACGCCGACGCTCATGTTCGGCGCCATCACGATCGCCATGTGCTTCGCGTACTCGGCAATTTCAGCCTTCTGCTCCGCTGTGAAGCCGGTCGTGCCGATCACCACCTTGACGCCGAGTTCACGGCAAATGGCCAGGTGCGCCAGCGTGCCTTCGGGCCGGGTGAAATCGATCAGCACCTGCGCCTGGGCCAGGCCTTCACGCACATCGCTGTGGATGATGGCGCCACTGCTGCGGCCGAGATAAGCCGCGGCGTCCTGGCCGATGGCCAGGCTGTGCGGCTGATCGAAAGCACCCGCCAGCACGCAATCATCCGACGCGACGATGGCTTCGATCAGCATGCGACCCATTCGGCCCGATGCACCGGCAACCGCGACGCGGACCGCATCGCTCATGAGCGCGGTTCCAGCGGCGGATAAGTGCGCTGCGGTCCATCCGGAGCCGACGCGGCGGGTTCAGGCTTCGGCGGAATCGGCAAGGCCTTCAGTTGCTCTTCGTTCAAGGCCAGCGGCGGGGCGTTGCGCGAGGTCTTGAAGGTGTCGATCGATGCGACGAACTCGCGCTCGGTCGGCAGCGGAATGTTCTCGATGCTCTTCAGGCGATCACCTTCGAACAGCACCATCAGGTGGCGCTGTTGGGGCTCCGCGCCTTGGCGCCGGATCGTGAACACGTAGTCCCAGCGGTCGGCATGGAACACATCGGTCAACAGTGGCGAGCCGATCACATCACGCACTTGCGCCCGCGTCAGGCCAGTCTTCACTAACGCCACTTGCTCGGTCGTCAAGACATTGCCTTGAACGACCTCAACGCGGTAAGGCGTGATCACACCAAGGAAGTTGTCGCTCGATTGCAGCGAGCTGCAAGCGCCGAGCAGGGCAAGCACGAGAAGGCTCGCAGAGGGCAGGACCGAAAAACGCATGATGGTCAGCGATGCGTGCCGCAGCCCGCATCAAGCTCGATATGATCCAACGATTCTAGCGGTTGGGCTGGGTCCGGCTGGCCGTTAGCCCTTTGACGCGCCTGGGGAGAAATGTCATGTCCAACGCGGAAGACCTCAAGAGCAGCGGCCTGAAGGCCACCTTGCCGCGCATCAAGATCCTCGAGGTGTTTCAACACACCACTCAGCGACATATGACGGCCGAGGATGTGTACAAGACGCTGTTGGCCGAAGGTGCCGACATCGGCTTGGCGACGGTTTATCGCGTGCTTTTGCAGTTCGAGCAGGCCGGCATCCTGTCGCGCAATCACTTCGAATCAGGCAAGGCCGTGTTCGAACTCAACGAGGGCAAGCATCACGACCATCTGGTATGCCTGGATTGCGGGCGCGTCGAAGAGTTTTATGACGCAGAAATCGAGAAGCGCCAGAAGAACGTCGCCCATGCGCGCGGCTTCGAACTGCAAGACCACGCGCTGGCGCTGTATGCGACTTGCACCAAGAAGAACTGCGAATTCAAGAGGAAGTGAAGCGGTGGTGGCGGGTGGGCCGTTGCCCGCGACGCCAACTCAATCGGGCTTTTGCATCGCCTTTTGGTGGCGCTCGATGAATTCGCGATAAGTATCGATACCGCGCAATTGAAGAATGGTGTTGCGCACCGCGGCTTCCACCAGCACGGCCAAGTTGCGGCCGGCATCCACAGCAATCACGACCTTGCGTACCGGGATGCTAAGGATGTCTTCATTGAGCGGCTCGTAAGGCAGGCGCTCGAAATCGCGCTCCAGTGTTTCCTTGCGGACCAGATGGACGATCAGCTTGAGCCGCATCTTGCGGCGCACTGCCGTCTCTCCAAAGATCGCCTTGATGTCGAGCAGGCCGATGCCGCGCACTTCGAGCAGGTTCAGCAGCAATTCCGGGCAACGCCCTTCGATCGCTGTTTGCGAAATACGGAACAGGTCCACCGCGTCATCCGCCACCAGGCCATGCCCGCGGGAAATCAATTCCAACCCGAGTTCGCTTTTGCCCAGGCCCGACTCGCCGGTCAACAGCACACCGACGCCCAAAATGTCCATGAACACACCGTGCCGAGTAGTGCGCTCTGCGAACAATTGACTTAAATAACTGCGGACAACGTCAATCACGTGACCCGCGGACCCATCCGTCACGAACAACGGAATGTCGGCACGGTCGCACAACGCGACGAGTTTGTCGGGCGGGGTCTGGTTGTCAGCGACGATAACCACCGGCGGCTCCAGCGTCACGATGCGCTGAATGCGCCGCTCCTGGTCTTCCGGCGACGAGTCTTGAAGGTAGGCGACTTCTCGCCGGCCGACGATCTGCACCCGATAAGGGTGGATGTAATTGAGGTAGCCGACCAGATCAGCGGCCGATTGCGCATTGCGCACCGCAGCTTCGTCGAATCGGCGCTCAGGGTGGGCGTGCCCGGCCACCCATTCCCAGCGCAGAGCGGTGCGGTGCTCTTCGAACAGCGCTTCGGCGCTGATGACTGAAGGTTTCACAGCGCGGCGCCTCGATCGGCCAGATCGCTCACGCGACCGATTTCAAGGGTTCCCAGCTGGAGATCAACTCATGGACCTTGCCGGCGCTTTCCTCGGTCTTGAGTCGCTCGCGAAGCTCACGATCGCCCAGCATCTCGGCAATTTCCGAAAGGATGTCGAGGTGGCGCTGCGTTGCAGTTTCAGGTACCAGCAGAAAGATCAACAAAGCCACCGCTTCGTCATCCGGCGCGTCAAATGGAATTGGTTGTTGAACCCGCAATACGGCAGCCAGAGGATTCTTCAAACCCTTGATCCGACCATGAGGAATGGCAACGCCATGTCCCAAGCCAGTTGAACCCAGGCGCTCACGTGCAAACAGGTTATCGGTCACTGTGGCTCGCGCAATGGCATGGAGATTTTCAAACAACAACCCGGCGTGCTCGAAAGCCCGTTTTTTACTGGTGGCGTCGACATCGACGAGCACGTTGCTGGCAGGCAGGATGGCAGAAAGTCGATTCATCTGAGGGTCACGCTCTGGCCCATAACAGGCCATGTCCGCAAAGTGACTGAGTTATTAATTATAAAAACCTCGTTTATCGAGGGTCGAGATGTGGTTCGACGCAAGATGTAATTTGTGCCGATCCTGGTGTTTCGCAGCAACGAATATTAATCAGCCTGAGACAAAGATTCTGCCTGCTTGGAAAAAAGCGGCCCGCAGGCCGCTCGTTTTCCATCAATTCACGCAAAGTCATTGCGTCGTATCGAACCGCTTTGGCGCCAAATGATGGTGAGCCTGGAGCTTGTCCTTGTGGCGGCACACCTGTCGATCCAGCTTATCCATCAATTGGTCGACGGCTGCGTAAAGATCTTCATGGGATTGCTCGACGAAGATGTCTTTTCCCTTCACATGAAGCGTGACTTCCGCTTTTTGCCTGCGTTCCTTTTCCTTCAGCTTTTCAACGGAGAGAAGCACATTGATGTCCACCACCTGATCAAAATGTCGCGTAATTCTGTCCAATTTAGTTAGTACATACTCTCTTAAGGCGGGCGTCACCTCGAGATGGTGTCCGCTGATCGTCAAATTCATGAAGGCTCCTTTCACAGGGGGTGGAGAAGTAATGAAGAACGATGCTGGAAATGGGGCCAAAGGGAAAGGCGTCGAAAACAGTGTGCGCCTGAAAAACTGACGTGACAAGTTTGTCTCAACGCCGCGAGTAGGCGTGTTGGGAAGGGCACTTGCAACGCTCACCAAAATCTCTTGGAGCTCAAACACATGCCTCAACTGACTTGTCGGCACCGAACGGTCTGGCTTGATGGCATTTGTGACGCCGGGTGATAATTGCGGATTGAATTTACTGAGTGCGAACCACGCATATGGACAGCAGTCACCCTCGGTGACCGTCCGCTCTGACAGCCGAAGCGCCCGCGCTTCGGCAGGCCCGGAGTGAGACGGTCTCAAAACAGCCCCGCTTTCATTCCCTGGTAAACCCCGCAGCAGGCGCACCGCGCCTCTCGGGCGTGTTGGAGCTTCTGCATGCTCAATGTGTTTTCGCTGGCCAATGGCCGACTGTTCCAAGAAGAAATCGCAAGCGCCGAGACGCTGATCGACCTCGACCCCGTCTGGGTTGACCTCGAGTCGCCAACGCCTGAAGAGAAGAACTGGGTGGCGCGTCATTTCGGCGTTAGCATTCCAGAGGACGTCGTCGACGATGACCTCGAAGAGTCGGCCCGCTTCTACGAAGAAGACAACGGCGAGCTGCACATTCGCTCCGACTTCCTGATCGATGACGATGAAACACCGCGCAACGTGCGCGTCGCCTTCATCCTTCACAACAAGGTGCTGTTCTCGATCCATGGTGAAGACCTACCGGTGTTTCGCTTGCTGCGCCTGCGGGCGCGGCGCATTCCGGCACTGATCGAAGATGCCAAGGATGTGCTGCTGAAGCTCTATGACGCGGATGCCGAATACAGCGCCGATGCACTGGAAAGCATCTACGACAGCTTGGAGCGGGTGAGTGCCCGTGTGTTGAAGCAAGACGTCAACGATGCAGCCGCTGGTGAAGCGCTGGCAGCCATTGCGCGCGAAGAAGATTTGAACGGCCGCATCCGGCGTAACGTGATGGACACGCGCCGTGCGGTCAGCTTCATGATGCGCAGCCGCTTGCTCAATGCCGAGCAGTTTGAAGAAGCGCGGCAGATCTTGCGCGACATCGATTCACTCGACAGCCACACCGCTTTCCTGTTCGACAAGATCAACTTCCTGCTGGACGCCACGGTGGGCTTCATCAACATCAACCAGAACAAGATCATCAAGATCTTCTCGGTGGCCAGCG
>CAXTCD010000244.1:0-6175 GCA_964242145.1 uncultured Rhizobacter sp.
GTGTGCTCATCCTCGAATCCCTCAGAAATCAGACCACTGGAATATCGTTTTCAGGGGATTTGGGATGCAAGATTCACGCCGGAAAGTGAGCGTTCATGCGGGCTACAGCCGTATTGCAGGGCCGACTAAAAAGGCGCTGAGGGTGGAGGTGCATCAATCTTGTTCGGCGTTGCTGTCAATGCCGGTGGGCAGCCGGATGGTGCCGGTGGTGTAGTCGTATTCGAAGACCTCGCCATGCCGGCCCCAAGCGATCACGGTGCGCAGCACTCGTTCGGCCTCGGCCGCATCGAGCTGTTCGTTCAGCAGCCGCAGGAAGGGCTTGTCGGGCAACTGGCCCAGCGGCTCTTGCTCCAGGCTGTGGCGGATGTGCGCGGCCAGCGGCACCTGCGCGATCAGTTGCTGGCCGAACAATTGTTGCTGCAGCTCATGCGTGCCATCGGCATAACGTTCTCCCAGCGGTGATAAATGCAGGTCGCCGCTGTCGAGTTGGGCCAGGCCGAGCAGCGCGACCGCATGCGCCACCGGCAACAGCTCGGCATCGGTGAGCCCGGTCTCTTCGGCCAATTGCGGCAGATGCGCGCGGCCATTGAACGGCTCTTGCGACAGCCGCTCGAGCAGGCCGTCCATGCGCGCGACATCGGCCTCGGGCAGGCGGGTGGTGATCTGCGGGCGCTGCGACTCTTCGGTGGCGCGGCCGGCCCGGCTGGCGCCGGAGGTCATCAACGCGTAAACCTTGTCGATCAGCGCGCGCACGTCGGCACTGTCGGCGGCGCGCGGGCGCGGCAGCTGCACCGAGAGCTGGCAGCGGATGCGGCCGGGGTCGCTTGCGAAGATCAGGATGCGGTCGGCCATCAACACCGCCTCTTCGATGTTGTGCGACACCACCAGCATCGCCTGCGAGGGCATCGTTCCGCTGCGCCACAGCGCGAGGATGTCGTCACGCAGCCGCTCACCGGTCAGCACGTCCAGCGCCGAGAAGGCCTCGTCCATCAGCAGCACATCGGGTTCAGTGACCAGCGCGCGCGCAATGCCGACTCGCTGCTTCATGCCGCCGGAGAGTTCACGCGGCAGCGCGCCTTCGAAGCCGGCCAGCCCGATCAGCTGGATCGCCGCTTCTGCCCGCGCCGCGCGTTCGGCGCGCGGCATGCCCCTCGCCTCCAGCCCGATTTCGACGTTTTGCTGCACCGTGAGCCAGGGGAAAAGCGCAAACGACTGGAACACCATGCTGATCGGCCGCGCCGGGCCGTACAGCGGCTGGCCGCGGTAACGCACGCTGCCACCGTCGCTTTGGATCAGCCCCGCCATGATGCGCAGCAAGGTGCTCTTGCCTGAGCCCGACTGGCCCAGCAAGGCGACGATCTCGCCTTCGTGCAAGGTGAAGTCGACGCCGTCGAGCACCGAGCGGGCGCGGCCATCGGCGGATCGGAAACTCTTTCCGACGCCCTGGAGTTCGATGATGGCGGGTGACACAGTCATTTCATTCCTTGCGATTGGCTCATGGACTCTTGGGGCACGGCGTACCGGGCGTTGTGAAGGCCGCGTGTGGGCAACCGGGTTGTTCGAGCCGCCGCAGCGCCGCGCATCGCCATCCGGATGTCAGAAATACATACGCCCGTCCGCCAGCCGATAGAGCCGCCGCCACAGCAGATGGTTCAGGCCCATCACGAACACGCACATCACGCCGATGCCCAGTGCGATGCGCGGGAAGTCGCCGATCGCCGTCATGTGCGCGATGTAGCTGCCCAGGCCTTGCGCTTGCAGCGTGGTGTCGCCCCAGGTCACGTATTCGGCAACGATGCTGGCGTTCCAGGAGCCGCCGCAGGCGGTGATGGCGCCGGTCACGAAGCTCGGGAACACCGCCGGCAGCAGGTAGCGCCGCCATTTCAGCCAGCCCGTCAGCCCGAGGCTGTGCGCGGCGTAGCGCAGCTCGGTGGGCACGTTGGACGCACCGGCGATCACGTTGAACAGGATGTACCACTGCGTGCCGAACACCATCAGCGGCGACAGCCACAGGTCGGGGTTCAGGTGCCAGTGCACGATGGCCATCACGACGATCGGGAACAGCAGGTTGGCCGGAAAGGCCGCAAGAAACTGCGCGACGGCCTGCGACCGGCTCGACCAGCGCGGGTTCATGCCGATCCACACGCCCACCGGCACCCACACCAGCGCGGCCAGCGCGATCAGCACCATCACCCGCACCAGCGTATACAGGCCCAGCACAAACACATGGCCGACCTCGCCCCAGCCGACTTCGGCATGGACAAAGCTCACCAGCCGCCAGACCGCGAACAGCACCGCGGCCGCGAGCACGGCGTCCCACAGGCGCTGCGTGCCGGGCGAGGCGGCGCGCGGCCGGGCGCGGATCGAGGTGCCATCGAAGCCACGGCGAAACAGCGGCAGGCTGCGCTCCAGCTGCTCAATCGCCCACTGGCCGATCGTGCGCATGCGCGCGGTGCGGCGCAGCCAGGACAGCAGCCACGATTGCGGCGCGGCGTCGGCCCCGCTTTCTTCGAAGCGGAACTTGTCGGCCCAGGCCACCAGTGGGTGAAACAGCAGCTGGTCGTAGAGCACGATGCCCACCAGCATGCCGCCGATGGCCCAGCCGATCGCGGCCAGGTCTTGTGCCTCGATCGCCAGCGCGATGTACGAGCCGACCCCAGGCAGCTTGATGCTCTGGTTCGACACCGAGATCGCCTCGGAGGCAACAACGAAAAACCAGCCGCCCGACATCGACATCATCATGTTCCACAGCAGGCTGGGCATCGCATACGGCAGCTCCAGGCGCCAGAAGCGCTGCCAGCCCGAGAGCTGGAACATCTGCGCCGCCTCTTGCAATTCGGCCGGCACGCTGCGCAGCGACTGGTAGAGGCTGAAGGCCATGTTCCAGGCCTGCGACGTGAAGATCGCGAAGATGGCTGCGCACTCGACGCCCAGCAACTGGCCGGGGAAGAGGGCGATGAAGCCGGTCACGGTGATCGACAGAAAGCCGAGGATCGGAATCGACTGCAGGATGTCGAGCATCGGCACCAGCACCCGCTCGGCCGCGCGGTACTTCGCCGCCAGCACGGCGAACACAGCGCTGAAGACCAGCGAGGCGCCCAGTGCCATGAACATGCGCAGCGTCGTGCGCAGCAGGTAGTAGGGCAGCTGCCAGGGGTCGAGCGACAAGGGCAGCGCATCGCCGACCTGATAAGGCCGGGCCATTTGCGCTGCGGTATAGCCCAGCAGCACGAGTGCGGCCAGCACCAGCGGCAGCAAAGCCCAATCCCAGCGGTTGGTGCCGGCATCGATGGTCTGGCGAGGAAAGAATTCTTTGTTGTTCTGCATCGTGCGGGGCCCGCAGCCGAGCGCGGGATGATCCCATGCCTGCAAGGCCGCAAGCCCGTCAGGTTGATAAGCCGTGTCGTTCTTTTTCAGCGAGGCCTCAAGTCAAGGCAACAATAGAGGGCTGTGATGCCCACAAAAGCAGGGCAAAAGCCGAACACCCGCATCAAAACTCACTCTCGATCGAACCCTATCCTTCATGCAGATCCTTTTTGCCCTCCTTGCCTTCCTTGCGGCTGCGAACCTGGACTGAACACGCCGACTCAACGACCGAAAGCCGGTGTGGCGGTGGCCCTGGCGCCTTGCGCGGGCTCGCTGTCTGCCCCACATGATCAGGGTGCCCGCCCAGGTGATAGAGCGTGCCGGTTCGGCATGGCGACGTACTGACTGGCCAGGTGCTTACTGCAACGTGATGGCAACGTGATGGCAACGTGATGGCAACGTGAATATCGGCGGCTCAACGTTTCTCTCGGATTTTTCCACTTCGTGTCCAACCCCGTTCCTGTTTCACTCCGCGGCCCCAAGCCGCCCGCCCCCTGGCTCGGCTTGTGGTGGCTGCGCCTGCGGCCCTGGCTGCTGGCCGGCTTCTGCCTGTTGCTGGTGGCCGCCATTGGCGTGGCGCTGCACCGCCTGCTCAGCGAGGTGCGCTATGTCAGCGTGATGGAGGCGATGCGCGCCACGCCATCGGCCGACATCGCCTGGGCCCTGTTGGCCACCGCGCTCAGCTACCTGACGCTGACGAGTTATGACTCGTCGTCATTGCGCTACGCCGGCGCCTCGGTCAAGCGCAGCACGGTGCTGTTGACCTCCTTCGTGGCCTATGCGCTGTCCAACACCATCGGGCTGGGCCCGCTGACCGGCGGCGCGGTGCGCATGCGCCTGTATGCCGCGGCCGGCTTGCCGCCGCCGCAGATCGCCAGGGTCATCGTCTTCAATGCGGCCGCCTTCGCGCTGGGCATGACGGCTTTCGGCGCGCTGGGCCTGCTGTGGGGCGCGGGCGAAGTGGCGACGATGCTGCACATCCGCCCGATGTGGCTGCGCTTTGGCGCGGGTGCGGTGCTGCTCGCGCTGGCGGCGTTTCTGTGGCTGTGCACCCGCCAGCGCAGCCTGCGCATCTGGCCGCGCTGGACGCTGCAGCTGCCGCCGCCGGGCCTGGCGGTGCGCCAACTGGTGATCTCGGCGATCGAGCTGAGTGCATCGGCCGCAGCGCTGTGGTTTTTGTTGCCCGATGACCGGGTGGCGCTGCCGACCTTTGTGGCCTTCTATGCGATCGCGGTGGCGGCCGGCCTGCTCAGCCATGTGCCGGGCGGTGTGGGCGTGTTCGAGGCGGTGATGCTGCTGGCCAGCGGCAACCATGTGCCGACCGAAGCGATGCTCGGTGCCTTGCTGCTGTACCGCGGCATCTACTACATCTTGCCGCTGGTGCTGGCCTCGGGGCTGCTCGTGACCTATGAATTGCGCTCCGGCGTGGCCGCGCCGGTCGGCCGCATTGCGGTGCACCTGAGCCCGCGGCTGATGGCTGCCCTGGCCTCGGTGGCCGGGCTGTGGCTGCTGGTGTCGGGCGTCACGCCGCTGACCGAAAACGCCCGCGACATGCTGGCCGTCTTGAGCGTGCCGCTGCCGTTGATCGAGGCCTCGCACTTCCTGGGCAGCGTGGCCGGCCTCGGCTTGTTGCTGGTCGCGCGCGGGCTGCTGCATCAGCTGGATGCCGCCTGGTGGGCGGCGCTGGCGCTGTCGATCATTGCCGCCATCCTGGCGCTGCCCAAAGGCATTGCATTGAACGAGGCAGCACTGCTGTCGACGCTGGCGCTGCTGCTGTTCATCTCGCGCCGCCAGTTCGACCGCCGCTCCTCGCTGTTTGCGCAGCGCCTGGAGCCGGAGTGGCTGATGGCGCTCGGTGCGGTGATCGCAGCCTGCGTCTGGGTGCTGTTCTTCTCTTACCACGAGGTCGCCTACAGCAACCGGCTGTGGTGGCAGTTCGAGCTCGACGCGCAAGCGCCGCGCTCGCTGCGTGCGCTGATGGCCGTGGCGCTGATCGGCTTGGCCTTCGGGCTGTGGCAGTTGTTCCGCCCCTCGGCCGGCGAGGTGGCGAAAACCTCGAAAGAAGAGATCGAACGCGCCGCGGCGATCGTGCGCTCAGGCACATCGTCAGACGCATGCTATGCCTTGGTCGGCGACAAGCACCTGCTGTTTTCACCGTCCGGCAAAAGCTTTCTGATGTTCGGCAAGCAAGGCCGCTCCTGGGTCTCGCTGTTCGGCCCGATGGGCGACTGCCGCGAATGGCCCGACCTGGTGTGGCGCTTCACCGAACTGGCCGCCGCCCATGGCGGCCGTGCAGCCTTCTACCAGGTGCGGCCGGGCGCGCTGCCGATGTACCTGGATTGCGGCTTGCAGGCCTTCAAGCTCGGTGAACATGCCCATGTGACCTTGCCCGACTTCAGCCTCAAAGGCGCCAAGCGCGCGAACCTGCGCTCGGGCGTGAATCGCGGCGAGCGTGAAGGGTTGAGCTTCGACGTGCTCGCGCCCGTGCAGGTGGCCGAGCATCTGCCGGCGCTGAAACAGGTGTCGGATGCGTGGCTGAACGGCCAGAAGACGCGCGAGAAGAGCTTCTCGGTCGGCCGCTTCGATGGCGATTACCTGCAGCGCCTGCCGGTGGCCGTCGTGTGGCGCGAAGGGCAGATCATCGCCTTCGCCAACATCCTCAGCACCGAGGCGAAAGACGAAGCCAGCGTCGACCTGATGCGCTACGCCCCTGACGCGCCGCCCGGCACGATGGACTTTCTGTTTGCCAAGGTGATGCTGCATCTGCAGGCCGAAGGCTATGAGCGCTTCGGGCTGGGCATGTCGCCGA
>CAXTCD010000245.1:0-6132 GCA_964242145.1 uncultured Rhizobacter sp.
GTGTTGGTGTTGGTGCAGGAGGCAATGCGATATCCACCGCGAAGCTGACCCCGGAGGTCGCGCTCAGTGCATAGACCTGCGCCGAGGTCGCATTCGGAATCACGTTGACCACGCTGCCTTGCAATTCACCGACACGCACGTAAGCAGAGCGGCCATTGACGAGGCTGGCGAGCTGGCCGATCCAGGTGGACTTCGAACCATTGGTGGCGGTGATGGCCAAGGTGTGGGTCTCGAGATCGCTGCCACCGGGGCCGAACACGCGCAGCTTCACGCTCGCATTGGCGGGCAGATCCTGCTGGGCGTTCAGCGGGCCGATCTGCTTCAGCGGGGTGGGCGTCACTGGCGGTGTCGTCACGCCACCGAAGTTGACGTCAGAGCAGCTGTAGAACGCTTCACCGCTGTCGGAGCGCTGCCATGCCGCAAACAGCAGATGCCGGCCGGTGCGGCTGGGCAAGCTCAGCTGCATGATGTAGCGCTTGTCGGCGGTCGTCGTGATCTGGTCGGGGCCGATCTCTGTGGCCAGTTCCAGGTCAGACCATTGCAGCGGCCGCAGGCCCGGCTGCCAGCCTTGCTTGGTCAGATAGAACTGCCAGCTCAACGAGCGGTGCGGCGCGGTCGCGAAATAACGGAATTCGTACTTGCCGTTCGCACCTGGCGCCCAGCTCGTAACCGACCAATCGTTGCGGGCGAGGTCGAAGCCCTTGAACTTTTCCTGACCTCCGGCGCAGATCTTTCCATCCGGCGCGGCCGCGCGGTGGTTGCCGGCAGCTGCTGCCTGATTGACACCGTTCCAGTCGTAGATGGCCTGCTCGCCACCAAATGCGATGGCCGCCGCGCACGCCGGCTGGTTGCGATTCAAGTAGCAGCTGTATTGGCGTGAGACCGGGTATTCCGGCGCGCCATGCGCAGCAGCCATCGGAGACCAGGCGCTTGCCATGGCCATCAGGCCGGCCGTCAAGAGATAAGGGCGGGACATGCTTGCTCCTCGTTGTGATTTTGGAGGGCCGACCTTAGCGAGGCTCTGGTGACTCCAGGGCATCCAATGAATGCAGTTCTATCTCTTTGTATCCGCAGTGTCATCCCTGCTGTGCTGCAAAACCCTGAGGGTGACGACAAACCAGCCCGTTGCCCATTCATCGCGCCAAGGGCAACCCGCTCGGCAATCCGTGCTCCGCAGCCGCGACCTATCTGTTCGCTGTGCCAAGCCGCGATGCGCGGCTTACCTCCAGCCGCAAACTTTCCAACGGCACCCAAGCCGTTCCGGATGAAACCAATCAGCGACATTGGTTTCATCCTGAAGACACTAGAGAAACTCTCTGCTGCGCCGATGATCGGCGCCAAGCTTCATAAACATCCATGCAGATCCGGCAAAACCACGATGGTCATTCCATCGATCCGTGATGGCTGAAGCGCTAACTTCATCGGGCTGGCCTTACTGTGTTAGTCCAGCCCATGGTGGATACATGGTCTGCAGATGAGCCGCGATAACGAAAACCGCCTGGACGACAGGTCAACACGACAACACGGTGCTTCCCAGCAGGACCGGAACAATACGACGCTACGGATCTTGGCCGTTGAACGGCTTTGCCGTCCAGCGCGTTACGTTGAGGCCCTTGAACGGGCCCGCGAACGAAATCCGTTCGTCCGTCTCTATGCACTCGTTGACGGGCTGCAATTTCAGCTGTCATTTGGCACCGTGGTTCCCGCAGGAACCGCGTTATCGCTGTTCGATGGCACGCCGGACGCACCGTTGGCGCATGCCGGGCCTTGGCTCGAGATGAGCGAGCCTGTCATCAGTTCGCTCATCGCCTCGATGGGCCAGGATGGCCTCGCCCAACTGCTGCAGCTCAAGCTCGACGCGACATTGCCGGACGGGCGCACGGCGCTGGTTCGCTTCTATGACCCGCGGGTATTGCACCGGCTCGCAACGATCCTAACGCCCGACCAACGCGCCTCATTTTTTCAACACATCGACTCCTGGCATTTCGTTGCGAGGGGCCATTATTTTTTGTGACCCGTCACCATGATGCTGGAGCTTGATGAAGACCAACTTGCGAAGCTGCACCAGCTTGAGCTTCGCGATTTTGTGAAACGTGTTCATGCGAAGCGGCCGTTCTCGCGCTGCTCGCGATGCTGGGCATCGGTAGCACCACCGTCATCACCGACGAGACGCGCAAGCGTCAAAAGGCAGTGACCGATGCAAAGGATTCTTCGGTTGCGCAAACGGCGCCGATAGCCATTACAAAGTCATGCACCAAGTGCCCAGCGGATTGCGGCGGCGTCTTCTATAAGGTGCGCGGGATGCCTGAAGCGTCGTTGCTTTATCAGATGCGAATTTCTGGCTTCCCTGCACACACAGAATGGCTATATCAGGCAATAGAGTTCGACGGATTCAAATCCGCAGAGTGTCTATTGATGACGGATGGAACGGCAGAGATGCATCAGTGGCATGGCTATCGCGGCAGTTCAAGGAAAGTTCTCGAGTCATTTACCTGTGGAATGGCGAAGAGGAAAGCGGTAAGTCAGCATCCATCTCGCTGACAGTCGCGACTGACATTTTCGCCAGCCGCTTCGATCTCTTCCTTGGCGGGCCGCTTGGGACGTCTCGGGTGGGCGACTTCACTGCAGTCGCAGAACTCCTTCAAATACTGATCCGGCGTTATTCAGCAGTCTGTGCCTGGGTTTATGAGGCAACAACCTACAAGCTGGTATACGAAGACCGGCCGGGTGTCGGGTGGATGCTTTACCTTCCGACGGCGTTGGACCGAACGGCGGTGCCTGAAGCCGCAGCAACCTTGCCTGTATATGACGACGACAAGCGCCTCGGCACCATCGTTGCATCTCTCGCCGATGCGATCTTCGATGAGCGCAATACCGACCACGTCAGGCTTGCGCATGCGATTGAAACTCGTCTCGTCAGCACGGACCTGCTGCCGACGTATGTGCAGCTCTTGCGCACGCCTGAAACCTAACGATCACAAACACGCCGAATATTTTTTAGCTTATGCCTGTTCCTTGCCACTCGATAGCCTGTGATGTTCAGGCTGAAGAGCCTTTGAGTCCACGGGGCCAGACACACGCCTTGACATGTTCGACATCACAACTCACTTTCATGTCCCCAGCGACAGCCCACTCTTCGATGCCCGGATGGCATTGGATTCCATGCGCCCATATGCCGAGTGGCTGGCGCTGAAGTCGCCGCTGCTCGCGCATTGGTATCTCCAAGGAGACAGTCTTCAAGAGGCACTCAGTTACCTTGCCTTCGATCCCGCTTTCAATGGACACGACGCGGCAGTCGCCGTACTGCATCAACGTTTCAAGGCAAGTGCCAATGTCAGCCTCTGAAATGGCATCGATCGCGTTGATGAGGGTAGCCGCATGAGCCTGTCTGTGTCACGAAGCCTCTATTCGAGCAAGTTGTCGCTGTATATCCATGGACGCGTCGGTGAGTCAATCATTGGAGGTTATGCCTCGGTCGCCGAGCTGCTTGCAATGGTTGCCATCCAACAGGCGCCGGTGTATGGCTATGTGTACAACCTGACGGCTTACAAGCATGTTTATGAGGATCGACGCGGCGTCGGTTGGATGGCGTATCTGCCTCACCGGTTGACACAGCAAGATGTTCCTGAGGCCCGAGCGGTGATCCCCGTCAGACGTGACACCGAACAGGTCGGCTCCGTCTTAGTCTCCGTGACCGACGCTGTTTTCAACCCTCGGCTGCCCGAGCATATGGAAGCCGCACGTGCCATTGAAACCCGCTTGGTCAGCATGGACCTGCTGCCGACATTTCAGCAGCTCCTGCGCCCGCCCGAAAGCTGACGGGCTGGTCAATTTCGCCTCTGAGGGTAGCGGTGGATGCCTCGGGCAACGTCTATGTGGCCGACTACGCCAACCATTTGATTCGCAAGATTAGCTTCTGACAAGCCACCGGGCTTGCCAGCCTCAATGCGCCTCATCCACCAGCACCGGCTTGACCCGATAGCGATCGGGAAAGGCGTGATGCAGGGCATCGACCTTGGGCAGGTCATGGAACGCGATGTAAGGATGGCGCGGGTTCAATGCCAGAAAGTTCTGGTGATAGGCCTCGGCCGGATAAAAGGTGCTAACGGGCTCAATGCGCGTTGCCAAGGCAGCACTGAATGAATGCGCCTTGTCGAGTTGCGCCACATAAGCGGCTGCGATCTGGCGCTGCGCATCATCGGCAGGAAAGATCGCCGAGCGGTATTGGGTTCCGACATCCGGCCCCTGGCGATTGAGCTGGGTCGGGTCGTGTGCCACCGAAAAGAAGATCTGCAGCAGCTGGCCGTAAGTGACCTGCGCCGGGTCATAGCTGATCTGTACGGCTTCAGCGTGGCCGGTGTCGCCGCGGCCGATGCGCTCGTAGCGCGCCGTCTCGCGCGCGCCGCCGGCATAGCCCGACACCACGCCGCGCACGCCCTGCACATGCTGGAACACGCCCTGAACGCCCCAGAAACAGCCACCCGCCAAGACCGCCGTCGCCACCCGCGCAGTCGCCGGTTCATCGGCCATGGGCGCCGGCAAAGCCATCGCCACCTCGGCGCTCGCTGCCGACATCCCGCCGAGGCTGCTGAATATCCACAAGCCCACGCCGATGGCGGCACAGACCTGAAAAAGACGTCGCCGCTGGAACTTCATGCGCTGGACCTTCATGACCACTCCTGAAAGAAAACCGTCACCTCGGACCTCAGTCGATCGGCCTCAGGCTTTCTTACACGGGGCAGCGGCTCAAGCCACAGGCCGATGGCAGACGGCTTCAACGTTGTGCCCGTCGGGCCCGATCACGAAGGCGCCGTAGTAATTGGCGTGATAGTGCGGCCGCAGCCCGGGTGCGCCATTGTCTTTGCCGCCAGCGGCGAGCGCGGCCTGGTGAAAGGCATCGACGGCGGCTCGGCTGTCGGCCGTGAAGGCCAGATGCAGCGGCACGGGTGTGTCGGTGATGGTGCGAATCCACAGCGAGGGCTTTCCGTTCTTGCCCAGGCCCACGCCATGCTCGCCTTCCATCACCACGTCGACGCCCAGTGGCTTCAAGGCCTGAAGAAAAAACGCCCGGCTCTCGTCGCAGTGACTGACGCCCAGGCCAATGTGATCGAACATGTCGGCTCCTTCAAAAATGGATTCATCCAGTCTAACTTTTCATCTCAACGCATCCAAAATCGCCCCTCCCGATCGCCCTGGCCGGCTCAGCGCTTCGCACTCCAACGAAGCGCGTTTTTCCAACGCATTGCAAGTTCCAGATGCCGTGTTTTCAATCCGTTATGCACATAGGCAACAAGCTTCGAAATGCTTGAGGGGAAATTGCCTACAGCTGTAGGGCGACCTCTGACAAGCCGACAGGCGTGAAGCCGCGCAGGGAATCCGCGTTGCATCTCTGACGCGATCGGGCTTGCATTCCCAGAATCGGTGCAACTGGATCTCCCGAACCCATCTGGATCACTTGGCAGCTGGTCTGACTGATTCCTTGAGCGGGGCCAGCGCCGTATCTCGGAGTTGCAACGGATGTTGTCATGTCGGCTCACTGCATACGGGTTCATTGCCCTGTTGGCCAACCACGCCGCGGCCTTCGCCGGGGTGGATGCGCCTGTTCGCGACACCCAGCTCGAATCGCTGATCAACGCCGCGCTGGTCAGCAGCCCCGTGCTGGATGCACGGCGCAGCGAAGTGGCGGCGGCGAGGCGCGATGTCGATGCCGCGCGCTGGCAGTTCGCCCCGAGCGTGGCGACGCAGCTTCAACAGGGCTCCGGTTCTTCTTATCAATACAGCAGCTCGCTGCGCGCCGACCAGCGGCTCTATACCGGCGGGCGGCTCGATGCCGACCTCAACGGTGCGCGCTCGCGGCGCGACAGCAGCCTGCTCGCGGTGCAGGAGACCGGCCTGACGGTTACATTGCAGATCGCCAGCGCATGGCAATCGCTGCAGGTCGCGCAAGGTCAGTTGCAGGCGCTGAACAGCTACCAGGAGCGGCTGGGCAAGCTCAACGAGTCGATCGGCCGGCGCATCGAGAGTGGCGTGTCGCCACCGGCCGAGCAATCGCTGATGAATGCCCGGCTCGTGCAGTCGCAGAACGAACTGGCCGCCGCCCGCGCCGGCTTGCAGACGGCACGCGCCACGCTG
>CAXTCD010000246.1:0-6111 GCA_964242145.1 uncultured Rhizobacter sp.
CCACTCCAGGTAGCTCACCAGGTGAGCCTGCTGAAGTTTGTCGCTAATCAAGTGAAGACATGACTGGCCCTGGTACCTGGTCGCCTCAGGCGACTTGCCGGTGACGGGATCGGTGATCGAAGCCAGCACGGCGAAGCCTTATCTCTGCCTGCGGCTTGATCTCGACATGACCCCGCTGAGCGAGCTTGCCATCCGCCACCCTGCAACGGATGGCCACAACGGCATGACTCCGATGGGGCTGGCGTTGAACGAGGCGCCACCGCAACTGCTCGACGCCGCAGTGCGTTTGGCTGCGCTGTTAGATACGCCGCAAGACATCGATGAGTTTGCTCCCTTGGTGATACGCGAGATCCTGTATCGTTTGTTGACCGGCCCGGGCAACACGTTGATCCGCCAGCTTGCGCAGGCGGACAGTCGCTTGAACCAGATTGCACGAGCCATCGGCTGGATTCGCAGTCATTACACCGAGGTTTGGCGCATCGATGATCTGGCCAAGGTGGCCGGCATGAGCCGTTCCAGCTTCCATTCGCACTTCAAGGCCGTGACCTCGCTGAGCCCGCTGGAATTTCGAACTCAGCTGCGGCTGCAGGAGGCCCGGCGCTTGATGGTGGCTGAGGCCGCCGACGCGGCGAGCGCAGGTTTTCGCGTGGGCTACGAAAGCCCTTCGCAGTTCAGCCGTGACTATGGCGGGCCTTCGGCGCACCGCCCGCCCGAGATGCGCTGCGCTTGCGGGCCATGGCGCCGAAGCCCTGCGGTAGGTGCAGTGCACTCTCCGCGCGATTTGGCTTGACTCTGCTTAGCGGCGGGGCCGATGACCCAAGGCCGATCAACGCGATGCGCGCAGCGTCTTCGCCGCTGCCACCATGTTGGCCAACGCTGGAAGCACTTCGCTCCATTGCCGAGTCTTCAGGCCGCAGTCGGGGTTCACCCAGAGCCGCTGCGCAGGGATGCGCTCGGCTGCCTTCTTCATCAACTGCACGATGTGCTCCTGCGTCGGGATGTTCGGCGAGTGGATGTCATAGACACCCGGGCCGATCTCGTTCGGGTAGTTGAAGTGGTCGAAGGCATCGAGCAACTCCATGTCGGAACGCGAGGTCTCGATCGTGATCACATCGGCATCCATGTCGGCGATCGACGCGATGATGTCGTTGAATTCCGAGTAGCACATGTGGGTGTGGATCTGCGTCTTGTCTTCCACGCCGTTGGCCGTGATGCGGAACGACTCCACCGCCCAGTCGAGGTAACCCATCCATTGCGCCTTGCGCAGCGGCAGGCCTTCGCGCAGCGCGGCTTCGTCGATCTGAATCACGCGCACGCCGGCCTTCTCCAGGTCGAGCACCTCTTCGCGGATCGCCAATGCAAGCTGGCGGCATGACACCGAGCGGGGTTGGTCGTCGCGCACGAACGACCAGTTCAGGATCGTCACCGGCCCGGTCAACATGCCCTTCATCGGCTTGTCGGTCAGCGACGCGGCGTAGCAGATCCATTCCACGGTCATCGCCTTCGGGCGGCTGATATCGCCGAACAGAATCGGCGGCTTCACGCAGCGCGAGCCGTAAGACTGCACCCAGCCGAACTGGCTGAAGGCGTAGCCATCGAGCTGTTCGCCGAAGTACTCGACCATGTCGTTGCGCTCGGCTTCGCCATGCACCAAGACATCCAGGCCCAGTGCCTCCTGCTCGCGCACGCTGCGCGCAATCTCGGCCTGCATCGCAGCGCGGTAGCCGGCTTCATTCAGCTCGCCCGCCTTGAACTGGCTGCGGGCATGGCGAATCTCGGCCGTCTGTGGGAATGAGCCGATCGTCGTGGTTGGGTAGGCCGGCAGCTTCAGCAGCGCCGCCTGCTTGGGGGCCCTGAGCTCATACGCGTTCTTGCGTTGACCCCATGTGGCATCGAGCTCGGCAAGGGCCATCTTGACGGCCGGGTTGTGCACGCGCGATGAGTTGCGGCGCGCGGCTGCAGCAGCCTGATGGGCGGCCAGCTCGGCTTGCACGGCCGCTCGGCCCTGGTTCAGCGCGGCCGACAGCAGCTTCAGTTCATCGAGCTTTTGCAGCGCGAAGGCCAGCCACAACTTGACCTCGCCGTCGAGCTTTTGCTCGCTGTCCAGGTCCACCGGCACATGCAGCAAAGAGCAGGTCGGCGCGATCCACAAGCGGTCGCCGAGCTTCTCTGCAATCGGCTCCAGCCACGCCAGCACGTCGCTCAGGTCGGTCTTCCAGATATTGCGGCCATTGATGACACCGAGCGACAGCACGCGGTCGGCCGGCAGTTGGGCCACCAGCGTGTCGACTTCGCTGCGGGCGTTGATGGCATCGAGGTGAACGCCTTGAACTGGCAGCTCGCAGGCCAGCGGCAGATTGCCCAGCAACGGTCCGAAGTAGGTGGAGAGCAGCAGCTTGACCGGGCTGGCGGCGAGCGCCGCGTAGGCGGTGCGGAAGGCTTGCTGCCATTCGGTGCTGAGTTCGGTGACCAGCACCGGCTCATCGATCTGCACCCACTCCACGCCTTGTGCGGCCAGGGCCGCCAGCAGTTCGGCATACACCGGCAGCAGGCGCGTCAGCAGCGCCAGTTTGTCGGACGCGTCTTTTGCCTTACCGAGCCACAGGTAGGTGACCGGGCCGATGATCACCGGCTTGGCCTTGACGGGTTGGGCCTGGGCTTCGCCGAGTTGATCGAGCAGGCGTGAGGCATCGAGCTTGAACTCGGTCGAGGCGCTGAACTCCGGCACGATGTAGTGATAGTTCGTATCGAACCATTTGGTCATCTCGCCAGCGGCCACGCCACCGCAGCAGGCACGGTGATCGTCGGCGCCGGCGCCGGCGGCCGAGCGTCCGCGTGCCACGCGGAAGTAATTGTCGAGCGGGTCGCCGTGAAAGCCGCGTACACGTTCGGGTAGGTTGCCAAGCGTGAAGCTCATGTCGAGCACCTGGTCGTAGTAGGAGAAGTCGCCGACCGGCGCGAGATCGAAATCCACCTGATGCGCCCAATGGTGCTGGCGCAGCTGAGCGCCCAGGGCTTTCAATTCATCGCGCGATGACTGGCCTTTCCAGTAAGACTCCAACGCAAATTTGAGCTCGCGCTTTGCGCCGATGCGCGGAAAGCCGAGGTTGTGTGTCTTGACCATTTGCGTGATTCCATCGAGTTAGTCCGCAAATGCTAGGTGTCGAGTTGCATGACGTAAAATGGTCATTCTTCACCTATCCATTAATTTGGCTCATCGATTGTGATTGAGCGAATTCACCTCGCCATCGTCCAGCAGGTCGACAAGCAAGGCTCGTTGACGGCAGCGGCCAGCGTGCTGTGCCTGACACAGTCGGCGCTCAGCCACACGGTGCGCAAGCTCGAAGAGCAGCTCGGCACGCAGATCTGGCTTCGCGAAGGCCGCAGCCTGCGCCCGACGCAAGCGGGCCAGTATCTGCTGGCCCTTGCCAACCGCGTGCTGCCCCAACTGGCGCTGGCCGAAGAGCGGATGCGGCAGTTCGCTGAAGGCGAGCGCGGCACGCTGCGCATCGGCATGGAATGCCACCCGTGCTACCAATGGCTGCTGAAGGTTGTGGCGCCTTACCTCGCGGGCTGGCCCGATGTGGATGTCGACGTGAAGCAGAAATTTCAATTCGGCGGCATTGGCGCACTGTTCGGCTACGAGATTGATTTACTCGTCACGCCCGACCCGCTGTACAAGCCAGGCCTTCGCTTTGAACCGGTGTTCGATTACGAGCAGGTGCTGGTGGTGAACCAGGGGCATGCGCTATCGGGCGCGGCGTATGCCAAGCCACAGCAGTTGATCGACGAAGTGCTGATCACCTATCCGGTGGACATCGAACGACTCGACATCTATAACCAGTTCCTGATGCCTGCAGGCATCACACCGCGCCAACACAAAACGATCGAGACCACCGACATCATGTTGCAGATGGTGGCCAGCGGCCGCGGCGTCGCGGCTTTGCCGCGCTGGCTGGTGCAGGAATACGCCGGCAAGATGGACGTGGTGCCGGTCAAGCTGGGCCGCCAGGGCATCGCCAAGCAGATCTTCCTTGGTGCACGCGAAGCCGACGTGGACATCGACTATCTGAAGGCTTTCATTGAACTTGCGCGTACGCCGCAGAGCTAACGGGGCACCGGATGCCTGCGGCGGCCGGACTCGGGGTTGCGGCCCACGTTTCTTTCAAAGGCGACACCGACTCCATCAAATCTTTGCTCGATCGGCGTTGGTGCGGGCATCCATCTTCCATCCGCTGTACAGCACTCCTGCGAGATTGATTTCCGAATTTCGGTAGGTGTTGATGCGAAAGCCGACGTCGACATGGGCGTACGAGTCGGATTGGCGACGCAGCGCTTCCAGTTCACGCTCTTTCGCCTGGGCCAAGTCAGTGGTTTGCGTCGACTGCCTGGCGGGCTCGGCGATCGCTAAGAGTTCGTTGGCCTTCTCATGGGTTGCAGACGTCGCCTCCGCCATGCCGCGATATGACATGCCCTGCATGACCTCACGCTGATGGACCATGGCTACAAGTGCCTCCATGTGCGCATGGATGTCGTTAGCGAGCAGATCCTGCGCATGGCCTGGATCTCGGCTTCGCTGCGCGGGGTTCCGCTGGCCTGCCCTTGCTTTTTTGAATTGCTCCAGCTTGGCGTTGCGGATGGCCATCAAATCGGCTGTGCCCGCCAGGTTCAACTTTTTGCCGCCCACGCTGCCCATTCCGGCCGAGAACGTGCCCTTCATCGATCGTTCGTACCGTGTCGTGTCGGTGAAGTCGTTTTCGCCATGGGCGACGCCGACCGAAAGCGCATCGAACTCGGCCATCAGGCTCAGCATTGGATGGGGATCACCGCTTTCTAACAATTCGTTCAAGCGGTGCATTGCGGAGGCGAGGCAGGCTGTTCGGACGCTGTCGCTCGCGGCGCCGACACCGGCGCCCTTGACTCCGCCCTCGGCCTCGGAATTTCTCGGCACCCTTAGGAAGACCGACTTGTAGGCGGAATGCGAGCCAGAAATGGTGCCCTCCCCGACCAGGCCGACGCGCTGCTTCCGGCCAGCCATCTCGTAGGCGTTGACCCCGGCGCCGAGGCCGAGCGCGAAGCCGTTCGTGCGGGTGTATCCCTTACCGAAATTGAATTCAATGCCCGACGCGTTGACACCCATGCGCACGATGGACTCTGCTGTTCGCCCGTGCTGGTAGCCGAACACAAGGTTCGGGCTCACCGGGCCGCTGAAGAAAGGATGGCGTGCGATCCGCATGGCGGTTGTGAGCACGGTGCCCTGATCAGGCATGTAGACGCCGCCATACGACGTCATGTTCAGGCCGGAGCTGGCGCCGAACTTTTCCATGACCCCGGCCAACGCGCCGATCCGGTCCTGGTCTCGGGCAACATTGGCGTCGGGCCGCATGGCGACGCTTCCGTAGGCCGGCACCTCCGCCGCGTAGTGATGGTCGAAGTCGCTGGGGGCGCCGGTGGCGCGAATCATCGCGTGATCCAGTTCTTTCATTTGCTGCTCGACGGCCTGGGCCTCTTCAGGCGAGCCGCCTGACTGGAATTCGAGGCTCAATCGAACCACGTTCTCGTCAGTCGGTGCCAGCTTGTTGCGATCGGCGCCGGAGATACTTTTTTCATGATCGATGGTGCTTCGTCAGCGTGCGGCGTTCGTGTTCTTGCACTGGCAGCGGGTTGGCACGGCCGTGAGGCTTGCAGCTGCTATCGACGCCCGGCGCCTGCTTGGTCTTGTGCAGTGATCGCAAAAGCCTTCAAGGAGGTACGTCACATCAGGCCGGCGGGAATGAGCTTGCGTTGGTTGCCCGATTGCAATCTTCGGTGATCGCCTTTATTGAATCGCTGCCGACGCGAAGCCTTCTGGCATGGAACGAAAAGATGAGGGCTCGGTGACTCACCTTGGCGTTGGATTCGAAGCTGTTGAGATTGCGCATGCCGTTCGGCTGTACGCTGTTTTGGCGCTGAAGGGCCGCAGGCCTGATTCGAGCGCGTGGACACCGCTTCGCCGCGATGACGCGTGGCGGGCTCAGGTCACCCCGCTGGTGGGCAGGGTCGAGATGAGGACCGCACCGCAACTGACTTTGTGGCCTTCGAAGGCCACCGGCACGCCGTCGATCAGCACCT
>CAXTCD010000247.1:0-6067 GCA_964242145.1 uncultured Rhizobacter sp.
GCTCGTGCGCGTGGCCAACGAGCCGCGCTTCGCAGCCGTGCCGCCGGCGCGCATCATGCCCATGCCACGTCCTGCGGCACATCGGCCTTCTCGCGCCGCGCCGTGTCGTCAGCCCATTCCTTGGGCAGGTACAACTGCCAAGCCACCGGCAGGCTGCCCGTCTGGCAGGCCAGCGTCACGCTCACCGCCACCTGGCAGTTCTCCTGCTTGCCCAGCATCCCGCAGTACTGCCGGACCACGCCCACCGAGTGCGTGCCCTGCCTGGGAAGCCGGTGTCGTCGATGATCCACCAGCCGCCCCCGAGAAGTCCATCGCCGGCACGACCCACTGCGCCACGCGCAGCAGCATCTGCTCGTCGGACCAGGGCGAGTCGGCCACGAAGTGATGCAGTGACTGGTGTCGCGAGCGCGTGCCCGTTGGCGCCAGGTGCGACGCCATCGGCTCCACGCTCTTGCGTTTGAGCGGGGCCATCAGGCCGGTGCAATAGCCGCGCAGCCCGGCGTGTCGGTCCGCGTGGCCCAGGCCCTCGCTCAGATGCGCCATGTACCGATCAAACTCACGAAGCTCTTGCATCAAGGCGTGCCTCTTGCCTGAAGAAGTCCGCATCATGCCTTGACTTTGTTAACACAGTAAGACTAGCCGGGTGCGCGCCTGCGAAATGGACGACTTGCTGGCTTGCACGGCACCGACCTCGCCTGCACGCTGGCCAGCACCCAGGCGCAGATCAAATGCGCAACATCAACCTTTGCTGGCAGGCTTTACGCGTTCTCGCCATCGCCATCCACGCACATTGAAGTCTCGATAGACTTATATTTATTAACGGATTCTCTATCTGAACAGTAATGGGGCTAGCGTCGAAGCACTGAAATATCGAGGCCTCGACGAATGGCCGACGAAACCTCAAGGAGCACCGACCATGACCATCCGCAATGCCATCGCCAGCCTCGCTGTGCGTGATCTGGGTACCAGCCAGGCCTGGTATCAACGACTCTTCGGCAGGCCGGCCGATTCGTCTGCGATGCCGGGCTTGGCAGAGTGGCATTTCGAAGGCGGCGGCTGGCTGCAGGTCTATCAGCTGCCGCAACGTGCAGGTCAAGGCTCGGTGACCTTGTCCGTCAGCAACATCGACGAACAGATCGCGCAAGTGCAGGCCTGGGGTGGCGACACCAGCGAGCGCAGTGCCAATGCGCAAGTCAAGACCTTGATGATCACCGACCCCGACGGCAACCACATTGCCTTCGCCCAGGCACTGACGCCCGATCTGGCGCATTGACGCTGGCCCGTCAGGGCCCAGGTTCTGCTGCAGGTGGTCCCATCCATCATGGCAAGCCTTCTTCGGCGCACGAGGTTCGCATTGCAGTGCTTCACTTCGCCCGCTTCATGCCAGTGTTCGAGCATCGGTCTATCTTTTCGTTATTTGATCAGCGAAGAGGAGTGCTCATGGGCGCAGAGTCAGTCACAGAAGTGGGAGGGGGATCAGGCCTCCTCACGATCATCAAGCAAGTCATTGACACAGTGCAGCAAGCGGTGCAGCCGCCAACTGCATTGGCCAGCGACAGCTCCGCTTCGGGCGCCGGGCTGTCCCAGCTCAGCCAGCAAATCAGCAACGTGCTGGACAAAATTGTCAATCAAGCCGCTCAAGCGGTGATGAACAGCCTGGCGATCCCGACAGAGCCAACGCCATCGGCGGCCAATTCCGTCGTGGCGCCGGATGCCGCAAGCGCGGTCAACCCGGGCAGCAGTTCGCTGCCCGGCAGCCCAGGTGTCGCGCCGATCGCTGGCAGCGATGCCTCGGTCTCGAACGCCGTGCCGGTGCTTGGGCAGCCCCCCGCACCAGGTGACAGCCCTGCTGCGGTGCCCCCAGTGAATTCCACACCGGCAGTGCCGTCAACGACGAACGCGACGCGCGCGCCCTCGCTGCCCAGCACTCCCAGCACACCGCCCACCGAGGCGGCTGCGCCGGTGCCTGCAGACGCACCGGCCAGCAAAATCACCACGACGACAACGCAGGCGGCTCCCGCTGTGTCGACTCAGGAACCGCTGAAACCCTCTGCTGCAGGCGCGGTGGACGGTGGTGGATCCAACTCGATTCTTGTGCGCAATACGACCGACAAGCCAATGGATGTCGCGATGTTCCGCAACCTCGCGCCTGGCATGCATCCGAACTTTGAAGGGCCGAACGCGCAATTCAAGCTTGATGCCCACAGCGAGATGAAGATCTCGGTACCTGACGATTGGCAGGGGCGGCTACAGAAGTACAGCGGTAACACGCAAGACCCGTCGAACTGGGCCGAGCTGAATTTTGAACAGAAGACCGGCAAGATCTGGTTCAACGAAAGCGACATTCCGGGCCGCAACAGCTCGCTGGAGATCAAGGCGCCCGATGGCACCACCGCCGGCATCAAGAAGAGCGTGATTGGCAAGGCGCCGTCGGACATCGTCACGACCGACAGCTCGGGTGACGATGTCATCAAGTCGCCGCAATGGTTCGATGGAAAAACCAATCCAAAGTCAGTGGCTTACCTGAACCAAGAAATCGGAAAGAACAATGCCTACGTGCTGCCGCCTGACGATCAGGCCGTGCGTGTGGCACAAGCCAAGTCACTGACGATCAACATCGGCGTAGGCTGAGTCGTCTGCCGTGATTCGCCTTGGCGCTGCAACTGTGCAGCGCCAAGGCGTCATGTAGAAAGCAACCGTCGCTGAATCGCAGCGCCCATGACAAAGCCCGCGCCATGTCACTGGCGCGGGCTTTTTGCAGATCAGCGCAGATCAGGCCGCATCGGCCCGATCACCGGTTAATTGGCGTGGCGATCTGTCTTGAACGTCGATCCCAGCGCCACCGGCGCGGACACCTCCAGCACCTCATCGTCCAGGTTGGCTGCGTCAACAAAGCCCACATTCTCGCGCCACATGTCGGCAGCGTCCGACATCCGCGCCAAAGCATCGTTCAAGGTCCGAGCGGCCAGTGTCGCAATCGGCAGCGTCAACACCATCAGCAGGCCTTCGCCGTCCGGCTCCATGCCGAAGATCGGGCCGACATTGCCAGCCAGCAAAGCATTGCTTCGCAGCAGCATTTCATAGACTTGGGCACGATGCTCCGCCGGGGCCACGCCCAGGTTGGCCTGCACAGCGAACAGGTCGCTGCCACTGTCAGTTTCGTAATGCAAAGTGAACTCCTGATGACCCACGGTGAAAGGTGTCCCGGCAATGAGGTCATCGACCGTTGCATGAAGGCGGGCGATGGACCGGAACTCCTGCAGAAGCTTCTTCAATGCATTTGGCAAAGGCATGGGATGTTCCAGATGTTTGGGTTTAAAGGCGTTTGGCTGATTGATAACGGCCATCAGCAATGGATCGACTGATCAAGCATTGATGCTGCCTTGTTGAGCCGGGCGCGGCTGCCATCATGCGAAGAAACGGCATGCGACACGAAGTGCGGCAACGTGATGGGCTTCCAAGCCGAGTCCACGCTGCGCGGCGTGCCAGCGAGGCCCCGCGGGGCTCCAATGGCGCAACGACTCCCCCGGTGACAATCAGCCGATGCGATTCATCTTCCACACCCGCCGACATCCATCGGCCATCCTGCTGGTGGTTCAGCTCGTGGGCCTGCTGCTGTACCCGTTCATTGAAAGCACGGCGCTGGCACGCATGGGCTTCGGTGCCTTCGGCATCGTCGTTTTGATCATCACCACCGGCATGGTTCGGCGCACACCGGGCCTGACGTGGATTTCAGCGATCGCCGCCTTGCCTTCGGTCGTGATGCTGTGGCTGCAGGCGGTTCATGGCATGACCGCGCTGCTGCCCTGGTCATCGGCGCTCGAAGCCTTCTTCTATTTCTATGCCGCCGGCAGCCTGATTGCTTATATGCTCGCCGACCGCAAGGCCACCACCGACGAGCTGTTCGCCGCTGGTGCCACCTTCACGCTGCTGGCCTGGGCCTTCGCCCACCTCTTCGTGCTGACGCAGGCGCTGGTGCCGGGCAGCTTCACCGCGGCGATCTCGCCGGGCGAGCCGCGCAGCTGGACCGAGCTGATGTTCCTGAGCTTCGCCTTGCTGTCGAGCACCGGCATTGGCGATGTGGTGCCGGTTCGGCCTCATGCCCGCGCGCTGGCCAGCATTGAGATGTTCGTCGGCGTCATCTACCTCGCCGCGGTGGTGTCGCGGTTGATCGGGCTGACGCTGCAGTCTCATGCAGACGCCCACGCAGGCCCGCGGTCGGAGTAACTGGGCCCGGACCTTCGTGCCCCTTTTGCCAACATGTCGAATTCGCGCACCGGGCGCGTCAGAAGAACCCAAGGCGTCGCAGCGAAACACCGTCGGTGGTTAACAAGCTGCAGATGAGTGGCTCGGAGTTACCAGAGCCGCTCTTTCATTAAGCCATGTGCTCAATGGCTGGCGGAAGCCCGACCCACGAGTGCATTCTCTCCTCGTACACCGAGAACGTTGGCTCCGGAAAGGTAGGCTCGGCAAAGGCTCCGACCGGTATGACGACGACGCCAGGCCGTTCTTCAACGGTGTAATACACCGTGGCTCCACAGGCAGGGCAGAAGTGGAATTTGGCATGCGAGCCTTCGTCCCCAACGCGGACGTACTCACTGGCCGTGCCGGTGACAGAAACTTGTTCTGTGGTGAACCGCGCCTGGGCACCGAACACACTGCCGGTCCTGCGCTGGCACGCACGGCAATGGCAGACGGAGACTCCAGCCGGCTCACCCGCCACGGTGGCCGTGAGTTGCCCGCAAGAGCAAGCCGCGATTCGTTGAGTCATGTGCTCGACGACGCTCAACCCGGAATGTCCGGCTCGACCAGTGCAGCCAGCTGCGCCAGCGACTCCTGCCAGCCGAGGTAACACATCTCCAGCGGTATCAGCTCAGGGATGCCGGCTTGAGAGATGCTCAACTCGGTACCGCAACTGACGGCCTTCAGCGACACAGTCACCTGCAGCACACCGGGCAGATTCGGGTCATCGAACTCGTCGGTGTATCGGATCAACTCGTTCGGTATCAACTCAAGGTACTCGCCGTGGAACGAATGCCCGTTGCCGGTGGAGAAGTTGGTGAACGACATGCGGAAGCTGCCGCCTACGCGCGCGTCGAGGTGATGGACCTTGCAGGTAAATCCGTAGGGCGGAAGCCATTTGCTCATCGCATCGCCCTCAGTGAAGGCACGATAAAGCTTCTCGGGCGAGGTGCGGAGAACCCGGTGCAGGCGGACGGTGCGTTCTGACATGGTGATTTTTCCTTGGCAAGCCGTGTGGGGTGGACGGCGGGTGGGGTCGATGGTCAGTGCGGAGGGCAAGAGTCTCCATCGTTCGCAGACGGCGAGCAAGCCCGCTGCGTTTCGACCAACCTGCTCGGCGCTTATTCTGGATCGTCGGCAGCCAGCGGCTTCGACGCAAGACGCAAGACGCAAGACTCAGATTAGCGACGCGAGCTACGGTTCACGCTGTGACGGCTTAAGTGGCTCGCGTGGAAGGCGTGGCTAAAGCGAGTTGAGCCAGGAGTCGAACAAGGCATCGACAAACCAGTCCAGAAAGCTGACGTACTTGCGGTTCGCCGCCGCATATTGCTGATCAGCGCGCTGCTGAGCTTGCCGCGCAGCTTCGGGTGCCCCGGCACCGCGATACAGGTCAGTTCTGGTGCCATGTTATGCGATCAAGCACCGCTGTTCGCGGAAGGTAGCGCCGGCGTTGAATGGCCCCGGCATGAAGCCATCGACTGGCTCGCTGATTGCAGCTGCAGACAGTGCGGGGTCGAACCCATTCACGTCACCTGCGGTCTTTCGGGTGCCCCACCAGCCAACTCATCCTCCAGCAGCCGGCACCGCGCCCAGGCGCTCAGCTGCTTCAACTTGCGCGATCAAGGGCTATAGTCGCGCCCGCCCCGACCGCCCTTTTCTCCCTACGCCCCATTGCCATGAGCCTCGCCGAGCTGCGTGCGGCGCTGAACGCCGAGCTGGCGGCCATCCCCGAGTACTACGACTTCAAGGTGCTGCGCACCGAACGCGACGGTGTGCTGTGGCGCGTGACCCTGGCGCCGGACTACCTCTATGCCGATGGGCAGCG
>CAXTCD010000248.1:0-6029 GCA_964242145.1 uncultured Rhizobacter sp.
CAAGCTCGATCTGGCACCTGTCAACGTTCGATCACACTAAATTGCGCGAAGAGCCGAACGATGACGGCTGCCAGCATGTGGCGTTGAACGTCGCGTGACACAGTCCCCAGGGTGCTTCGGCACCCTTTTTCATTTCTCGTCGGTGCTGTTCCGCGATTGCTGGGACGCGGCTGCTATCAGCCACCGCTGTGGGCTCGCCGCTTTCATCGTAAGCGGTCAATTGACCACGACCTTGAGCAAAGGGCGTTGAGCTGAGAGCCTACGTTCCGATGTAGATCAACGTGGGAACGTAATGGCAAGTGATCTGGAAGACCTCAAGCGACGCCTGGTTGTGGGTCATCAACCCGGCGGACGCTGCGTGTACAACGTGACAGCGAAGGCCGAGTTGGTCGAGCTGTGCCTGCAGCCAGGCGCTTCGGTGTCGCGCTTGGCACGTGAGTGCGGCATCAACGCCAGTCAGGTGTCACGATGGGTGCGCGAAGACTCCCAGAAGCGCCAGCGCGCGTGGGGCACTCGCTGCGCGCCCGCGACCTCGACCTTCGTGGCCGTACCCGTGTTGGCGGGTACCGTGGCGTCGCAGACCCAAGCGGGTAACCCCGCCAGCGTCATGAGTCTGCAGGCGCGATTGCCCAACGGCGTGAAGGTCGAGCTGCACGGCGCCGATCTGCGCCAGTTTGGCGAAGTCATCCAGACGCTCGGGAGGCTGGCGTGTTCCGTCTCGACGACGATCTGAAGGTCTACCTGCACCGCGCCCCGATCGACATCCGGCTCAGCATCAACGGCCTGGCCGCGCTCGTGCAGCAGGCACTCGGCATGGACCCGTTTGCCGCCTGCGTCTATGTGTTCAGCAATCGTGCCCGAAGACGAACGCGCGTGCCCCCACGACGGCGCCGCATTGCGCGAGATCGGCGTCGTCGTCAGCGAGCAGATGGACATCATCGCGCAGCAGGTGCGCGTCATCCGCCACGAGCGCGTGAAGTACGCGTGCCCGTGCTGCGACGGCGGCATCCGCCTGGCCGCGAGGCCCGCGCAGATGATCCCCAAAGGCTTGTTCACCGAGCGCGCGTTGGCCTGGATCGCGACGTCGGAGTACCTCGACGGACTGCCCCTGTACCGCCAAGCGGTGCTGCTGGGCCGCTTTTGACCGATGGGTCGGGCAACGGCGGCACGGGCCCCCGATCCGGCTGTTACCTACGCGCCCAGCCGCTCGACCAAGACGGCCATGGCGCTATACGCCGGCATGCGACAGGGCGCCGTGTTGATGACCGACGGCTATGCGGTCTACAACGCCGTGGCCGACACACAGCGGCTGGTGCACCTGGGCTGCTGGACCCATTGCCGACGGTACTTCCACGAGGCCTTGCAGGCGCTCCCCAAGGACCGCCGCGGGCCGGACCCGTTGGCGGCGCAGTTCATCGCGCTGATCGGCAAGCTGTACCAGGTCGAGGCACAGGCCCGGGAAGACGGTGTCGACGCGACCGAGCTCGGACACCGACGCCAGCGCGGCAGCGTTGCCGTGCTGGCCGCGATCCAGGTGCTGCTGCTGGCCAACTTGCATGCCGTGCTGCCCAAGAGCCTGCTTGGGCAGGCCCTGCATTACCTGGCCTCGCAGTGGAGCAAGCTCAAGCGCTACGTGGAGGACGGCCGCTACAGCATCGACAACAACGTTCAGGAGAACGCCATCCGGCCGTTCTGTGTGGGTCGGCGCAACTGGCTGTTCGCCGACACGGTGGCAGGCGCCCATGCCAGCGCGAACCTGTATTCGCTGCTGCAGACTTGCAAGGTCAATGGCATCGACGGTTACCGCTACCTGCGCGCACTGTTCGTCGCGCTGCCGAACGCCAAGACCGTCGACGACTACGCCGCGCTGCTGCCCTGGCGCATTGATCTCGGCGCGAACTGAGCGATGCCCTTGCCACCGCGTCGGCGGTGGCAGGGCGTACTTCGTTGACCGCTTACCTTTCATCGCGCTGATGTCGTCCTTCATTTGATGCATTGACACCAGCACGGGCCACCCCGACCATGCGCCCCGCCCAAACCGGAAGCTTCCACGCATGCCTGTTCCCAAGAAGACCCATACGCATATCGACACCGATATCGACCCGACCATTGCCTTCATGCGTTCGGCGCGCCCGGATGCGCTGGACCACCGTGACCGGCGCTATCGCCCGAACCTTGGCCAGGCGCCGGCGCCTTCGATGTTCCCCGCGCGCGGGCTGACGGTGAAAAACCAGCACGACACGATGGCCTGTACCGGCTTTAGCCTGTCGTTGGTCATCGAACATCTGTTGCGCAGCGCCGAGCGCGAGGCGCGCCCGTCGATCTCGCCGTTCATGCTGTATTCGATGGCAAGGCGCTACGACGAATACGCCGGCTCGATCAAAGACAAGGGCTCCAGCCTGCGCGGCGTGATGAAGGGCTGGTTCAAGCACGGCGCTTGTCATGCCTCGCTGTTCCCTGAACTTGAGATGCCTCAGAACACTTCGCGCCCCGAAGACGATTGGTGGCTCGATGCCGTCAAGCGGCCGCTGGGCGCGTATTACCGGGTCGACACGAAAGTCATTGCCGACATGCATGCGGCGCTCAACGAAGTCGGCATCCTGCTGGCCAGCGCGTCTTGCCATGCCGGCTGGGATGAAGGCATCGAAGTACCCACCCGAAAGACGCGGCCGACGTCGTTCAAGGGCATCTGGGAGATTCCGGTGCGCCCGAGCCCGGCGGCGCATCAGGGCCACGCCTTTGCGATCGTCGGCTACAACGAGCGCGGTTTTCTGATCCAGAACTCCTGGGGTGCCGCTTGGGGCTCGCACGGCTACGCGCTCCTCAGCTACGACGATTGGCTGCGCAACGCGATGGATTGCTGGGTGGCGCAGTTGGGCGTGGTCACTCGGGAGCACGCCGCCATTTCGAAAGCCCCGAGCCTGCGTGCTCATGCGACGACAGGGAGCGTGTCCTTGTCGACGAATGAAGTGCTGCGCAACCGCGAGATCGCGCCCTTCATTCTCAATATGGCAAGCGACGGCTCATTGAGTGACAGCGGCGAGTTCCGCACGCGACCGGCCGACGTGCGCGCGATGGTCGATGTCCATCTGGCTGCGGCCCGCAAGCGCTGGCATCAAAAAGACGAAGTGGTCGATGTCTGCATCTTTGCCCACGGCGGACTGGTGGGCGAGAACGCGGCCGCGCGCGTGGCCGCGCAATGGATTCCGATGCTCTATGAGCACAAGGTGTTCCCGATTTTCCTGATGTGGGAGAGCGACTTCTTCAGCGCCGCGCTCGCGTGCATTGAAAAGGCGATTCACCACATTCCGCAATCGGCCGCGGCCGATGAAGACCGGTGGTGGAACGACCGGCTCGAGCGCCTGCTGGCCCGCCCGGGCACGCGCTTGTGGAGCGAGTTGAAGCAGAACGCCGATGCGATGAGCAACATCCGGCCAGGCGTCGATGACGATGCGCAGGCCGGCGTGGAGTTGCTGTATCGGCATCTTCAGCAACAGGCGGGTGCGCCGCGGATTCGGCTCCATCTGGTCGCGCATTCGGCGGGCAGCCTGATGGCCGCGTCCTGGATCGACCGCCTGGTGACGGAAGGCCTGCGTTTCGAATCGGTGAGCTTCATGGCGCCGGCGTTGACGGTTCAGGCCTTCGAGCAACAGCTGCTGCCGCATCTGCGCTCACGGGCCATTCAGCGCTATCAGCAATTCCATTTGAGCGATCGTGCTGAACGGGACGACTACACCTGCGGTGCCTACCGGCGCTCGCTGCTCTATCTGGTCAGCCAGTCGTTCGAAGGCGGCGGCGAGACGCCGGTGATCGGCATGCAGAAGTATTTCGACGCCCAGGCTGGCGATTGGCCTCGCACGACAGTGCACGTGGCACCGGGATCTGTGAGCGCGGCTTCCACCCACGGCAGCTTTGACAGCGACCCAGGTACGCGTGCGCAGATCGTCAAATTTATTCTGAAATAGCGGCGAAGGCGAGGGTCAGCGCGGAGGCGCTCCATCCAGCAGCCGCTCGATGCGCTGCGCCTGCTCATCATTCAAGCGGTGTTTTGTCTGCACCAGCGCCAGCTGGCGACGCGTGAACGCCTGGTAGAGGGCGGCATGATCGCCTCCCAGCGCCTTGAGCGCATCAACATGGCGAGCGATGACGCCCGCATCACCTCGCGATACCGGCCCGGCAACCGCTGATGCCAGCCCGCGAGCGGCTGCGGCATCCAGCGTGCCTCGGGCAAGCGGTAGCAGCGCGGCCAGCGTGCTGGCTTCGCTCATGCCGAAGCGCTGCCAAACATCAACCGTTTCTTGAAGCATCGACAGCAGAAAGCTGGCGGCATAGCTGGCCGCCCCGTGATACAGCGCGCGGGCGCCCGGCGGCAGTGTCAACGGCCGCATGCCCAAGGCTTGGGCAATTGCAATCAGTTGATCAGCAAGAAGCGGCGGGCCTTCGATCGCTACGCTGCTGCCCTTGAGCAGCTCGACCGCCCGGCCAGGATCGGAAAATATCTGCAGTGGGTGAAAGCCACCGGTCAGCGCGCCGGCTGTCGCCGCCGCTTGCAAGGCCGCCACCTCGGTGGCGCCACTGCAATGAACGACGCTTTGACCGGCACGCCACGGCAATTCACTGGCGAGTGGCGCGATGCGGTCATCGGGCACGCTGAGAAATACCAAATCGGCTTGTGCGGCCTCGTGGGGCGTGGCCGATCGGCATCCAGGCAAGCCGGCCGCCAATGCCGCTGCCGATTCACCGCCCCGGCTCGCGACCATCGCCAGATTCAGGCCATGCCGATGCAAAGCCATCGCCAAAGCACTGCCGAGACGACCGGTGCCGATGATGGCAATTGAGCCTGTGTTTGCCATCGGCTGCTGCGCGTTCAATCAGAACGGAGCATCGCCACGCGCATCGGCGGCCGCGAGCTCATTTGCACGTTTATCAACGGAGGCGGCAGGCGCGGCGGTGGCGAGAGCATCTTGCTTCGTGTCCTGCAATGGCTTGTTCAGTGGTAGTTCGCCGCCCAGCGCATCGAGCAGATCGGGAATCAGCTGCCGCAACTCGCCGGTAATGATTGCGACATCGGTATCAAATCCGTTGTCATCGCCTTGCCCTTGGGTGGCGGCGCCTTCCAGCACGACATCCAGCAATTTGATTTTCTTGATCGTCATCGACTCGGTGAGCACGAAAGACACGCGGCTGTTCCAGGTCATCGCCAATTGCGTGGGCATCTTGCCTTGCTGAATGTGTTCGCCGACCTCTTCGATGTCCAAGGTGTGCCGCGCATAGCGTACCGTGGACTTTTCGCTGTCCGGTTGCTTCAGTTCGCATTCGCGATCGATCGTGAAATTCGGTGGCGCTTCACGCGTCTTCAGCCATTCAGCCATTGCCGTCGCTGGAGATATCTCTGTTTGGAGCAAAGACAAGGTGACGCCGCCGCCCAGCAATTCGACCAACATGCTGACCATGCGGTCCGCCGCCTTGATGCTGGAGGTATTGATCACGACCCAGCGCTCGGTTGGATCGATCCAGATGGTTGTGGCCGAGCGTTTCGGAAACGCGCGCGGTAATAAGGAGTGGACGATCTCCTCCTTGATCTCCTTGGCTTGCTTGCCTTTGGGCTTGCGGCCTGTTTCTGCTTTCACTTTCTCCAGGCGCTCTTCCAACTGGTTCTTGATGACAGAGCCGGGGACTGCCTTGCGTTCGACGCAGAGACGCAAGATAAGTTGGTCGCCGACACCTTCCATCAACGCTGCATGCTTTTCTCCACGCGGCTCGACCCAGCCGGCGGATTCCATTTGAGTCGCTCCGCATTCAACGAAGCGGCCCATACCAAGGCGTTCTTCTACTTCTGTACCGGAAGGCGGCTCCCAGGAGCCGATGCGATAGATCAGTGCGTTCTTGAACATGAGGTGAGGGGATCCTTGATGAGGCGCGGAATTGTAGGGAGAGGGTACTTTGACGATGAGTACGCACGGGAAGATCAATGTCCTCGAACTTTCATTGAAGAAAGCAGTTGCATGAATAATTGGGTGTGCTACAGT